>JABXJV010000544.1 GCA_013375355.1 Candidatus Helarchaeota archaeon
CATTCCACCCCTCCGCTGGAATTGATTCTCTGCGCGTAAATATCACCAGCATCAGTTCTCTCATCTTGCCACGTAATGATTGCGCCACCCGCACCATCGCTGCAAAGTTGAGGCAGTCTTTGGAAATCGAATGGCGTGCAGATTGCAATTCCATTAGCCGCCCATTCAACCCCTCCGCTGGAATTGACCCTTTGAGCGTAAATATCAGTATTATCTTCCCACGTGACGATTGCGCCTCCCGCACCATCGCTGCAAAGTTGATGCCCTATTTGATAACCCGGTTCGTCGCTGATTACCGTACCATTACCCGTCCATTCCACCCCTCCGCTGGAATTGACTCTCTGTACGTAAATATCTGTAAAAGTTCCATCAACCCTCCGATCAGCCCAGGTAATGATTGCGCCGCCCACACCATCGCTGCAAAGTTGAACATATTCTTGGGCATTGGCAGCCGTGCAGATTGCAGTTCCATTAGCCGTCCATTCCACCCCTCCGCTGGAATTGATTCTCTGCGCGTAAATATCACCAGCATCAGTTCTCTCATCTTTCCAAGATATGATTGCGCCTCCCGCACCATCGCTGCAAAGTTGAACGTATTGTTGGGCATTGGCTGCAGTACAGATTGTAGTTCCATTGTTATCCCATATTAACCATTTTGATTTTATAGAAATCAGTGAAGCTTGTTGTGTATGTTTCCAAACTGGGAAATAATTTGATCTATGAGAAAAATCGGTCAGTATTATTGTTGAAAGTAAAAAAATCTGTGCAAATACTAAAAATTTCAATTTGTTTATTTTCATTAATTTCTCTGCTCCATTTTTAAATTTATAATTACTTTTTCCAGTGTGAAATCAAGAACAAATCTTTTCTCGCGATATATAAACATATTGGAGATAAACGAAATACAGTTATCTTGTTAAAAAATTTTACATTTTCGATACAAAATTAATGAAAATTAACTTATTTCCTTCAGATAAAAAATATACCTCTCCAGTAGAATATAATAAATCTTATCCCACTTAATGTAAAAAAAAAGGTTGTTCTTTAGTAATTCTCTTTTAAATGAGGTATTATTTCATCAGTTAAAATTTGAAAAACATGTTCCCATGTAAAAGGTTTTGGTTTCTTTTTAAGATCATTATCTATCATAAATACGAAGTTTTGTACCCCAGCTTTAATTAAATTCTCTAATTTTTTAATTATTTCTTCTTTAGTGCCCATTAATGCAGAATTACGTATAAAATCATTTGGAATATCACTTACTATTTGATTTACAATGTTAAAATCTATGTTGTCTATACTATTATACTTCAACGGATTTAAGGTATCTGGATTGAAACCTAACTTTGCATACAAATCTCTTTTTTCTTCTTTCCAGAATCCTAAATGTTTTAGAGAATAAGGGTGTTGAAGTGCCAAAGTTAATTTTTTTTCCGCAGTATAACCATCTAGTGCAGTTTCATTTTCATTAATATAAATCCAATTCCAATAACCAAATGTAAACTCTTCTAAATTCCTGTTATTTGTCCGAAGACTATCTTTTACCTCCTCCATTTCTTTTTTATAAGTATCAGGACTAAAGGAATAAGGAATCCATCCATCTGCAATTTCCCCCGTTAACTTTCTAGTTCTGGGACCATTAGCCGCAATCCAAATTGGAATTGATTCTTGAATAATCTTTGGTCGCAAAATAGCATCTTTGAATTTAAAAAATTCCCCATCAAAACTCGCTTTTTTTCCACCAGCTCCCCAAAGTGTCTTTAGTACCATTATGAACTCTTTCATTTTTGAAACTGGTTTTCTTTTATCGATGCCATAACTATCAAGGTTCCATGCCTCTCCCGGTCCTATTCCGAATATAAATCTCCCATTTGAGATATGATCAAGTGTCATAACTATTTGTGCCATGACTTGTGGAAGATATCTATGTGGATCTGTAACTGCTGTTCCAAAATGGACTTTTGATTTTAATTCTGCTAAAATTGGGAATATTAACCAAACATTATAATTACGATATGGAGAAGTAGGAGGGATTCCACCTAAATGATCTCCTAACCATATAGAGTCCCAGATATCTTCGTTAATTCCCTTCATAAAGTCCCTATAGCGTTCCCACTTTTTCGAAGTATAACTTTCTAAACTCATATCTATGCCAAATCTTACATTAGTCATTTTTATAACACTTTTTAAATTGGTTTTTTATTAATTTGATAGGTTTTTCTAATGCAATTTTTAATAAACAATTTCTCAAGCTTCTTATTTTATATTTTTTATCCACTCTTTCAATTAAATGAGTTAATGACAGAATTTCTTTGAAAATATTATTTACAAGCAACATACTCTGGATGGATTTCTAGCCATTTTTTAAATTCTTCTCTCACTAATATGCCAATCTCCTTAATAGATTTTGGTTTATCAATATCTCTCCTAATAATTTCCATTAACTCTCTTATAAAATGCAAATCCCTTAACATTTCATCATCTGAGAATTCAATGGATACTGAATTCCAAATTTTTTCCTTTTCTTCTATTGTAATCATTTTACATCTAATCCATAAAATCTCTTGGAGTCACAATATAAATTCTGTGAATTCCATTTAAAAAATTAATATTGTCTACGATTCTTCTTGTATTCTCTTTTGCAATATGGTTCATATTCCAAGTTACGAGATAATCCATCCCTTCAATTGATGCAATGCCAATATGAAGCGCATCTCCCCTTGGTATTTTAAGGAACTTCATATATTCTGTTGCAATTTCTTCAGCTTCGGTAGAAATTTTAAGAACTTTAAAATCTTTAATTGAATTAAGTAGTTGTTCTCTTAATGTATCATCTGGTGCAGCTTCTATTTCAGCTTGGACCAAGTCCGATATATAAATTTCAAATTTTGGTAGGACTTTTTTGAAAAACGTCTTTGTTAATAATTTACGTTGCTCAGGTTCTTTGAATATTGCATTTAGAATTGATGTGTCAAGATAGATTGCTACTTTGCGTGACATAGTTTATTCTATTATATATTTAATTTGTTGATTTAATAATCTGACTAAAATTTCTTATAAATATGAAAAAATTTTTTGATATAAATAGAGCTAGTTATATATTAGCTTGAAGTAGTTTAGGGAAGCATATCTTGTCTCAGAAGTGTAGACCCAAAGAGATAAATTTGTATTAAAAATGATTTATCTCAATGTATAGTACTACTTAAAAATCTAATCCATATTTTGCCATCATTTCTTTTTTATATTTTTTCCGAATACGTACCCAGAAATAAAATCCAATCCACATTATTATTAAACTTAAAGCTGAACCAAGAATTATTATAATAAAGTCTAAAGATGTTATAATTAATGCAGCTGTCGCCCCACCCCAATTTATTAATGGAGGGGTAATGAAATAATAAATTGTAGAGATTAAAATACCAAAAATAGCTCCAAAAATAACATCAAGTGGATAATGAGCTCCTAAAAAAATTCTACTGATTCCGACTATACAAGCAAATATGTATAAAAAAAATACCCATTCAAGACCGCCCCAGATCAATAAAGTGACTCCAAGAAATGCCCTATGAACATGGGCTGAAGGAAAGGAGGGAGTAATTTCCCAGCTACGAACTATTAATTGTCCTTCCTTAACATTAAGTGTTTGGAAAGGTCTTTTTCTTTTAAATAAATATTGTAAAATATTGGATGCAATTAAATCAATTAGCATTCCAAGTCCTAATAATACAGATAATTTAAATGGCTCTAAGCCTAAGCCAAATTTTATTAGAATATTAGACGTCTGAGCACCTAACAAGGCAAAAAAGCCAACCGCTAAAAACCAGAAAAAAATGTTACCGAAATAACCCATAAGCCGTAAAATTATTTCTGCATATTTCGAATCAATTGAATTTATTTTAGATAAAATTTTTAATTCAAAATCTTTAGGCTCATCTAACATAAATTATCACAGATTTATTTCTATTTAAAAATCTTATAAAATCTTTTATTATAAAGATACAAGCTATGAATAGAGAGAGAAGAAATTTAATTTTTATATTTGAAAGTTGAAAAATTAAGTAAGGGAAAGCTTATGAGCGAAAAATATATTCTTTCACACGATGTGGGAACAGGAGGAACAAAGGCGTCTTTAATAAATTTAGAAGGAAAAATTATTAATTCAAGCTTTGAAGAATATGAGCTTTATCACCCTCAAGAGTCCTGGGCAGAACAGAAGCCTAACGAATGGTGGAATGCAGTTATTAAAACCACAAGAGAAGTGCTTGATAAAACAAAAATTCCATCAAATGCAATTGAGGCTATTTCATTCAGTGTTCAAATGGTAGGAACTCTGCCTGTAGATGAGCTAGGAAATCCAGTAAGAAATGCAATAATTTGGTTAGATGCAAGAGCTAAGAAAGAACCAGATGAAATAATGGAAAAAATTGATTTAAACACTATTTTTGAAATAACAGGCCTACTACCAGGACCAAAGGATATAATATCAAAAATTGTCTGGTTTATGAATCATGAACCTCGTTTATATGAAAAAGCCCATAAAATAATCGACAGTAAGGATTTTCTAATTCATAAATGTACAAATAAATTCATCACTGACCAATCTTGTGCTTCGGTTAGTGTTCTATTTGATACTCGAAAAGATAAACTAAAGTGGTCTGAAGAAATTTGTAACGCCATCAATCTACCCATAGATAAACTATCCAAAATCATGAAATCAACAGATATTGTAGGTGAATTAACTGAAAAAGCAGCGAATGAATTAAATTTAAGGAGTGGTACATCTGTCATAAACGGAGCTGGAGATGCAGCATGTGCTGCGATAGGATCTGGTGCCATTAGAGAAAATAAGCCCCATATTTATATCGGATCATCCGGTTGGATTACTGCCCATATTTCAAAAAGAGATGCTTCCCTTGAATATTTTATAGGTTCTATATGTAGTGCTAATCCATCCCATTATCTTTTAATATCCGAACAAGAAAGTGCTGGTGCTTGTTATAAATGGTTTCAAACAGAGTTAGGAAATAATCAAACATATCAGGAATTAGATAAAATTGCTTCTGAAAGTGTTCCTGGAGCTAATAGTTTAATCTTTTTACCTTGGATTTATGGAGAACGAAGTCCAATTTTAGATGATAAGGTAAGAGGTGGCTTTATTAATCTAAGTTTAACTCATAAAAGAAAGGATTTTGTTAGAAGTGTTATGGAGGGAGTGGTATATAATACTAGATGGGCGTTACAAGGTATTGAAAAATTATGTGGCAGTGTTACAGAAATTAATGTAATTGGAGGTGGTGTAAAAAGTCCTGTCTGGTGCCAAATCTTTGCTGATGTTCTTAATAAAAAAGTCCGAGTTCCTAATGAGCCATTACATGCCGGTGCCAAAGGAGCAGCTTTATTGGCTTTAATAGGTCTTGATTTTTGTAAGAATTTTGAGGAATTGGAGAAATTAATCAAAATTGAAAAAGTGTATTCCCCAAATGAAGCAAATTTAACAGTTTATAACTCAATTTTTAAACAATTTACTAAAATTTATAAAAAAATGTCTGGGATCTTTCATAAATTAAATGAATAAAAGCAAATTTGAAATCTTAAAGTTTAAAAGAAAAATGATCGAATGCTGCATAATAGCAAAGCAACTGGATGTAATGTGCAATTCCCATTGATCCATCACTTTGCCATCTGGACTCTAATTTTCCAAAACAGGCAAATCTAAATCCCTTAAAGTCTGGATCCTCATCATCCCATCGACGAACATCATGATGGTGCTCAATAAATTTGTAAAGTGAAAAACTACAAGCTTTAGGAGGACTCTTAGGATATTTTAAGGGCATTCGGATTTGAAAGTTAATAAGTTCAGGCGATCTTGCATTAGGAGGAAAGAAGCGAACGGTACAATATACCTTTCGGGAATTTGAATTATCAAATTCTGCTCTAACTAAAGAAAAATTAGTTTTAATATGATCGTGAAATGCAAGCAGTTTTTCTAATTTTTCTTCTTCCTCTAAAAGGCGTATTGACCAATTTTTTGAGGTATATCGGGCTCTATTACGAAACTTTCCAAGTTTAAAATTATACAGTTTAATGGGTTTGGGCTTATGAATTTCGTTATAAATTGGGAGAAATTCCTCTAGATATCTTTTTGTCATGGAAATTATTTCTGGATACTGTTCTAACTTTGAAAAATATTCAGATATTTTTTTATAAATAATAGTTCTGCATCTAAATAAATTTCTCATAAAAAAAAGTTCGGAAACTAAATTTGGAGTTATAATTATAGCAAAAATCTCATCAATCTTTTTCAACGAATTTACAACTTCACATCTGACTCGTGTATCTAAGTCAAAAAGATGTTTAAACAAAGGTAAAACAGCTTCAACGATATGAAATTCTCCAAGTCCTTCAGCTGCATATCTTTTAACTCCTATATCATCATCATTTAGGGCTCTAATAAGAATCGGAATTATTTTAGGGTCCTCAAATAACAACAAAGTTTCAATTAAAATTCGACGAACTTTTGGATTTTTATCACGGTATGCTGAAATTAATATATCAAGAGTTAAAGGATCTTTAATAACTCCTAAAGCTATTATTGCCCAGAATCTAATTTTATGATTTGGATGTTTTAATGCATCTATTAAATAGGGAATAACTATTTTTTGATTTTCTTCTGCTGTAATATTTTTAAGAATATCTCTTTTCAAATAATAATCATCATTCCCAAATAGATTTATTATATGTCGAAGATCTAATTTATCATAAACTGGTTTCTGGGTAATAATTTCCATATTTATCAAAAAAGAAAATTGTTCTAATATCTCTTAAGAAAAATATGAAATAAAAAATTATTGAAATTTGAGAATATTACAATTTTAATTTTAAATATGAACAATACGAAGGACTAAGATCAGTTCTATTATTTTCAAAATATTAAATATTGAAAATTTAATCGTTTCAAAATAGTCAAGCTGCTTAAAAAATCAAGATATCCTTTCCCAGATGTTCCAAGATTTTAGATCCTAACAATGTGTCGTAAAATTGACAAAAAGAATTATTATTACATAAATTCTTGTAAGTTCAACTTAATAAAAAAAGTTGATTAAAATGGCAAAATTAAAAGAATGTGTTGTGGTAGAAGCTGTTAGAACACCCATTGGAAAATCAAGTAGAAAACAGATGAAGAAACTTGGGGGTGCATTTAGAGAATGTTCAGCACAAGATATGTTAATTACTGTTCTCCGACAAGTTGTTGAGAGAACCAAGGCTCGATGCCCCGATTTTGACCCTAAGGAGATTGAAGATTGCCATGTCGGTTGTTTATCACAAATTGGAGAACAAGGTGGTAACATTGGTAGGATCGCAGTATTGCTGGCAGGTTTGCCTGAGGAGATAGCAGGGGCTACTGTCGACCGCTACTGTAATGCAGGCTTGCAAGCCGTAAATACATGTACTAACGCAATAAAAGTCGGTGATGGAGATATGATGATTGCAGCTGGTGTTGAGTCTATGACTCACTACGCCATGGGCATAACGTTCCAGATTTGCAATAGCGTAAAAAATTATCCTGGACCAATTTTCTCTCCTCTAATTGCCAATGTAATGGGAGAAATGGTTCCACAAGGTGAAAGTGCTGAAATGATTTGTGATAGGTATGGCTTTACTAGAGAACAAATGGACAAGTTCGGTATGTGGAGTCACCAAAAAGCAACAAAAGCAATGCGTAACGAAGAGGAATACTTCAAAAGAGTTATGCCAGTCACTTATATAAAAAAATATACGGATGAAAAAATGCAACCTATTAAAGATGAAGCAACAGGAAAACAAAAAAAAGAGGAAGTAACAGTAAAATATGATCAAACGGTTCGACCGATTTATGTGGATAATCCTGAAGTTGCTTGGGAAAAACTATGCCAACTGAAACCTGTTTTCCGTTCACAAAGAAAGGGTGGACGGGTAACAGCTGGAAATTCATCACAAATTGTAGATGGAGCTGCTGCAACTCTCTTGATGTCGGAGGAAAAAGCAGAATCTCTCGGGCTCAAACCTATAGCAAGAGTACTTTCTACAGCAGTTGCAGGTGGCGAACCAAAAATAATGTTATTAGCACCCATTCCCGCTTCAATAAGAGCATTAAAGCGTGCTGGAATAACGGTTGATGATCTGGACTGTATTGAACCTAATGAAGCTTTTGCTTCCCCATGCCTTGCATTTTCAGTTGATCTAAAATACGATTTCGATGATCCCAGAATAAATCCGACAGGAGGCGCAATTGGTATCGGGCATCCAATCGGAGCATCGGGTGTAATTTACTTTACTGAGATGTGCCATTATTTGCATAATAATAAAAAGAAATATGGTCTACAGATGATGTGTGGTGGCGGTGGCGTAGGAATAGCTAATTGTGTGGAAGGAATCTATTAATCCATAAACTTCTTTTTTTCTTTTCTATTTTTCTAATTTTATTGTTTTTTCATACGATTTCAGAGTGAAAATTGATCTTTTTTAGAAACTGGCTCAGTTCTAATTCTAAACTCAAACGGTCCTTCTTCGAAGATTTTTCGGTCAGTCTTCCATGAAAATAAACAAGGGTCTGTTCCAAGGAAAAATGGATTTAATTCGATAAAAATTACACGATCTTTTAAAACTGCGAAATCTATAATGAAAGATTCTAGAGTAATTTTGTCTTTTATAGAATTATAGAAATTTTTAATTCTCTTTTCAATTATTGGGACTTGTTTTGGTAAGTCTGGAAAGAGCAGGTAATGATAATACTGAGAAATAGCATTTAATTCTTTTTTATAAACAAAACCCCTAAATTCCATATCGATAGGTATATCAATCCATTCTCTTACGAAAATTTTTTGTGAAAATCCCTTAGTTTTTGAAAATTGTAAAGCAGTTTCAAGGTCATCATATACTCTTTGGCTATCAAGAAGGAGTTCCATGGCTTCTTTCCCCGAAATTACATTTAGCCCGAGAATTGAGGATTTAACAATAGCAATTAATCTAGAATTTTCATCCCCTTTACCTTTTTTCAATTCTTCTTGAAATATTTTATCACTCTTTTTTCGAGCAATACGTGAGTCTTTAGGACTGCGAGTTGATAATCGAACGAATGCACCTTTTTTTGGGTCTTTAAAACCATTTATAATGCCATCAATGCGTTTTTCATTTTTTCTTAATAACTGTTCCTCCTTGAGAGTAACTCCTCCTTCTTCTTTTGCCTGTTGATAATAATGTACAAATGCATTGGCCAATTCGATTGACATTGGGAAAAAAATAGTATTCATTGTATAAGATTTAAGGGATTCATACCAGTTTTCTATGTTTGTTTCGTTTGAAATACGGAAAATATTTTCTTCATTCATTCCTATTACCTAATAAATTATTTTTTTCCCAAAACAGATATGATAAAAAATTTAATTTAAGTCATTAACAACTATTATCTTCAAATTATTATAAAATTAAAATACATTGTATCAATAATAAATTAAAATAGTGAGAAAAAATGGGTTTAAAGGAATTTTTAGAGAAAATTACAGAAAAATTTGGCCCAATCTTTGATAAAGTAAACGTAGGTTATTTTGGCATCTTGGTGGCGATTACTGGAGTAGCAACCATTTCAATTGCTTCATTTTTATATTCCATGGTAGAATCATTTACTATCTTTTCGCATTGGATAAGTAATTTAGGTGGTGCTTGGACTAACTTATATCAATCACCAAATGGTTCTAATATCATTTTTTCAGTAGGATTAATTATTTTGAGTATTATTACGATACCTTTTATTGTATACTTAGTGAAAATATTTGTTTCTAGAGACTTGAATTCATTATTATTATTTTTTGCCATTGGATCTGGATTGATTACACTCATTGGACTTTTAGGAGTTGCTTTTTTTGACTTAAAAACTCAATCCGTTATACATACTTTTAGTGCTGCAGCATTCTTCGCTGGAGGATTAATAATGGTTTTCTTTTTCAGTCTTGCAATGCTTACTGATTTAGAAATTTCAAAAATACATCCATTATTTGGTTTAATTGTAGTAGGTACGGGACTAATATTTTTAATAACATTTTTACCCCATCTACTTCAAGGCGCAGACCTTGTAAGTCTTATTGTGTCTACAGAACCAAAAATGGCATTATCAAGATTCTGGGAGTGGGTCTATGTTTTTGCGCTATTCGCTTGGGTCTTTGATATGGGTTTTTACACCTTAAGGCTTGAATGAACAAATATTTTCAAATATTTTCTTTTATTAGCAGCTAAAATTAACATTATAAAATAAAAAAAGATAGGAAAGTTTATTATGGATTAATTTCGGAGCTTTTTAAAATAAAAAAAGAATAAATGATGAAATTTAAAATATGGTGCATGTCCTATCAATAGTTGCATGGGCTGGAAAATAATAAATCGAAAGAGATTGGAAGGGATTTTTAGAGAAAAAATTATTAATAAGAATTAAACTATTCTATCCCCAGCTTTTGGAGCCATCGAACAATATACTTCCTCTATATCGAGAGTTCCGATTGAGATTCCCCCATATTCTTGGATTCCTTGAAACGTACCCCTTACCAAATACATCATTATTTCCAGACTCATGCCATAACAAGCCATGAAAGTCCCAGGTTTTATTTTTAAAAATGCATCTTGGAGAATAGAAGGAGTAAAAACCAGTCGATTTCGATTTACAGGTAGAAGCTCCATTGTAGGAATTATCATCGGATATCCATCTTCATCAATGTATGAAATAAATTTCAGGTTAGATTTGGCTTTAAATATTTTTTCTACCATAGTTGGCATGATATTTGGCTTATTGCTATCAGCTTTTCCTTCTTTCACAAAATTTTTAATTATTTTTGCGATTTTTCTATCGGTTTTTACTGCAGTATTCGGTGCAATAACTTTTTTCACGTCTATAAGACCTACACGCGTAATTCCAGTATATGCATTATTCTTAAATAAAGGTTTTAGGTTAAAATATTCATAATTTTTACCTTCATATTCCCAATGTGTAAAGTCACCTTTTACAATCCAATTATTGTTATCAAGGGTCAAAAAATTTACAGCACACTTAATATTCTTCTCTAGATTTTTTTTCGATTTCCCATAGATGAATTCAGCAAACATTAATGTTTTATTATCTTTAGCTTCGAAAGAATTTATAAAAACTAGATTAGGTTTTTGATTTTCGTCAATGGTGGCTAGAATTTTAATCATCATATCGGGTAAAAATTGAGGAATATCTTCATCTGCTAAATGATCAGTAATATGAATTGCTGTTGTCATATTTTCACCTTAAACCTCATGGGATATTCTAGAGATAATTTCGTCTTGTAATAGAGATCCTACAGTAACAAAATATGCATTGTATCCTGTAACTCGAACTAATAGATTTTTATAATCTTGGGGATGTTTTTTCGCTTCCTTTAGTGTGTCGGCATCTATCATATTAACTTGAAGGCAACTTCCACCAATATCAATATAGGTTCTTAAAAGAGCTTTGAATTTCTCAACATCTGCTTTATCTCTCAACATCATCGGGTTGAAACTCATAGTGTGAGAACCACCATTAGGAACTGTATCCAAACCAATTTTTCCTACACTTTTAATTACACTTGTAGGACCAGACATATCACAACCAGAACTAGGGCAAACACCATTTGATAGATATGTTCCCATCTTACGACCATCAGGTGTTGCGGTTTGAGTTGCACCATACATTATCCAGTAATTCCAACTTAGATATCCAGCGCGATATTGTTTGTTTGTGGGAGTTTTATATTCAAAAACTTTATGAGTCCAATATTCATTTACTTCGTGGGCTAATGAGTCCGCATAATCGTCATCATTGCCGTATTTTGGAGCCTTATTCCTTAACAACAATCTTAAAGGTTCCTTTCCTTCATAATTTACTTTTATAGCTTCTATAATTTCTTCGAGAGTGACTTTTTTGTCCTCATAAACTAACTTTTTCACAGCAAGTAAGGAATCTATAGCAGTCCCAAAAGCTACACCTTCAACCGTAATAAAATTATACTTGGCACCTCCTTGAGTTATATCTAGACCCTTTTTTGCACAATCATCAACAAGTACTGATAGATACGGTGTAGGTTCGTAAGTTGCTCTAATTTCATCGCCTAAATTATAAATCTCTATAATTTTTTCAATTGTGAAAGTTAATTGCTTAATATATGCATCATAAAATTGTTGCCAAGTCTCAAACCCAAGCGGATCTCCAGTTTCTGGAGCGTACTGATTTTGAGCTTGAAAGTCCACGCCATTAAATAAAACAAATTCAATAGCTTTTGAAAGGTTTAAGTTAACATCAACTGTTCCGCTTCGATCACAACCTTGAAGTGTGTTTTCAAGACAGCCTACAGGTGCATAGTCCCATAATTTTTCCTCTGGCAGACCTGCAAATTTTAACGCTTTCATAGAAATTTCATCAAAATTCAGTAAAAATGGAGCACCTTGCGCCTGAATAAGCATTTCTACAACACGATCTAGTAATTTGTCCGGAGTATTTTTATGCAATCTCACATTTGGCTTTGGTTCTAACATATTCAAATCTTCAATAACTTCAAGCATTAAGTATGTTAAATCATTTGATAAATCTTCGCCATTTGGTCCCATACCAGATAATGTTATTAGTTGACCAAAACCAGAATTAATTCCTTGATTGTTTCCAACTCTACCTTGGTAGTCATACGCATAATTACATTTTATCCAGAGACATTCAATTATTTCTTTTGATTCTTCTTTGCTTATATTTCCCTTTTCCAAATCTCTCTTATAAAATGGATAAAGATACTGATCAATACGTCCAAATGAAAGACCAGGTCCGGGATAAGATTCATCCGCCATTACTAACATATGAGTAAACCATAAACTCTGAAGTGCCTCCCAGAATGTTTCGGCTGGTTCCCAAGGGACTTTTAAACAATTTTTTGAGATTTCTAATAATTCTTTTTTCCTTTTTTCATCTTTTTCTTTTTCAACTAGCTCCTTCGCTGTATTAGAATATCGTGCTGCGAATTTTTTGGATGTTTCACAACAAATAAGCATGGCTTTTAATTGATTGATTTTTTCAACATTACTCGAGTCTGTTTTAGATAATTCTTCTTCTATTTCCTTTTTAACTCCTTTAAATCCAATTTCCAATATTTTGGGATAATTTGGGATTAG
>JABXJV010000545.1 GCA_013375355.1 Candidatus Helarchaeota archaeon
AAACTTTTAATCCCGGGAGTTTTGGGATTTTTTGAAACATGGCATCAGATTTATGGTTTGAGCAATCTAAATAAATTCTTTGCGGAATTATATAAAGAATATAAAAAGGGAACCGGACCCTATCTAAATCTTTTGGATGAAATTTTAAAGTTCTATATGAAATTAGCTAAAATTTATGCCGAAGTAGGAGTAAAAGCAGTATTTCTGTTAGAAGATTGCTCAACAACACATGGTCCTATGATACCTCCTGAAATGTATCGTAAAATTTATACAACTCGAATAAAGAAATTTGTAAATCATGCCCACAAACTTGGGTTAAGGGTCTGTTTCCATACAGATGGGAGGATGAAGATGTCACGTAAAGAAAAACCATGGGACTTTATGGATGCAATAGTAGAGACAGGCATTGACGGTTTCCACGGATGTCAGGCTGACTGTAATAATCTATATGAGCTTAAAGAGAGGTATGGGGATAAATTATGTTTGATTGGAGGAATATCTTGCGTAGAAGTAGCGCAATATGCGAAATCGCCACGAGAAGTGTACCGGGCAGTTGCAGAAACCTTTAAAGCATTGAAGCCTGGAGGAAATTACATAGCTGCTTGTGATAATGGCTTGCACTGGGGAGTAAATGTATTTAATTGCAGGGCTATTGAACGAGCAGTTAAATTTTATGGAAAATATTAAAATAATCTCTTTAATTCTTTAAATTACATAAAATTGATGGTAATAAAATGGATAAAAAAGGATTTTTAAAAGGTTTTATAATTTTCAGTGGTTATTTAGAAATTGCTTTTGGAGTAGTGTTCATATTTTTTATAGATATACTTTTAAAACCCCTTGGACTAACCAATTTACCACTTTTTTATCAAATGGCGGGATTTTTTTTCATTTTATTGGGTGCATTACTTGCTTATTCAGCTAAAGATATTGAGAGATATCTTATTATTCCAATTACATCAATTATTTTACGCTTTGGTATGCCTGTCTTTGAGATTTACAATATGTTATTATTTCCCCAATTAGTCCTTTTTTTACTTCCAGGGGCAATATATGATGGATTTTCATCGATTTTAACCCTAATATTATTAAAAAAATGTAACTACATATAAGTAATCATATTTTATATGGGGATCATGTAAAAATCAGAAAATGGTGCGTATGCCGGGATTCGGACCCGGGTTAAGGGGTTGGAAGCCCCTTGTTCTAACCAAGCTATACCACATACGCAATTTATTAAAAATTGGTGCGTTCGCCGGGATTCGAACCCGGGCCATCAACGTGGCAGGCTGAAGTACTAGCCAGGCTATACTACGAACGCAAATTTTATTATTTTAAGTTAGAATTATACTATACGTTTGAATTTTTCGTTTATTAATATAATAAAAAATCATATTAAAATTTTCATATTAAAGGAAAGATTGAATTTTAGTCCTTATTTTCTACAACCATATAGACTGTATCACATATGGGATCTCCTGCAGCTACTGTCTTTAGAATCTCTAGTTTTGTTTTTCCATCAGTTGCAGTAAAAAAATATTTACGATCAATTGCCATTACAGCTTCACATAGTTTTCTAGATGTGTTTTCTAATCCAAATGGACATTTTGTTCCTTGTATATGGAATTTTTTGTCTGAAATTGAAATTACTTTCACGAGTTTTGGATCCCAATTTTTAACAAAAAATTTCGCGATTGTTGACAACTTATTATCTTGGACTTTTTCCCTTACTTTTAATCCAAGAGCATGTCCTTGTAGACCTAAGATATCATCGATTATTGGTAATATTTCATCACCATATTTTTTATAAAAAGCTTTGATTAGTAGACCTTGAGCCTCTATGGAATTTTTTGGAGGTTTTTTTATATCTTTATCGGGCATAGAATAATCCTTCTTAAATTTCCTTATTTCAGTGTTAAATAAAGAAATTAAATTATTTTTCCAAAGGTAATTTAATAGACATTTTAAATTTAAGATAACTAACTAAATACATAAATTTGCGTTGAAGATTAGTAAGTTAAATAAATCAAAGGAAAAGGTGTTAATTTTTGCCAGGCGTTACTCATGTAGTATTCGGATTTGGATTAGGCTTAATCATTTTATATTTGACGAATAATAGATTTGATTTAAGAAGAGTAATAATATTTGGAACAAATAATTACATAGGTCCGGATCTATTGGTATTGATTTTTGGACTTTTATTACTTTTTGGTGTTCCAGAAGAGATTGCTGATGGAGCTTCATTTGTTCTGGTCCATAGTGCTTATGGTTGGCCTATTTTTTCATTTTTAGTAGCTTCAATTCATTTTTTTCTCATTATAAACTTGAAAAAAATGAAAGATTTATACCGAATTTTATAAGATTAAATGAACCTGCCGTAAGTTATTTTGATTGTTATAAATTAACCCTTGCTGGAGGATTATTTCATTTTCACCTTGATTGGTTATTCCATCCAGATACTTTAGAATACACAGCTATAATGGCTACAGGTAATTTCGAACAACCTTTTCAGCCTTGGACTGCCCCTCCGATTCATTGGAGTTTATTATTTACTGGGATTCTGATGCTTTCTTTTGGATTTTTTATATTATTGATTTTTGCTATGAAAAATTGGAATAATAAAGAGAAATTCATTAATGCTGTTAAATTACATATTTTATACGCTATCATATATTTAGTTTGGCTAGGTGCATGGTTATTAGTAACTGGAGATCCACTCCCTGTTGGAGAAGAAAGTGATTTTGGACAAATAATTTTCTATGCAATTGTGTTTTTCTTTCCATTAATATTAGTAGCAACTAGTTTTGAAAGAGCAGAGTTTATGAAAAAACCACAGATAAATTGATGCCTTATAATTAATTTAGTAACGAATTTTATGTGTAGATTATTAATGATTCATGTAAATTTTTAAATTTTTAATTTAACGATAGAGATTAAGTGTTATAATGAATAAACGAAAAACTTAAAACCTTTTGTTTTTCATTTTAATTTAGTCTTTTGCAAGTTTTGGTTTTTAGATTCTTATCATGAAATTTATATAATTCCATGTCTTATTCCAAATTAACTGTTTAAGAAAGTGAAAACGTTTATTAAGATAAGATTGAAGCATAAAAGACAATTTCATTTAATGGTAGGGTTAAAATTTTGATGGTTAGTGAAAATGAAAACTGGCCACTTATGATGGCTTTCTTTTTAGAGAAAGGTCTTGTGCGCCAACATTTAGATTCCTATAATTATTTTATAGAACATACATTACAGCAAATAGTTGATGAAGTAGAGAAAATTGAGTTTGATATTTCCCAATTTTATGTTAAATTAGGAAAAATCTCGGTTAGTGAACCATCGATAAAAGAAGCTGATGGTTCTATGAAACCTATTTTTCCAATGGAAGCCAGAATACGAAATTTAACCTATTCGGCTTCTTTGAAACTAGAGATGACCCCGGTATTTAAAGATGAACGTACAGGACTTGAAGTGGAGGGGGAAACAGAAAACGTTTACATCGGCAGATTACCAATCATGTTGCGTTCACATGCTTGCTTATTAAAAAATATCAAAGACGAAGATCTACCTAAATTTAATGAAGATCCCATGGATCCTGGTGGATATTTTATTATAAATGGTTCTGAGAGAGTCTTAGTAACCCGAGAAGATTTAGCCCCAAATAGAATTCTTATTGAAGAGGCAAGTCGGAGTGTATCTGCAACACATGTTGCAAAAGTATTTTCAACATCTCATGGTTTTCGAGCACCAGTTACTCTTGAAAGTAAAAGAGATGGATCATTACGTGTGACATTTCCTTCAGTTCCAGGAAAAGTTCCTTTAGCCATTATGATGCGAGCTTTGGGACTAGTTAGTGATAAAGAAATTACAGAGTCGATTACTTCTGATGCTGATATTCATAAAAAACTAATACCAACTTTGGAAGCTGCCTCACCAATAAATATACCTAAAGATACTGAAAATACCTTAAAAAATGCTCTTGACTATATTGGAAAACGAGTAGCAGTAGGACAGACTCGAGAATATCGTCTTAGACGAGCAGGCCAAATTTTGGATAGATATTTATTACCACATATAGGAAGGGTAAGTAAAGATCGCATTAAAAAATCTTTTTATTTGGGTCAAATGGCACAACGCTTACTTGAACTATCTGTAGAGAAGAGAGACCCAGATGATAAGGATCATTATGCAAATAAAAGATTAAAACTTGCAGGAGATTTGCTAACAAGTCTTTTTAGAGTAGCATTCTTGAATTTATGTCGTGATATTAAATACCAGCTTGAAAGAACCACGGTTAGGGGAAAACGTCCTAATATAAGAACCGCTGTTCGTGCTGATGTTGTAACTGAACGGCTCCGCCACGCTTTAGCCACTGGAAATTGGGTAGGAGGAAAGGCGGGTGTGTCGCAACTATTAGATCGTACTAATTATATTTCCTCTTTGAGCCATTTAAGACGTGTTGTATCCCCATTAAGTAGAAGTCAGCCTCATTTTGAGGCACGGGATCTCCATCCAACACATTGGGGTAAGATATGCCCAAATGAAACTCCAGAAGGACCAAACTGTGGTTTAGTTAAGAATCTTACCCTCATGGCTTACATTTCAGTAGGAACAGATGAGACCAAAATTGAAAGTTTACTTTTAGATTCAGGACTAGAATTAATTGAAGAAATTAGGAAAAAGAAAGGAATAAGTGGAGCGAAAGTATTTTTAAATGGAAGATTAGTAGGCATCAATTCCAATCCTGTTGAATTAATTGATCAAATTCGAGAAAAGAGGAGAAAGAACGAAATAGATCATGAAGTGAACATGGCACTTTATGAAGATACAAATGAGATTCAGATTAATTGTGATGCCGGACGTGCTAGAAGACCGGTTATAATAGTCGAAAATGCAAAATCTAAGTTATCTCCTGAAATACTTGAAAAAATAAGAAATGGCGAGTGGAAATGGACTGATTTAATTATTAATGGAATAGTCGAATATCTTGATGCTGAAGAAGAAGAAAATTGTTATATTGCTTTAGATGAATCTGAAATTAATGAAATGCACACTCATTTAGAGATAGCACCTTCTACCATCCTTGGAATAACGGCTTCAGTAATTCCGTATCCCGAACATAATCAATCTCCACGTAACACTTATGAAGCAGGAATGGCAAAACAAGCTCTTGGCTTATATAGCGCAAATTTTAATTTACGGGTAGATACACGAGGGCATTTATTACATTATCCTCAGCTTCCACTTGTAAAAACTAAAGCTATGGAGGCTATAGGCTTCGATAAGAGACCAGCTGGTCAAAATTTCATTATAGCAATCATTTCATTTCAAGGATATAATATAGAAGATGCTCTAATTATTAATAAAGCATCCAAGGAACGTGGTTTAGGATGCTCTTCATTTTTCCGCTGTTATGAAGCAGAAGAACAGAAGTATCCAGGTGGTCAAGAAGATAAGTTCGAGGTCCCCAATAGGAATGTCCGAGGATACAGGGTCGCTGAAGCTTATCGTCATCTTGGAGCTGATGGAATCATAGAACCAGAAGTTCAAATAAAAGGTGGTGAAGTATTAATAGGTAGAACAAGTCCTCCACGATTCTTAGAAGAATATAGAGAATTCGAATTACCAGCTCCTATCAGAAGAGAAACCTCTGTAAATTTGCGTCATGGTGAAAATGGTGTTGTAGACTCTGTTATTTTAACTGAAACAATTGATGGGAATAGATTGGTAAAAGTAAAAGTGAGAGATCAAAGAGTTCCAGAGCTAGGAGATAAATTTGCATCTCGTCATGGTCAAAAAGGTGTGTTAGGGCTAATTGTTCCTCAAGAGGATATGCCTTTTACAGCCGATGGTATTGTGCCTGACTTAATCATTAATCCCCACGCTATTCCCTCACGTATGACATTGGGGCAAATATTTGAAGCAATTGCTGGTAAAATAGGATCTTTGACTGGGAAAAGAATAGATAGTACTGCTTTTTCAGGAGTTCCTACAGGAACTCTTCATAATGAATTAAAAAGACTCGGATTTCATTATAATGGGCGTGAACCAATGTATAATGGGACAACAGGGGAGAAATATGACGCAGATATTTTTATAGGTGTGGTGTATTACCAAAAACTTCATCACATGGTAGCAGATAAAATTCATGCTCGCGCAAGAGGACCAGTTCAAATTCTTACTAGACAGCCTACAGAAGGAAGAGCCCGAGAAGGGGGTTTGCGGTTCGGTGAGATGGAACGCGATTGTTTAATTGGACACGGTGCAGCTTTATTACTTAAGGAGAGATTATTAGATGAATCAGATAAAACTACTGTTTTAATTTGTGATGATTGTGGAATGATTGGTGTTTATGATCGTAATAAATATAAATATTATTGCCCAATATGTGGAGATAAAGCAAAAATTTCGAGAGTAACTATATCTTATGCATTTAAACTATTGTTACAAGAATTAATGAGTCTAAATATAATGCCAAGGTTAAAATTAAAGGATCGCACTTAGTTTTTATTTCTCTTTTATGGCATATTAAAAAAAAAATAAAGATTTATCTAGTTTCTTTTATTTGACCATCCCTTAGATATATCACTCTATCAGCGAATTTTATTAGACTTTCATCGTGTGTGACTACAATAATAGTAACATTTTCATCTTCATTTAAACGTTTTAATAATGAAATTATTTCGTCACCGGTTTTACTGTCTAAGTTCCCTGTTGGTTCATCAGCAAAAACCACTTTTGGTTGATTAATTAGAGCCCTTGCTATTGCAACCCGTTGTTGCTCTCCTCCGCTTAATTCTTTTGGATGATGGTCTTTTCTTTCAATAAGATTAATCAAACGTAGTAAAGTTAACGCTCGCTCCTCGATAATTTTAGAACTAAAATCTGAGGGCCAAAGGGGTGCTTCAATATTTTCTATTGCTGAAAGACCATCAATTAAATTCCAGTTTTGAAACACAAACCCGACTCTTTCTCTCCTAATTTTTGGAAACAGATCTTCTTCAATCATTCCAGTATCTAATCCATCTAGAATGACTCTTCCGGTTGTAGGTTTTTCCATTCCGCTAAGTACATTCAATAAAGTGGACTTTCCACTTCCCGAAGGTCCTACTATAACTAAAAATTCACCTTTCTTTATTTTCAAATTGATATCTTTAATTGCAACAGTTATATCTTTACCTCTTCTATATTCATGGGTAACTTTTTCTGAAATTATTACTTCTTCTTCACTCATTCATTCACACACCTTATACTGCTTTACGCATCGCATCCATTGGGCTTACCCTAAGCATACGACGATGTCCCACAAACGTTCCCAGAAATTGGCAACCTAAAATAATAAGAAAAGTTATAACTAAAACAATGCCAGGTATAATTAAACCTTGTGAACCTGGGATATGAGTGGTTTCAAATATATAGTGCATAATTCCTAGAATATGAAAAATAAATTCTATTACAAGTAAAAATGCAACAAGAAAAACTAATAGTAGCTCTCCTAAAAATAATGTTCGAATTGAACCTGAATCCCAACCAATTGTCCTTAAGGTTGCAACTTCTCTTTTTCTATATCCAGATACGATAAAACCATAAAATGTACTCACTATTACAGTTCCAATTACAACTAATAAAAATAATAGAATAACTTCTAAAGTGGGTTTAAAGGTTTGTAGTCCGATATTCTTTTCAATTATTCCAAGCCAATCCAAAGGACCTTGAATAACCATTACTGAGGGACCAAATAAATTAGTCAGATTATATGCTGTAAAAACTACTAAAAACATATAAACTATAACAAAAATTGCAAATCTTTTTCCGGTTCGCAACGCAAGTTTAAAAGATTTAATAAAAATTCTTAGTTTCATTTTATGCACCACTTATATCAATTTCTAATGATATATGATATTTTTATGTTAATTTGTTAACCTATTTTAATTTTGTTTTTTAGGAAAGAAAATAAATTTAAATGATGGAATAGCTATACCATTTTGGTTTTACCTGTAACACCATCTACGACCATTTTAACAATTTTACCTTTATATTCAAAAATACCTTCATAATTTGGTCTTAGGATAATGTTTAATTTTGCTTCAAAAATCTCTTTCAATGTTCTCACAGTGTCGCTTGGGCGTTTAATAATCTGTTCTTTTAATTTTTCAATAAAATGTGCATGTGGGTATTTTGATTCCTCAATTTCTTTACTCGATTCATGTTCATTATATGAATTTTCATCAATTTCATTATAATAAGGGATATTTTTTTTCTGGATTGAATTCATATCTTTATCTAATGTTATTTCGCCATTATTCTCGAATTTTAATTTTTCAATTACATTTAGTTCTAGTTCATTAGATTTGATTCTAACCATTTTTTCTAAATTAACAATACTATCGCTATCTTGAATTTTGATTGCGTTAACTTCAGGATCAATTGGTAGCGTATATTTATTTCGTCGTAAGTATTCTATAGTATAATTCCCTTCAAGGTAGAAATATGGAATATATTTTGTTTTAAATTCTATTCCCTTTGAGGATTTTTCCACCCCTGGCATAATTTTAATACTTTTAAGTCTTTTTTCTTCCATTTTTGTTTTAGCAGCATATTTATCGCAAGTTTCTTTACATTTATAAAATTTTTTAGTAATTTTTTCTTCTATTGGTTCAATATGACCTCTTATATCAAAATCTTCTTCCAAAATTAATCCTCCTTTAAAAATTCAATGAAATCAGTTAGAATTTTAAAATGATCAAATGCCAAATCAATTGTTTTTATTGAGTTAATATTAACGATTTTTATGTCTTTTGCATCTGAATTTGCCTTCAAAGTTCCATCAATTTTTTCACAAAAATAAGCTACAGTAATAGTATGTCCTCTTGGATCTCGGTTGGGATCTGAATAGATATTTAATATTTTTAAAGGTTTGACGTCCAGACCAGTTTCTTCTTTTGCTTCACGCATAACGGCATTCTCAAGCGTTTCTCCTAATTCTACAAAACCGCCTGGAATGGCCCAATGGTCTTTATAGGGGGGATTTTTCCTTTTTATTAGAATAATGGAATCTTTATTTACTAAAATTATCGCATCAACTGTAATTTTAGGATATGGCTTTAATTTTCTCGCTTTTTCCAAGTTTTTCATCTAGATATATTTATTAATTTGATATTTATCTAAATAAATCAAATTTCTTTTCTCTTATTAATGATTTTGATGTATCATTACCAATTTTATATTTATAACCTCGAATTAGGACTACAGGAATGGCTTCATCGGATTCTCCCATAATTAATTCTGCAGCGCTTGCTAATTCATCTACAATATTAATTATTGATGATTCTAATTCATAATTAAATAAGTCTTTCTTTCCCACATAACTTAATATTCCATTTTCAAATCCAGAGATTCCAAGCGCAACATTTATTGCTCCATTTCTAAATGGTCGACCATGAGTATCAGAAATAATTATACCGATATCTAATCCAGATAATTGTTTTATTTTTTCTTTAATTTGTTTAGCACTTTTATCAGGGTCCTCTGGTAATAGAGTAACTAAATTAATTCCTCCGGAGTTTGAACGATCTATCCCCGCATTAGCACAAACTATTCCTGATTCTAATTCAACAATTAATTTTCCATGGCCTTTTCTAGATATTGAAACTGATTCATTTAAAATAAGTGAGACTATTCGAGGGTCTTTATCTAATTCTTTACCCAACTTAATTGCTTCAGGAGTTGGATTAATTTTGGTCCAATTAACTACCCTTCCTTCAGCTCGAGAAATAATTGATTGCGCAATAACAATTATGTCCTCATCTTCAAGAGGGGATTGATTCTGTATAGAATTATAAATAATCTCAGCTATTTTATCTCCGGGTTTTATAATCGGAATCCCTTTAATTCCTATTATTTGAATCAAAATAATTACTCCTCATTTATTTTTTCTTTAACTGTATAAACCTAAATTATTGAGAAATATTTAACCTAGACTTTACTTTAAACTATTTTATTCGTATGGAAAGAAAAAAGGAAATATTTATTTTTCATAAATTGTCTTTTTTTTCAAGCGGGTGATCTAATTGGACATTATATCCATGAACAAGAAAGCGAAGGCATTTGTAAAAAGAGCTAAAAGTATGGCATCTGAATCTGACTATGAGGGAGCTATAAATGAACTTAAATATATTTTAGAAATGGATGGAGTTGATACTGAAATCATTAGGGATATGTATGAATTTTTAGCTGGACTCATTGAAAAATCAAATGGGGATGGTGTAATTAATGCAGTAGCTCTTCTTATAAATGGTCATTTATTTGAGGATCCCTTTATTGATATGAATGTTAGCCGGGCACTGCAAGCAATGGAAAGTTTTTCAACAAAAGTTCCAATTACCGCTTTAATGAATAGTAGGGATAGAGTATTGCATTGGTGCGTAACTAATACTGGCGAGTTTGATAGAGTATCTATAGAAGATATAGCAAAGGATTTAAATATTGACACTTCAACCGTTGAAAAAATCCTTGAAAATGCCGTGTTTGATGGAGATCTTATTGGAGAATATGATGAATTAAAAAAAGAATTAGTCTGCTTACCTTTCGAAAAAGAAAAAAGACAATTAAAATGTGTTATTTGCCATCAAATGGTGATGTTTGACGACCCTGAATTAGTACGTTGTAAATTCTGTAAATCTGCAGCCCATAGATCTCATATAATGAAGTGGGTAAGAGCCGCAGGTGAAAAATGTCCTCGTTGCATGTCAAAGTTAGAATTACAGGAAGGTATATGATTTTTTAATAAAAATTTTTAAATAATAATTTCTAAAAAGGAAATAGTTTTTAATTATAATTAGATTGGGAATTAAATGGATGAATTAAATAAGGCTAGGAAAAAAATAGATGAGTTAAATGAAAAGATTGCTCTTTTATTAGATGAAAGGGTAGCTTTGGTAAAAGAAATTGGTAATATTAAGAAGAAAATCAAAATCCCAATAATTGATAAAGAGAGAGAAAATAAAATTATTGAGAAATTATCTAAATTAAATTATAAAAGTGCTCAATTTCAAGATATTAGGAATATTTTTGAAAAGATTTTATCAATTAGCCGTATTATTCAAGATTGTTCGTATAATATTGCTTTTTTAGGCCCTAGAGGGACTTTTTCTGAACAAGCAGCCCAAAGGTTTTTTTCACCTAGCTGCAATTTTGTTCCATTAAAAAGCATTTCTGACATTTTTAGATCTGTAAGAGTTGGAGAAGCCGATTATGGTGTAGTTCCTATTGAAAACTCAACTACAGGTTCAATTGGATTGACTTTAGACCTAATATTGGAATCAGATATTGTGGTTTGTGGTGAAATAATAGAAAGAATTACTCTTTGTTTGATAGCTCCTAAAATAACTGAATTCAAAGATATTCACCAGATATATAGCCATCCGCAACCATTTTCGCAGTGTAGAAAATATTTAGAAGAGAATCTATCCAATTCAGAACTGATTACAACTAAAAGTACTGCAAATGCAGTTGAAACAGTAAGTAAACTTAAAAATGCTGCTGCTATTGGTTCTGAATTGGCGGGAAAAATTTATGATTTAAAAATTATACGTAAAGGAATAGAAGATACACCAAATAATTATACTCGTTTCTTTGTTATTGGAAAGTCTCAAGTACCAGAAACTGGAAAGGATAAAACGTCTATAGCATTTTCGGTAAAACACGTTCCTGGTGCATTAGTTAAAGCTCTTAAAATCTTTGCTGAAAGAAACATAAATCTTACTAAATTAGAAAGTAGACCTTCTAAAACAACTCCATGGGAATACTTCTTTTTCACAGATTTTGAAGGGCATAGAGACAATAAAATATGCAATGAAGCCTTACAAGAATTGAAAAAATATACAAATATGATAAAAATCTTCGGTTCTTATC
>JABXJV010000057.1 GCA_013375355.1 Candidatus Helarchaeota archaeon
AGAATTAGGAAAAATAATGAGTTAATTAATCTGAATTCTTTCTTCTTTAATCATATACTTTTTAAAAGTTTAAATAGGAATTCTAACAAGAAATATAAATCTGAAGAATTAAAAAATTAAAAAAAAAAAAACATAGATATTTATATTGCCAATTATTTTTTCTAATGAATCACTATTTAAGGAGTATAAATAACTCCAATAAAGAAATAGATTTTATATTATTAATCTAAGAAATCAAGAATGTGTTACTATTTTTACATTTAATTTTTCAGTAATTTAATTGTAATATTGCTTTTTTTAAAAAAAGAATTTGTAGCTTTTAAAATGGTAATTACAAGGAAGAAAAAATTGTAAGACAAATACTTTTAATAATAATTTAGTAAAATTAAAGAACTTTTTACAATTAGGGGGATAGATTACTATCCAAATGACCTTATTAGTTGAATTTAATAAGGTTTATAAGTGATGAAATCAATATTTAATTTCAAAGGAGGTGTTGACTAAGAATCGAAAAGGAGGTGAAAAAATGGCGAAATATATAACAGTTAAGGAACTTTCACCGAAAGGACACAACACATATAGGATCGACGTAAATGAAATCACAGAATTTGTTCATAGAAAGTTAGATGGTCTTCATGTATTATATTGCGAACCAATGCAGAAGATTATCAGTAGTGTAAATGATTTTCGGGAGATTATTGGATTAGTTAAAAAAGTTATGATAATTCCTAAAATTCGTGGAGGTTAGATGAAAATATAAATTGAAATTAACTAATTTTATTAACTTTTTTAGATTCAACGGAGCAAAATTTGTAAAAGTCACGAATCAAACGATTTTTAAAAACGGTGATATTCTAAGAAAAGAATCCCTATATTATATAATAAAAGGAAATAATCTAAAAAAAATTAATAAAGAAAAGGCTTACAAATTAATAAAACGAAATAATCATAAAAAAAATCTTAAAATCTTAGGAAAATCAAGAAAATCTAAAAAGAAATCGAGAAATCAAGCTTCTGATTATCAAAAAGACGAAAAACCATTGATAAATAATAAAGCAAACGGTCTATTAGAAAGCTTAATAAGAAAAGATTCCAATTTACGAAAAATCTCTAACAAATTATGGGTCTCTAGTATAAACGGAAGGAAATATGGTATTGATCTATCTACTGGTGATGTATACTATAAAAATAAAAAACTTTTCGAGATTCACAGTGTCGCATGTTTTCAAATACCTCTGGCTTATCAAATAATTGCTAAATCTTTAACTATTGCATATAAACCATACCAAATCTGGCCAACCATAGATAATTTATCCCAGGAAGAACGTGAAAATTATAAGACGGTTAAGTTAATAGCTAAAGAATTATTAGATAGCATCATAGAAGCAGATCCTCACTTAAAACAAGTTAATAGAGAAATAAAAATCAATAGTATAAATGGAAAAATCTACTATTTAAATTTAGAAAACGGCAAAGTCAATAGAGCTGATGGAAAATTCTGTTGTATTGGGGGATTGGGACTTAAAAATCTGCCACTAGAGGATATAATACTTGCTAAAACCTTGACTATCGTGTATAGCCCATCGCAAATTAATACACTTTAAAACTTTTTTTTAATTTTCTTATTTTAAATGATAGTCTCATTCTTTGAATCCTCATTTTATGAGTTTAATCAATGAAACAAAACGAGACATCAGTCGGCGATTACTATATTATGATCTTTCAATCCTCATTTTATGAGTCTAACTAATGAAATAATCCTATTGACTAGCTTACGGGGTGATGTAACAATCTTTCAATCCTCATTTTACGAGTTTAACTAATGAAATGTTACTGGATTTTACAAAGCACAACATGGATTCTCAATCTTTCAATCCTCATCTTACGAGTTTTTACCATTCCAAAAAAACAGCTAGAAAATCAACAGAATCCTACTTTCAATCCTCATTTTATGAGCTTAATCAATGAAACGAGGTAAGGACGAGAGCAGTGTTAAAGAATTTAGTCTTTCAATCCTCATTTTACGAGTTTAATCAATGAAACTTGTGGGTGACCTTGAAGAAGAACGGATCTATTACTTCTTTCAATCCTCATTTTACGAGTCTAATCAATGAAACTTACACACATGGTGCTAACAGGAATATAGAATATGCCTTTCAATCCTCATTTTATGAGTCTAATCAATAAAACCAGTAATAAAACCTAATACAAGATTTTATATGCCAAACTTTCAATCCTCATTTTATGAGTTTAATCAATGAAACGTTGTTATGGGTGCGTATTATGATTGGCAACCAAGTAACTTTCAATCCTCTTTTTATGAGTTTAAACAATGAAACCGCTGCTACTTCTGTTGCTATCGGGGAACAATGGATCTTTCAATCCTCATTTTACGAGTCTATATACTGAAACTATGAAGCATATCTTGTGAAAATGATTGTAATATATATTTCAATCCTCATTTTACGAGTAAATTAACTGAATTAAATTGACATTCACAAATGGAAAGCTGAATGGATTTTTCAATCCTCATTTTACGAGTCTAATCAATGAAACACACACCAGTACTATCAGATGTAAAAACTGTCCAACCTTTCAATCCTCATTTTATGAGTCTAATCAATGAAACCAATTATGAAACGCAATGATATCTATGGTACTATTAAACATATATCTTTCAATCCTCATTTTATGAGTTTAATTACTGAAATCACAACATGATGGAACAAATTATTAAGGAGTTTTAACCTAACAATTGAAACTGAAATACAAACGTAAAAATGAGTCACAAGACTTTAGATTTCAATCCTTCTTTTACGAGTCTTATGAGTCAAAACGTACAAGGTCTTAGCTTCCAATCCACATCGACTTTTTTAGCGGTAAATATATTTGGCTAGTCGACTGAGTACTTTCTTTTCAACCCTCATTTTATGAGTAGGCCAATAAGATTATTAAAAATTTTTACTAAACACTTTGAACTATTTCAATTTCATTAGTAGATGCAATTTCTAGAGGAAATTTAAATTGATCCAGTTGTTTAATAAACCCTAGACCAAAGGATGAATTTGGACCAAGACCAAGAATTGTTCCAACAGTTATCAACCATCTTCCTACAATATCAATTTCATCCAATTCGTATTTTATTATCCCAGTACAGCCCCGAAATGTTTGTTTTCCTGACCTCAAAGATTTACGTTTTAAGAAATGAGGATGTCGTTTAAAGTCAATTATTCGACCTTTTGTTTTGAAATTTGGAATTTTTTGTTGATTACCGTATTGATTTGTAAATAATATAAGTCTGTTTCTTATCTTTTTCAATAATTTATGGAAAGGGAGTGGAAAATCATCTCCTATATAGGGAGTTCGGAAACCGATTATGAGTTCATCTCTTTTATAAGGTAATAGATTGTTAATCTTAAATGGCATTAGTTTATCATACTCAACTACATCACCATTGTAAATAAGATTTCCCGAGAATCCGCAATTAATCTTCTCAACATAGAATCTATTCATGTTATCATATCTGAGAGAGCCCAGACCTCTTCTTCCTAAATAGTTTAGCCCTTGGACAATATAAGGGAGAAATTTTTCAAACTTTCCAAACATCAAGATTTTAAGTGTATAATGCATTCCATTAGAATACATTAACTTTCTACCAAAAAAGGGAGGAATGAAGATAATAGGTTTAACAGGAGAAGAATAACCCCTTGCAGAATCTGTATTTTCGTAGATATAGAAGAATAGACAATCTTTTCTGTCATTACAACACATACATTCAGGAATTTTTGCTGTGCAGCATACAAATTTCAAATATCTTCCAAAACTACCCCTAAAAGCAGACCCTAACCAATAATCCAAGTAGACTGAAGTATAGAAATTTAATTCCACATCAAGCTCTGCCATTTTTAACATATTCAAATTGCACCTCCAGATATTTGCTTATAAAAATCCTGAAATTTCATCTCATTTGCAGCTATATTGATGTCTCTGTTTTTTTCATAGTCAAAAATTTTTATTTTGAGATTATTTAAAGTAAATGAACCAAGTCCTGCACTCTTCATTCCGCCGATTTTAATGCGTTCATTCATTAATTCCGATATTATGAAACATAATACCTTAAACTCCTCAGACTTCTCATCAGTATTTTCAATCATTAATTTAAATCGAAATTTTTGACCCGGGCTAATAGTTTGGACAAAAGCTAATTGACCTTTCAAAGTGGTTTTTGATTTTCGATCTATGCCAATGCGTGTTTTTCTATCAATATTTGTGGTTTCATCTAACAAATTTGCATCATAAAATTTAGTCTTGCCTTTTTTTATTAGAGATCCAAATAATTTACAAACGGAACAAGAATGAGTAATTTCACCATCTCTATTTTTTAATTCTTGCATTGGTGTATCTTTGCTACAAGTATTGTCTTTATTCCACAACCTTTCAAATTCGGAACGAAATAGTCCTTTCAATGAGGTAGCGGAGATTATTGGAACTTTATTTCCATCTATAGTGTTGACAAGAAGAACTGGATTTTCAGAGGTCGCACTTGAAGTTTCAGTAGCACCGATTCTAAATGCTGTGGTGGCTTTTAATTCACCATCAATGAAAATTCTCTTTTTTAATTGTATCGAACTCATTTTAAACACCCCAAATAGTAAATATATTAAATCCATTTTGTCTTAGAATTTCATCGCCAACTCCCTTTAATTCCTTGACAGCTAGATCTTCTATAGAATTCTGATCCATATTATCTGCTTTATAAATAAAGACAGAACCAGGTGCCCCTGCCTTGAATCTAGGCTTTTGGGTATTGGTATGTAATGCCCAACCCGATACAAACTCTGTTGAGCCGATCGCTTTTTCTAAATTTACTTTTTTTCCATTAAGGTTTAATTCATCTATTCTTGGGATAGATTTCAGACCATCTGATGACCATTTAAGAGAGGCAAAGGGTGTTAGACCAATAAGTATTACGCGTTTTGCTTCATCAATACTCTTCTTTATCTTGGAAATAATATCTGAAATAACATTATCCCAATTCTGAACTTCTGATTTAATAACTATTACACCATAACCTCTGGATTTGCCACGTCCTACATGAATCCGTTCTAAATTTTTTACTTCAGTTTTTAATTCATTACCTTCGCCAAAAAGTAAAGCCTTAAAAGTAGTATGTTGTTGAATTGCTTCATAATAGAAAAGCATGCCCTCCATTGTACTCATTAATTCTCGATCGATTGCAATATTTGTTTTAAATACTTTATTGACTTCTATTGGCTTATTACAATCAGAGCAATAAGGTCCAAATTGTTTTGCAAATGGTTTATATTCACATTTTGGACATCTGTCTTTCATTTTTCCCTCTTTTGTATATAACAAAGTAGAATCTACTAATTCTCCGCAATTTTTACATCTTTCTATAGTTCTTGGTGTTATATTGAATATTTTATGGCTTTTACACTTTTCTACTATTGGAATCCCAGGTTTCACTATCAATTTATCAAGAACTTTAGCTTTAAAAAAGCAAGTATCGTTATTACATTCATCACAATTATTAATATTAGGAACATTACAGAATTTCTTTCTCAATTCTGTCAAAATTGCTCCTTTTAACATGGATGCTGGAATATATTGAAGAGACATATAGCTATTTCCAATTGGCAGATTGTTGGTGACTATAACCGGCGAAATTGCAGAAAGGTTTAATTCCAATGCGAATGTTTCATTCATTTTCAAATGCCTCCTTTGCAATACTTCTTACTTCATCTGGTAATTCTCCTAGATTTAAGGAGGTTATTTTAAGACTGCCCCCATATCTTCCGATGCCGTAAATTTGTAGTTCTCTAATTGCATAGGTCAATAATTTTGATTCATCAGTAGTTAATCCCTCACATATTATATTAAATTGAAAATTTTGACCTATTCCCACCGCTTCATATTGAAAGAGTGCGCCTTTCTCAGTAACTCTGCTTTTACTGTTCAATTTTATTCCGGTGTATTTATCAAATATTATTTCTTTATCTTTAGAAATCGCATCTTCCACAATAATTTTCGATGGTATATTAGGTGCTCCGAAAATAGAGCATACGTGGCAATTTGTACTTTTATGTGCTTGAGTGATATCTTCAGGTTTAATTTTTCCACAAGATTTTAATCCTAACAAATGAGCGATCTTCATTGCATTCGTTCTTAAAACGCCTTTTATTGATGTAGCGGGTATAACGGGTTTATATTTTTCTCCAACTTTTACTTTTTGAATTTGTTGAAATCTTGAAGGTCTAAAATCCATCTGTCCTGTTCCAATTATTAACTTTTCATCCGTTTGTATTCCGATCTCTAATATAAATTTATTATTTTCGCTCATATTAAAGACCCCCTGTAAAAATTTTTGTTAGGAAATAGGTATCAATCAAATTACATGGTTTATTGTTTAATAAACTAAAAGAGAGAGACTTAGTAATTTTTCGATATATATCTGTATTCTTCTTTTCTTTTTGGAGCATGTATAAACCATAGGTCGTAGCTTTTTTCATATCTTTTTCCACTGAATCGTAATCGAATATACTCAAAATATCAAGCAAACAATTTCGATAATTCGTTAAAACAGAGTCTTTTTTATAACCTTCTAGCATTAATTTTTGCTCATCGTGAATGTTTTTGATTAATTCTGTTTCATTGGAACCGTCAATTGAAAACATTAAATTTAATATTTTAGAAAAATCATCAGTCCTATCTATTGATATCGCAAATGGGCGAGAAAGATATTGGTTATTAGTGTCTTGCTTCATAATGCGTCTGTGTTCTCTTAATAGATCTTGACTATAACTTCCTCCTCTTATATCTTCAAAATCTAAAAATCCTATCTTATTTTGTTCAGTACGACTTCTTTGTTTTGCAATAATTAATAAAAGTTCCGCTATATCCATCCCGAATCGGACCGGTTCTCTTGGGCTTTGTGTAATAATACCAATTGAAAGCGTTGTCAGTCCACCCATTACTTCATAGAATTTTCGCATTAAAATTAACGCAGCAGGAACTGAAATCCAACCTGGTAAAAATAATAATAAATCATCACCACCTCTATATATCTGCCCTAGATTAATTCTTGCAACCATTTCATTAGAATGAATATCTTCTCTATCGTAACTTTTCTCAACTAAATCAAGTACTTCTTGAATACACGTATCCATCGCGATATCAGTTAGGATACTTTTTTCTACAAGTTGTGAAATGGTTAAAGAATTTCCAAAAAACTTACCCATTTCATTTCCATCGGCTTTTATTATTCCAAGAGACATAGCTTGCTTTCTTTTTCCAGAATCGGCGTCTTCTACATCTTTTTGACTCCAACCCGCAATAAATTCTGGAATATTATTTTTGATAATATCCCATTTTAGGGTCAATTTTTGATTCTGCCAAATATTTGCAAAGGATTTGCCATATAATATATTATAAGATTTATCCCGTTTCTGCATACAAGAATCGCATATGTCTTCTGAAGCTTCTCCATATTCTTGAATTGTTAAATTTGCAATTCTCTTATTGCAAGATGAACAAACCTTCTTGTATCCTTGAATTATTTTAGCTTCTGGTTCCAAACATAAATCGGATTTTACCTCTGCCAATTTTCCTAGAAGTTCGGAATAAAAACCACCAAATACAAAATCTACTAAATCAAATAATTGATCTGCGGTTGTCATAATAGCCCCTTGTTTGGTTGCGTTCCCAAATGACTCTTTCATGACCTTTTGTAATTTTTGGCTATTAGCTGCAGGTCCAAAAAGAACAATATTTCCACCACCATAAAAAATAAGGTTTTCTGGAGGTATTTGATTGTTCCATAATGCATATATTACTCCGATCAATTGTTTTTTAGATTCGTCTTCATAACCGACTGTTAATGCCTCATCTATTATTATTGCTCCCCCTTTAATTTCTTTTAACTTTCTGGATTTATCAACAAATCCTTTTATTTGCCTTGCATCTCCTATAATTAAAGAGATTGCCCCTTCATGTTTATCCGTTTTTTCATAGCTTTTTAATTCATCGGGAACATACTTCTTTCGAAATAATTCCACAGAATCTTTAGTGATTTCCAATAATTTATCAGCGTGTTTTTTCCATTCACTCCAATCATTAAATTTTGTTTGGTCTTTAACCCATGAAAAATTTTGATCAATTTTTGGTAAAATTTCCATAGCTATTTTAGTAGCACGATCATAATTAGATGAAGAACGATCTGCAAGTCTTAAGTGGTTATATAATTCTCGATTTGGATAATCGGGAGGAATTGAGTCGTGATGATGCTTAATTCCATTCATAATCTCATTGAATATAGGTGGACTTATGTAATTCTCAAATATCTCCTTAAGCTTAGGTATAGTGGCCGAAACATGACTTTCTCTTTCGTAAGGTTTGCCAAGATCGTGGAAGAAGCACGCAAATCGTAATTTTTCTAAGTTTTCTTGATTAAAACCCTCTTTAGCCGTTGCATTCAAATAATTTGACACTGCCAAAGCACTTGTAGTTTTTAGATGCACCCAAAGAGAGGAAGTATTTAATATAGGTCGTGTATCGGAAGGAATAGTTAAGAATTTCTTTGCAAGTTCTTCATTTCTATCAAAAAATTCTTCGAATGCAATTGGATCTTTTAAAAATATATACGATAACATGAAACTTGCTACTTGTCTGCGCATTTTTGAGAGACAACCTTCAACCAAAAACATAAAAGCATCATTAAATTTCTTTAAATCGTTGCCAGTTTTTATCTCTTTTACCAATTCATTTTTAATAAGGTTAATGACTTCAATAATAAAATCTTCAAAAATCTGTAATTCGTTTTCGATTATATCAGCATTGCAAAATTTATTACCGTCCCATTTTGGAATTAAATGACCCTTAATGATATTCATTTATTAAGCCCCCAAAAATTGCTCAAATTTTCGCTAAATTTCCTAATTTTTTCATTACCATCAATGATGTTTTGAATTCTATCATGAAAGACAAATTTTTCTTCTTCCTTTGGATCACTCATTTCATAGTCTTGAGCATTGTTTTTAAACCATTCAATTTTTTGAATCTTATTGTTGTTTGTCTTATATGCAACCCCAAAAGTGCCTAATTTATCCAATTCTTGAGTTATTTTTGTCCCAAAATGTTCATCGACCATGAAGAATATTTCAAAATCTTTTAATTTCTGTTTTAAATCTTCAGCTAACATGGTAAAACCTCCCATTCTCTCAACTCTCGAATCATACCCCGATAATTTTGATTGAATTGTTCGACACACTTTTTGATAAAAACTTGCGGATCTTCATTAATAACATCAAAGATATTCTTATATAATTCAATTTTAGCAGTTTTAATTCTTCCTTGCCCAAATTTAACTTTTTCACCATTAGATTGTTGGAGTGCATATCGATGCGATCCAATCAAAATGGGATTTTCATTTGAGAGGTTCATAACGTAAAATAGAGCTCCAAGTTCGGTGTCTGACATATTTTCAAAATAAATATCGAATTTAAACTTGCTACCGGGATTAATTACTTCTTCATGCGAAATTCCGTGTCTTACCCTTAAATCTTTAATAATTGATGAGCTATTTTCTAAAATAGCATCAGAAATCGCAAGTTTAGATTTAAGCCCCATAGTCCCAAATATATTACAAACAAAACAAGCATGACTTGCATCCCTACATTGTTGTCTTTCAGGAATATCATTATTATCATATTTATAGACTTTTAAATGCCGCCATCCCGCTGATCGGATATTTCCACCGGATCGAGTAATGAAACAAGATGGCATTAGGTCACGTGCAAGAAAAGATAGCTCTAAACGAGAGCGAAAGGTCCCTTTTAATGAAGATCCGGGAATAGCAAGCTGATTTTTAATTCTAAAATGCTCGTCAATATTTGTTGTATCAATTAATGGTGCTAGGTCAAATATTTTTTCTATTGGCAAATCAATTATTTTTTGCTCTAAATTCTCATCATATTCTAGTTTTAATTCTCCCGACTTTATTATGATGTAAAAATCTTTTAAAACATCAAATTCTAAATATACCTTACCAGTATTTAAGTTTGGTAGGATTTTATCTCTTGGAGTTACTTCAATCCATTTAACCCTTAGTCGAGGAGGACCAGTCCTCCGACCCCTGTCCCTATCAAAAGGTCTTTTCCCTTTAAATTTCTTATAACTCATTGTACTATCCGCTCCCATGCATTTATAAAAATTTCTAAAATCTCCTCTGTATATTTTTCCGCATCTTTTCCGTTCTTGCTTGGAATTTTAACTCTATTCGTTCCTTCGGTAACATCCTCTCCAATTTCAGGAATCATATTTTCAAATAATATTTTAAATTTTCCAAAACCACGACTAGAAAAGCTTCCTAAAAATAAGCGATGTTGATTAATTAATTTGAATGCGGAAAATAGTAAACCAATTTGTTCTGTACTTAAATTATTCATTGTTAATGAGAATCCAAATTCAGAACCAGGTTCTAGAAATTCCGTCTTATAGAGAGCTCCACGGTCTGTTCCACCCAATCGTCTATTCATGCTGGTACCTGCCTTTTTAGAAATTGTAAATGTTTCATTTGTTATGGGGTAACAATCAGTAAAAAATACATGGCTTTTAAAACCTGATGTTCCGAAAATCTTGCATATTTCGCAAAAATTTCTCTCTATATACTCAGAAATCTGTTCATTATTAGGTCTACGTTTCAATAAATTTTTGAAATTAAAATTTCCACCACATGAATCTCTAAAGGATGTCGGCGTGCATGTAATTTTCTCTTTAGTTTTTGATTTATACACCTTTTCTGAAGCACTACGAACCAATCCTTTTAGGGAAGATCCAGGAATATATGGAACCATTCCATCTTTGGTTTTAATTCGGGTAATAGCTAAATCAGTGATTTGATAAGGAGATTCTTCTCTTGCTCCGCCAATTCGAATGGGAGAATCTATAAATAATTTACCTTTAATCCTTATTTGCTGTTTTAATTTATCATGTCTAATCAATTTTAACCCCTTACAAATCAGATACTGATTTTTGAACGTATTCAAAGCTCAAATTCTTAATATTATCCTCTGAAAGATAATTTATTTTATCAATTTTTAATTCTACTAGACCAAGTCCTGAGCTTGTTTTTCCACCTATTCGTATAGACCCAGATTGCAATTCCTTTAATAAAAGTTTAAGTAATTTTGCCTCTTCAGAATTCGACTTAAACAAATCCAAATTCTCGATAATCATTTTAAATTTAAATTCCGTCCCAGGAGTAATGGTCTCGACAGTAAAAAATGCACCTCTTTGTGTAGAACCAGTAACACGATTAATTCCAATTCCTGGCTTAATATGAGTTGAAAAATCTAATACTGGTATTGCATCAGATATATATACATGCGAAGCAATCTGTTGAGAGCCAAAAATCTTGCAAGCTATACATTGATTTTCCTTATTATTCTGACAAGCACTTCTATGATTGAATGGATCACATACTGATTGGCCCGAACTAGAAGCAATTCTTTCAATAAAGGATCTAAAAACTCCCTTTAAGGATGAACCTGGAATGTAAGGTATGTTATCATCTTCGATTTTTATCCTAATAAGTGGACTATCAACAGTTTCAGCTTCACCAAAAGCCCCAGTGGACGCCGTTCCAATATGAAGCTGGGTTGTATTTTTCAAGAGTCCCTCAATCTCTATTCTAGAAATTAATTTATCAAAATTATCAGTTGGCAATTTTTATTACCTTCTAAGAAACTCTTGTAATAATGTATTAAAGTTACCAGTTTCTCTAATTTGGTTTGATCTTAATCCTACTATTCTATTTCCATCATAAAGCCATTTAACAAGTCCAAGAAGTTCTCTAGCATTATTCTTAGCGGTTTCGGGATTTTGATCTAAAAATTCTTTCAGATTTTTGATAATTTCATTAGCTGCTTTCTTTCCAAATTTTTCTCTTTCAACTTGCCTTAAAATGTGAATTATTGTAATAATAACGCCTTTAGATTTTGTTTCAGATTCCAATTTCTCTAAAAGTTGATTAATCTGAGCTCTCTCAGTTCTTTCTTCTGCGGCATATACAGCTACCTTTACCGCAGAGTCTAAAATATCCTCAAAATTCAATTTATAACCTCCTTCAAAATTTTAAAAGTGTTAAGTAATAGATTGTTGAAATATAAATAGTTTTATATGGAATAACATCTAATTACATATCATCTATTTCATTTAATAAACTCATAAAATGAGTGTTGAAAGGATTAAAAACTTACAATCTCTTTTAAGAGGTATTCATTTTTCTATATAACCTATTAAAGAATATTATTTTAACTACCATTTAATTTTATCCTGCGGCTCGTAAAAGTAGGATTGAAACCCATTCGGACTGATTATTCCCGTTGCCATTTTTGAGTTTCAGTAATTTGACTCATAAAATGAGGATTGAAAGTCGCAAAGAAGATCACATTTGTCTAGTTCTGTTTTAATTTCCAATGAATAAACTCATAAAATGAGGATTGAATGAATATTTTAGGAACATTTTTGTTTGCATTAACGATAAGTTTCATTGATTAAACTCGTAAAATGAGGATTGAAAGCATTTTTCTACCAGTTCATCCGCATATTCCAATAACTGTTTCATTTATTAAACTCGTAAAATGAGGATTGAAAGGATTCTGGACAATATTTTTGATTGAAATGTTCTACCTGTTTCATTGATTAGACTCGTAAAATGAGGATTGAAAGGGATAAACATAATTACACTCTATCGCAACAGTCATTGTTTCATTGATTAGACTCAAAAAATGAGGATTGAAAGGGATATTGCCGTATGAAACATTCTGTGTTACCATATTTTTCAGTAGTGGCACTCATAAAATGAGGATTGAAAGCTGAAAACTTTTCTCAAATACTTTAATGGTCTCAGTTTCATTAATTAAACTCGCAAAATGAGGATTGAAAGGGTTCATTTTTGTTTTCTTTTCTCAAAGAAAAACCGTTTCATTGATTAAACTCATAAAATGAGGATTGAAAGTCATAAAATATTCTGTAAGTGTTGGTGGTGGAAGCTGATTTCAGTGATTAAACTCGTAAAATGAGGATTGAAAGTTGAAAATGGATTGCGAATTCTGCGCCAAGTGCTATAGTTTCATTGAATAAACTCATAAAATGAGGATTGAAAGTTAACAGTCGTGAGAGCTGAATAAGATGCCGGCATAGTTTCATTAGTTAAACTCATAAAATGAGGATTGAAAGGGTTTTGGTTGTAAAGTGTCATAATGCGTTAGGAATCTTATATTTCATTGGTCAAACTCGTAAAAAGAGGATTGAAAAACGACTTTATAAAGCACAGTAGCTTCCATAGTGATTGCGTTTCATTGGTTAAACTCGAAAAAGAGGATTGAAAACTATCCGAAATTGCTAAAACAGCGAACATTTGCATCAAGTTTCATTGATTAAACTCGTAAAATGAGGATTGAAAGCTTATCTCTGATTCATGAACTAAATGTCCGAGATTCATTGATTAACCTCATAAAATGAGGATTGAAAGAAGTCCCGCCGTCTATCCATTAGCTTACACGGGCTAAGTTTCATAGATTAGACTCGAAAAATGAAGGTTGAAAGTCTTGTTAAAGAGGAGTATTACAATTGAAGCATTTGATTTCATTGATTAAACTCGTAAAATAAGGATTGAAAGGCGATATCCGAGTCAGTTACGCTTCGACCTCCTCATATTTCAGTAGTAAGACTCGTAAAATGAGGATTGAAAGCCAACAACTGCTTCAAATATGGTTGCCATTTTCCAGTTTCATTGATTAAACTCATAAAATGAGGATTGAAAGTTCTTCTAATTACTTTTTGGGGGCGTTGTTAATTCTATTTCATTAGTTAGACTCATAAAATGAGGATTGAAAGAATCGAACTGCAGCTTTTGCCTGTACCATAGTGCAGAGTTTCATTGATTAGACTCATAAAATGAGGATTGAAATTTTGTCAATCTCCTTTAAGTAATCAATAAATACTAAATTTCATTGATTAAACTCGTAAAATGAGGATTGAAAGCTTAATCGCCTCCAAACTTTCTTCTCCTGACTTTCTCGGTTTCATTGATTAAACTCATAAAATGAGGATTGAAAATTATTCTTTCCATACACCGCATAATACGTTACAGCAGTTTCATTGATTGAATTCGTAAAACGAGAATTAAAATCTTAAAGCTCGACCGATACCATCTAAAGCACCGCCGTTTCAGTTAAATAATTTCTTTAATTTATGAAAACATACTATTCATACTATTAAACATAACAAAAATCAATTTGGACTAAATTATTAGATTAGCTTTCTAATTTTGCAAAGTTAAATAAGAATTAATTTAGTAATAGTGAAAAATAGAATTATTTTAAAGAATCTAATTATTTTTTCATATCCTTTTTAAAATTTGATTTAATTCGACTTCAGAATAAATGCTAGTTTTAAAAATTTCTGCAGAAAATCTTAGAGGGTGAAATATTTTTTTGATTTTCTCAGATAAATCCTGATATAATTCCTCATATGTTTTTGATTTCTGATAATCTGGATCTGATTTATGTAAAAATACTAAAAATTTGGGTACTAATTTTTGCAATTTTATAACAGAGATTATTTCTAAAAGATATTTGAAAGATTCTTCATATCTATCAGGATCTTGAATGTCAATAACATATATTATTGAGTCTACGTAACTAAAGTAATAATCTTGCCGTTTAATATACTCTTGACGAAATGAGATTTGGCCACCTAAATCCCAAACAACGATTTTTTCATTATTAATTTCCATCTCCTCTATATTAAGCCCTTTAGTGGGTTTTAAATTTTTAGTTGATTCTGGTGACATTTGATTCTTTACAGTTTTTAATATTGAGGTTTTTCCAGCGTTATCAAGACCTAAGAGTACGATTTTTTTATTAATTTTAGCATTGTTTTCATTCATCATGATCATACCTAATGTAACAATTCTTGGAAAACAATTTATTATCTTTTTCATCAATATTTGTACTCCTTAATTGGTGAATGCAATGAGTAATATGGACTACTATTCAGCAAGCTGAATGGTATTCGTCCCGAATTTGTCATCATCCTCCTTTCGGAGTCGGAGGGACTGGCTGGTCCACGCAGCCCTTTGCCGTACATCTCAGAGACCTCTTGATGTAAGGCACTGTGTCAAAGTTCGTGAATTGTCGGGAGACTTTGCCCCGCTTTGAGCCGTATATATGGCACCATTCAGCATGGCGGAGGTTGATAAATCCACGTTATCCGCTGCCAACAATCTCACTTTCCGGATCATCGGAAAGTTCTTAACTGAAGGCACTTTTTTAAACTTCGACAACAAATTCACATATCCAATTACTGTTTTCAAGCCATTATTCATTTTATGCGAGCCGCTGTATAAATCGATGAGCCCTTTTAGGGCAATGTTCAAGGAAGCGTTCCTATCCCTGTGATCGACGTGACCACAATTGCTGCATTTAAACAGTCTTTTACGTTTATGGGATTCTTTTTTGGTCTGGCAGAGCACACAGTTCTGAGAAGTGTAATGGGGACTTACGAAATAATTGAAATACCCGCGTATAAGTGCTTTATACGTGATAAAATCTTGCAATTTCCTAAAACCCCAACTATGATATTTCAAGTTTTTCTTTTTTCCCCAGTTTATATTATCCCGGATATTTGTTAGATCCTCGAAAATGACTACAGGGTATTCAAACTTCGAAATCCAACCGACCGCTAATTTGCTTGCGAGATGAAGGGCATGATTTGTAATTTTTTGCTGTTTTCGACCTATTTTTTTTATCATCGATTTCTTGTCAACTTTTTGAAGCCTTTTTCGTATCTTGAAAAATTTAAATCGCTGATGGGCAAGTGGTGAAAAATCGATTATAAGTGACCCTAAAACAATACCACTCATATTCACGGCACTTAAAGCTATATTAGTAGTATTATTATCAATACCGATAAACGTGAAACCATTAGAATCATCAAATATTGGCTTTTTTCCTAAATCCACATTAACAAACAAGTAATATTTTTTACCCGTTTTTTTCAAATTTGCACTTCCAAATTTTAGGGCTTCCGCCAGTCCAAGCTCAACTAATGTCATATGCCGCTTTGAACCTACGAATTCCAAGACCAACCTCACACCCTTTCTCACACTAATTCTAACCCGGTTATTTGCTAAAATCTTATATCCTTCCTTATAATTGAGGCGGGCAGTCATTAAACCTTTCACGGGACTCGGTGGGCTTGCACGTGGGTCTGTTTTTCGCTTTGCTAAGTATGATTTTATCGATTCATTAGTCACATCCCGACAACACTGCCTAGTATTTACCAATATGTTCCCCTTTACTTGACATTTCTCTAGAAAAGTTTTAGAATATCGGCCAGACTTGCTCCAATGTTCCAGATATTGGTTGTAGACCGCCCCAAACTCTCTCATGAGATCATCCAATTGATCTTTTAACTTTTTCGAGGTGATCAAAAGCTTGAATTTCAACGCGATTATGATTTTATCTTTTTTATTTTTGCTATTCCATGGCATAACTTATTTATTATTGATTCATATATAAACTCCACTTTTTTCTTAAACTTATATTGATTTTTCGAAATTATTATTGCTATGAACTTTAACATTCGCCGCTTTTTCTCGTTATCCAACCTCTGCTCTATTCTTAAATAGGTCTAGAGCCGAATTTGAGGTCAAAATCTTTGATTTATTTATAAATGAAATTCATCAATTTGTTCATTTTTGGGAAAGTGGTCTAAGAAAAATTTAAATATCAAATATCGAAAATGATTAGAAAAGGGGTATTAAGGATTGCCACCGAATATTGAAGAACTTAAAAAGAATAGAGATGTAAATGGTTTAATAAGTACCATTAAAAATCATAAAACCGGTGCAGAAGAACTAATTGTTTTTAATGCGATTGAAGCGCTTATCAAAATAGGTAAAAATGCTTTAAATCCCCTAATTCAAGCTCTTGATAAAGATAATGAGGGCAAAATTAATTTCTACCTAGGAGAAGCGATAAGTACGATTCTTATTAATTATCTATTATTTGATTACGTGCAATCTCCAAGTTCTTTATTGGTTGAATTTCCAAATCCAATGGGTTATATTAAAATACCAATAACCAGTAGGGAGAAACAAGAGCTAATCTTAGTAGGATTAGTTGCTCATAATAAATATCTAGAAATATTAGATCCTCACGAATTGCCTGGATTTTACGAGTTTTGGACGTTTCGTCTTGGTATATTACACCAAATGCTAGCAGATTATCAAGATAAGATAGAGAATTTAAAATTAGCAATAAAGTGTTTTGAAACTTGCGCAAGAGTTGGAAATCCGATGTTTAAAGCAGAAAAAATTGAAGAAAGGAAATCACGGATTTTAATGGAAGTATCAGTCATATATTTTGACCTCTCACAACTTGAAGATAAAATTAAAAACATTGAAAAAGCAATCGAAGCTTCTAAAAAAAGTCTAGAACACCTTGACCTTAATAAAACCCACCACATTGAGCAATACGTTCAAATTCAATTAAATCTCGGACATTATTACTGGCAATTGGCAAATATTGGTAATCTTCAGGATACCACTTTAATTAATCATGCTATTAATGCAAACGAAAATGCTCTAGAGCATAATCCCAACTCTAAAATGGCCTTATATAATATAGGTGTAATGCACACTCAGATTGGAAATCTTGATGAGGCGATTTATTTTTTAGAGAAACATTTAGATAATATGCCACAAAATAAAAACGGTTGGCTTTTATTAGGGTCAGTATATGCAAAAAAATTAGATTATCATAAAGCAATTTATGCTTATGAAAAGTTTACCGAGCTTGATCCTGATTCTGAGAAGGTTTGGGGCTTTTTACGAGATCTTTGGAGAGAATTGGGTACATGGCCTAAAGTATTAGAATGTATAAAAAATTTGGTTAGAATTAACCCAAAAAATTCTGATAATTGGAATGACATGGGATTAACTTTTTCTAAAATGAATCAAATCGAAGAATCAATGAGAGCCTATAGAAAAGCTGTTCAAATGGATCCAAAAAATTATAGAGCATGGGTTGGATTGGCTTATTGTCATGGTGAGCGGTTAGAATATGAAAAAGATGTAGAATGTTGTGAAAAAGCTTTAAAAATTGCCCCTAATTATGTCAAAGCTCTCTATAATATCGGTCTAGCAAAAATTAAAATTGGCTCTCTAACTGGCGATATAGAATTTTTCAAGAGTGCTAACTTCTATTGTAAGAAATTAATTCAAATTGATCCAAGACACGTGGACGGTTGGCTAAATTTTGGCGTTTCATATGGGGGCATAAATGACCTTCAAAATGCCAATAAGTGTTTTCAAAAAGCAGTTGAACTTGATCACCAAAGAATCGAAAGTTGGTTTAACCTAGGATTATCATATGAACAATTAGAAAATTTGCAACAGGCTTTAAGGTGTTATGATGAAATTTTGAAAATAGACCCTTTTTCTGCTGGAGCTTGGTATGATAAATCTATTATTCTAAAAAGATTTGGTAAAATTGATGAAGCAAATTATTGTTATTTACGTGCTTTAGAATTAGATCCGCATATTGAAGATTAATTGGAAGAATTAGTTGATTCCGCTTATATACTGGAATTTTAGCTTTGATTTTTAGTCCTATATCATCAATATGACCAAAAACTACAATAGGGAATTTGAAATAAATGGTAATTAATGATTTAATTCAAAAAGACGCAATCATTAAGCTAAAAAAAGACTTTAATTTGACTGATCAAGCATTTCTTATCGATTATAAAGGAAATATAACAAGGCTTTGGTTAAATAACAAAGGTTTAAAAAAAATCCCTGAAGAAATTAGTGCTTTTTTACACTTGAGATATTTATATCTTTATCATAATCAGATTGTAGAGATAAAAGGATTAGAAAAACTCAAAAAATTAAAGAACTTATATCTGCAATATAATAAAATAAAAAAAATTGAAGGTTTAGGGACTCTATCGAATCTAACACTATTAGACTTAAGACGTAATGAAATTAGGAGGATAGTTGGGATAAATAGGCTTTCCCAGTTAGAAAGATTATATTTAAATGATAACCAAATCATGATAATGGAGGGATTAGAAATGCTTTCTCATCTAAAATATTTGATTCTTAGGGGAAATCAAATTTCTAAAATAGAAGGATTGCATAATCTTCCAGAACTAAAAGCGCTATCTATTGCAAAAAATAAGATTAAGAGAATTGAAGGATTGGACAATCTTATTAATTTAGAATTATTAGATCTTTCTGAAAATCAAATTATAAGGATTGAAGGATTAGGGAATCTTTCTCAATTAAATGTTTTAAAGCTTACTAGAAACAAGATTACTAATATTGAAGAATTGAAAGGGCTTGTTCAATTACGTGTGTTAAACCTAGAGGATAATCCAATTAGCAAGTTAGAAGGTCTGGAAGGAAATTTCAATTTACGTCATTTATATCTCGATTCAAGTTATTTATCAAAAAAAGAACAAAATATGTATAAAAAAGGATTAGAAGCGGTAATTAATTATTGCAAAAATCTAGAGAACTAGAAAAATTATTATAATCATAACCTCATAATTTTTATAATTTTAATTGCAAAAATATGTCCAATCAATAAGGAACTAGTATTTATTGTAAAACGGGAGACTTTGTTAGAGCGACGTATGGCTAAAGCTGACCGATTTTTTTAGGTTATAGGTCTGGGATTAATTAACATGACATTTTTACGCCTAAAAAAATTGATAGGAAAAAGCTCATCCAAAATAAATTTAATAGCTGCAAGGATCAGACCACTTTTAAGAATCTAAAAGAACTTATGGAGACGAGGTATAAGTTTATAGAAAATCAGATTTTTAAAAGGAAATCAATAATACGGGATATCTATTTCTCCACCATTTTTTCCTTGTATTTGAAACAAGATCAAAGGTCGAAGCTGACCGAGCTTTTAAGAGAGTGGATATTACATGCGATTGACAATTGCGAAACGAGGGTGCAATTACAAGTTAAGTTGGATAAATTGATAATAGATTTTTGTGATTATTATTCTTCTAATTCAAATTTCTTAAATATAAATGTCAATAAGCTGCTTAATAACCGTAAACAAAAATTTAATGACTTGTTTAAATTAGCTAGCGAATTTAAAATTGGATAATAAGGATATTAAAAAATAGTTACTTACTTTTAATTCACAAAATTTATTAGTTGGAGTATTTATTTAAAGAATATAGAGGGTTTAACAATGAATTCCAAATATTTAATCGCAGGAATCGGTAGTATTATTTTCTCCTTTAATACACTAATTTTATTTATTCTAGAATATATTAGAATTTTAATACCAGTTATTCATACGTTAAGAGATATGAATATCTACATTATATTTAACATTATTATCAGTGTTGGTATATTGTTAATGGGGGCGGTATATCTGGAATTATATTTAAAAAACAGGGAGATCCTTTCATTGTTTGTTCTTATAATTGGATTATCTGCAAGTTCTTTTTTACTTATTTCAAATTCTTTGCAAGCATATAATCACTCAAACCGAATACCATTTGTATATCCTATTTTTGCTATTCCATATTATGAAACTTATCTTATTGTGCATGAATTATGGGGTATTTATTTAGCTTTAATCACAATTTTTTTTATATTGATTGGAATACACTTGATAATAAAAAGAAATTATATGAAAAATAAAAATTTAACCTTATATACTGGAATTTTGGCTTTGATTTTAAGTCCTATATCATTAATATTTTCTTGCAGATATTTATTTGCTAGAATGGAAGAACTTTCTTTTCTAATAAATTATTTAAAAGTCGATCAAATTTCTGAAATTTATGGTTATCCATTTGGCTTAAACATTATATTCCATGGTTGGTTATTTCCTGATTCAGCTGTCCCTTATAAACAATATATGATTACCTCATCCTTAATTCTTGGTTTTTTGACATTCTTGATTAGCATAATCTTTTTTTTAGAATCTAAAAATGCTGAATTGGGCATAGAAAATCAAACTCGACCTACGACACACACATCAGGTTCTAAGGCTCTAGGCAATTGTTGCTTATGTCTGGGAATATTTTGCTTTATACTTACAAGTGGGTTCTCCTACACTTCTTCTCCTTTGGTTGCCATTTTTCCCGCAGCTGGGCTCTTTTTTATTTTCATAGCGGCAATATGTTTTGCAGCTGATGGGAAAGAAGATAAAAGAAGGACACCGACAGAAGAGGTGGGAATAATATTATTTCAAGCAGATAAATTTGGCAAATATTCTACTGAATTTAAAAATTTTGCAAGCATGAATAATTCAAAAATCATAATCACAGTTAATGACTTAATTATAGAGCCAGAAAAAGGGGATCAAATAAAAATTGATATAAAAAAAATAAGGGAAATAATAGGTTATGTCCGTAAAGATACACCCTATTATAAATTAATCCTTGAAAATAATAAAATTATCTATATCTCTTTCTTTAATTGGCGTTATATATCAATTGAGGAGCTTGATATTAAATTTAAATATATTCTTGAAAAAAATTTTGGAATGAAGATTGTAGAAGGTGAAATGGGGGATATTAAAAAATAGTTACTAACTTTTACTTCACAAAATATAATAATTTGTACCAATAATACTTTAACAATAAAAGGGAATTTTTGAACATTGTCATTTCCAAAGCCCAAGTAATTTTTAATTATTATAATATTTGAAATTTTTGAAAAATCGTGTAAACACTTGTTTTAAAAAATTTTAGTGGAATATTTAACGGTTTAAAGATAGTTTTAATTTTACCAGTTAATTGATTGAACAAATTTTCATATTTTTCTGACGAAAGCAATTCAGGATCGTATTTATGCACGAAAATAATAAAATTTGGGATAGGTTTTTGTAATTTTACTACTCCAGTGATATTTAATAAATATGTAATAGATTCATCAAAACGATCAGGGTCTTGAATATCAATTACATAAATTAGTTTACTAATTTTACTAAAATAATAATCTTTTCGACGAAAATATTCTTCACGAAATGACAATTGCCCTCCAAAATCCCAAACCATGAACTTTGTTCCATCAACAGCAGTAAATTCTTCTATATTTACTCCTGTTGTTGGTTTCATATTTGCGAACATTTTGGGAGTTAATTCCTGTTTTAAAGTTTTTAATATAGTAGTTTTTCCTGCGTTGTCAAGCCCAATAATAATCATTTTTTGTGCTGAATCAACCGAATCTTCACTCAATGTTTTCAACCGATCCCGTTTTTTGAAAAAAGGTAAAACAAATGAATTTTTCTAATGAGATAAAATTCTCTTTTTAACCTTTTATCTTTTAGGTAAATTCAATTTTAATCATTTATTAATAATAGATATAAAAAATTTTATTTTATCCAAAACTGAATAAATTCAGGTAAATGTTGATTTTTTCAATTTATATTATTGGAATTTTTGAAATGAAATATATTTTCCATCAATCGGTAAAAAAAAGATTCCCAGATTTACGAGTGGGACTTGGATTTATTTCTGGTCTAAATAATACGCAAAAAGATCTATTTGAGGAAAAAAGAGAGTTAATATATAACAAATTGAAAGAGAAATATTCTTTGGACACATTAAAGGATTTAGAGATTGTAAGGGCTTATCGGGATTTTTTCTGGACATTAGGAATAGATCCTACTAAAAATAGACCTTCTGCTGAAGCTTTGATTCGCCGAGTTCTTAAGGGAAAATCCATTCCAAGAATTAATTGTGTAGTAGATGCTTATAATCTTGCATCTATGGAGAGCGGAATTGCATTAGCAGCTTTTGATTCTGATCTTCTTAAAGGTGACCTTATAATGAGTTTCGCTGAAGCTGGTGAAATTTTTCTCGGTATTGGAATGAAAGAAGCAAAAAAACTTAAAGGAAAAGAATTAATCATCAAGGATCAAAATCAAATAATTGCAGTTTATCCATACAGGGATGCTGATAGCACTAAAGTTTCTAAGAACACTAATAATGTTGTACTACTAGTTTGTGGAGTTCCCGATATTGATACAGATATATTGAGAAACGCAGCTGATCTTGCTATTGAATATATTACACATTTATGCGGAGGCAAAGGTAGTTATCAAATTATTGAATAATAAAAATACTCTTTGATTTAGAATTTTTACTTAAATTTGAAATAATATATAGTTATCAAACTATATTTTCTATTTGATTTTAACTCATCTCTTCTTTAATCTGCATTACAGCTTCTTCCAATTCTAAAATATGAACTTTAGCTACATCCCAAACGATTTCAGTGCTAGTAAATGGATAACCATGACTTAATCTATGTTTCATTTTAACAATTTTACTCCAAGGAACCTTTTCATATTTATTTTTCAATTTTTCTGGAAGATTTCCTACAGCTTCACCAATAATTTCAATTGACCTTTGGACTGCATACTGTTTTTCTAAATTGCTTTCAAATTGTTCAAATGTAATTTTTTTTACAAATGATTTTATATTATCAATTTCATCAATTATATCTTCGATAAAATCTAGAACTTTGCGTTCGTTCAAACATGAATCAAATCCCTTTTTATTCTATTCGCTTTTTTTGATTTTAAAACAGACGAAGTTAATACACCTACTTTCAAACCAAGTTTGTGTTCTAGAAAATCTTCGAGATCAAAAATATTTAAACCAATAAAGCCCTTTATTTCAACAATGAGATCTAAATCGCTTTCTTCAGTTTGGTCACCTCTAGCATATGACCCAAAAATAAAAATGTTTTCTACATTGAATTCTTTTTTTAAGATTGGTTTAATATTGTTAATGATTTTTTTTATTTCTGTTAAACTTTTCAATTAAACACCATTTCAATATTAGTGAATTAAAAATAAACCTTGATTGTATAGCGACCTTGGTGAATTAAGTATTTTTTCTGTGTTAATATCCAAAATATGGAATTTATATATTTTTAATTTTAGTGTTAAATAATTTCATTTTAAAATACTTAATTTAATTAGAGCGGATTAAAAAAATTATATTTTTTTTTATTTCAAAAATTTTTTTAACGAACTCTTTATTGTCAATTAGGAATATAATGTGTTAAGGTGTCTTATTTTTGACAACGACAGAGGAACCAACATTAGCAGATAAATTGTCGGAATTAAAAAAGTTACTTGCATTTTGCTACCAGTGTGGGACATGTTCGGGTGTGTGCACATTGAGTTATGTAAGACCCACATATAGTCCTAGAGGGATAATATACAAATATTTAATTAATAAAGAAAAAAATATTGATGATTTAGATATTAATGAATTTTTAGATTGTCTCACATGCAATCTATGTTCAGTAAGATGCCCACAAGAAGTAGATATGGCAGAATTTATGCGTGAAGTTCGAACTGAGCTTTATAAAAAAGGAATATGTGTTGAAGAATCGCATGAAGGTATTACTTCAACAATTGCAAGGATTCAGACAAATGAAAATGTAAAGCCAAAACTACCACACAATTTCTTCCCTAAAGGTGTTGAAATTCTCGGAAAAGGAGAAATCGTATATTTTCCAGGGTGTCTTGCAATTTTTGATAAATTATTTGATGATTATCAAACTGATTTTAAGGGAATAGCTCAAGATTCAGTTCTTATCCTTGATAACTTATTAGATCAGCCCATAGCTGTTGTCCCAGACTTAAAATGCTGTGGTCATGACAATTTCTGGAAAGGTGATTTTGAAACATTTGAAAAGCTAGCGAAATACAATATCAAAAGATTAGAAGAAGCAGGAGCTAAATTAGTAGTGTTTTCTTGTGCCGAAGGATATCGAACATTTAAAACAGATTATCCAAGATTTTTTGGAGACCTATCCTTCGAAGTTAAACATATTTCAGAAATAATTCAAGAAAAAGAGATAAAATTTTCTGATGCAGTTAAGAAATCAATTACTTATCATGATCCGTGCAGATTGGGAAGATTTATGAATGTTTATGACCAGCCAAGGGAGATTTTAACTGGTCAAGGAGAAGAATTTGTAAAATTTAAAGAAATGGAACGAATTAAAGAAAACGCTCAATGCTGTGGTGTTCCACTATTCGCAAATTGTAATGATTATACGAAGGCATTGCGGCTTGATAGGTTAAAAGAGGCTGAAAAAACAGCGGAGTTGTTAGTAACCTCTTGCCCAAAATGTCAACTTCATTTTAATTGTTTATTGCGTGAGTTTAAAGAAGGTCCAAATAAAATAAATCTTGAAGTAGGCGACTTGGTTAATGTAGTAGCTAGACTATTGGGTTTAAAAGGTGGTAAAAATGAGTAGTTTAGAAAAGGTAGGTTCTGTTTTAGTAATTGGTGGAGGAGTTGCTGGAATACAAGCATCATTAGATTTAGCGGAAATGGGATTCAAAGTTTATTTGGTTGAAAAAAGTCCAAGTATTGGAGGTAGAATGTCCCAACTAGATAAAACATTCCCAACAAATGATTGCTCACTTTGTATACTCGCCCCGAAGATGGTTGAGGTTTTTAGACACCAAAATATCAATATGATGACTTATTGTGAGGTAATTGGAGTTGAGGGTGAAGCTGGAAATTTTACAGTCTCAATAAATAAAAAAGCTAGATATGTTGATGAAACCGAATGTAAGGGTTGCGGAGATTGTGCTGCGAAATGTCCCGTAAGAGATAAGTTTCCGGACGAATTTAATATGGGACTCGGAAAAAGAGGTGCAATATATACTCCGTTTCCTCAAGCAGTTCCTCCAGTATATTTAATTGATAAAGATAATTGTTTATTTTTTCAAAAAGGCATTTGTAAGGTCTGTCAAAAATTTTGTAAAGCTAATTGTGTAGATTTTGAAATGAAGGACCAGGAAGTCAAACTGAACGTTGGAGCGATAGTTGTCGTTACAGGGTATGATCAAATAGATCCTTCTATTTTACCTCAATATGGATATCATTTTGAAAATGTTATAACGGGTTTAGAATTTGAACGATTAATGTGTGCTTCGGGACCTACCAGAGGACATATAAAACGTGTTTCTGATGATAAACATCCCCATAAAATCGCTATGCTGTCATGTGTAGGATCTCGTAATGAAAGAGGAGGAGTCCCATACTGTTCTAGTGTTTGTTGTATGTATATCGCCAAAGAATGTATTATTACAAAAGAACATGCTCCGGATACAGACATGTTCGTTTTCAAGAGTGATGTCAGGTCATATGGAAAAGGATTCAACGAATTTATTCAAAGAGCACAAGAGGAATATGGAGTAAAATATATCACAGGAAGAGTAGCATTTGTTGAAGAAGATCCCGAAACTAAGAATTTGATTATTTATTATGAAAATATGGAAACCGGCGAATCTAAAGAAATGGAAGTCGATCTTGTTGTTTTAGCAGTGGCATTAGTTCCATCTAAGGGCACCGTGGAATTGGCTAAAGTTTTGAATATTGATATAGATATAAATAATTTCTTTACTGAAAAGTCGGAAATAGATCCGGTCGAATCCAGTAGATCAGGTATTTATATTTGTGGATATGGACAAGCTCCAAAAGATATTCCCGAATCAGTTGCAGATGCAAGTGGTGCAGCGGCTAAAGCTGCAGAATTACTATCTTCAGTAAGGGGTACTTTAGCAAAGAAAAAAATATTTGAACTTCCTGAAAAAGAAATTAAACCTGACGATGAACCTAGAATTGGAGTTATGGTCTGTCATTGTGGAATTAATATAGGAGGGGTGGTTAATGTTCCTGAAGTCGTCGAATATGTCAAGACTCTTCCTAATGTTATTCATGTCGAAGAAAATTTATATTCCTGTTCCAGCGATTCACAACAAAGAATTAAAGAATTGATTGCTGAACACAACTTAAATAGATATATAGTAGCTTCATGTACACCTCGGACTCATGAACCACTCTTTGCTTTAACTTGCCGAGAAGGAGGTTTGAATCCTTATTTGTTTGAATTAGTTAATATTAGAGACCAATGTTCATGGGTACATATGAATGAGCCAGAAGCAGCAACGCAAAAAGCGAAAGATCTTCTAAGAATGACCATTTCCAAATCGCGGCTTCTTAGACCACTTCAAAGAGGTCAGGTACAAGTTGTTCAACACGCATTAGTTATAGGAGGAGGAATTTCAGGAATGACAGCAGCTTTGAATATTGCAAATGAGGGATATCAAGTTTATCTTGTAACAAATGAAGAGAAATTAGGGGGAATTCTAAATCAAGTCTATAAAGTTTTCCCTTCAGGAGAGAAAGCAGAGGATATTTTGGCTCCGTTATTGAAAGAAATCGAAAAAAACGATAGAATAGAAGTCTTTACATCATCTAAAATTAAAAATGCAGGGGGTTACGTCGGAAATTTTAAAGCTGAAATAGAAGATATTGATGGAAAAGTGATTGAAAAGGAAATAGGAGTAGTTTTAGTAGCTACAGGAGGCAAGGAATTAAAACCTAAAGGATATCTCAAGTATGGTGAATATGAACAGGTGATAACTCAATTAGAATTGGAGCAAAAATTGAAAGAAGGTTCGATTAGTAAAGATGTTAAAGATGTAGTTATGCTGCTATGTGCAAATGCCAGGGAAAATGAAGGGCTTTTTACATATTGTTCTAAAATATGCTGCTCTGTGGCTATTAAAAATGCAATGATTCTCAAAGAAATTAATCCTGATATTAATGTAACAATTCTATATCGCGATATTCAAATGGCAGGGAAAGTAGCTGAACAATATTATCGAAAATCACGAGAAAAAATCACTTATGTCCAATATAATCTTGAAAAATTACCTAAAGTTACAAAAAATACAGATAATCGTATTAATGTTAACCTTTATAATGTTCTTAACACCGATCAAATTGAACTCAATTGTGATCTTTTTGTATTAGCAACACCGATGGTGCCTCAAAGTGGAGTAGAAGAATTGGCTCAATTTTTAAAAATCCCCACTATGAAAGATATACCTCCCTTCTTCCTTGAGGCACATGTAAAACTTAGACCTCTTGATTTTGCAACTGAGGGTATATTTTTATGCGGAACTGCACAATGGCCTAAACCACTACATGAATGTGCATCACAAGCTCTTGGTGCTGCGGCGAGAGCAAGTCGTATCCTTGCTGCTGGAGTTATAGAAACTGAAGGAATCATTTCAGAAATAGATCCAGATAAATGTATAGCTTGCGGAAGATGTCGAGAAGTCTGTGCTTTTAATGCGATTGAAGAAGAAGTATATGAAAAAGATTTTGAAAATGTTAAATTAATCGAAGTAAAATCTAGAATTATTCCAGCACTCTGTAAAGGCTGCGGAACATGTGCCCCAATTTGCCCCGTTTCAGCTATAACATCAAAACATTTTACTACGCCACAACTGAAAGCTATGGTAAAGAGTTATTTAACAGAAGAATAAACTCATTATTCATAAATTACCTCCATCTCCTTTTTAATATCCTCTATCAAATATTGACTTATTGATTTTTCAGTTAATAAGTCAACTTTTATCTCTAATTCTTCTGATAACTCTCTTTCTATCTTGACATGATCAAGAAGACTTTTCCCTTCTGAAAATTCAACAATTATATCAATATCACTTTCTAAATCATTATTTCCTCTTGCATAAGAGCCAAAAATTGCTATTTTGGATGCACCATAATTCATAAGAAAAGAAATAATTTTGTTATATAATTGCTCTTTCAACATTTTCATAATCTTCGATTATATAATTCAATGATTAGATTTTAACTTTTTTTTAATTCCAGAAAAATTTTTTTTAATGATTTCTTTATTGTAGAATTGAAAAAATAAAATGAAATTTTGGTGAAAATATGAGCAAAAAATTCAATCCCCGCATTGTTGCATTTCTTTGCAACTGGTGTGGATATGCGGGGGCTGATCTGGCAGGAGTAAGCCGGTTTCAATATCCTCCTACTATCCGTATTATTCGGGTAATGTGTTCAGGTAGGATTCAACCTTCATTTGTTCTTGAATCATTTGAAAAAGGAGCAGACGGAGTATTGGTATGCGGATGACATATTGGAGATTGTCATTATATTCATGGGAACGAATACGCGAAGGAAAGAATTGAAATGACTAAAAGTTTACTTGAGACTGTTGGAATTAATCCAAAGAGATTACGTCTCGAATGGATTTCTGCAGCTGAAGGACAAAAGTTTGCGTCTTTAATACATGAATTTACCAAAGATATCAAACAATTAGGACCATTTACTACCAAAAATAAAAAGATTGAAATAAAAAATCAATAGTTTAATAAAGTTGGATGATTTGCATTTGAAAAATTAATAGATGTGATGAGATGGCTGCAAGCCAAACTTTAAATCTAGTATTATATTTTTTGTTCGTTTTTTCATTTATCCCATTAGTATAAGAATTAAAATTTATTAACAAATTTACTTTTTTTAAAATAAAGACTCTTTGAAAATTCAAAGTTGATTTAAATGAGTGAAATCAAGATAAATTGGAAGGGACATCTTGAAAAATATCAGACTGCTATGGAGGAACTTAATCTAGATTTTTGTGTGCTTACAAGAGTTAAATCATTGACTTATTTACATGGAGCATTTGTTCCTTGGAGAAGTGCTATATTTTTACCTAAAATGGGTGCGGGAGAACCAATTTTATATACCGTTCTTTTAGATGTAGAACGCTGCAAGGCAGAGGGACAATTAAAAGTTGATGGTTGGGGTCCTATGAAAGGCTTCTATTTAGAAAAGAAGATTCAAAAGGTAGCGAAGAAGGCAGGAGTATATAATCCTAAAGGATCACCTCCAAGAATTGGTGTAGAGCTTGGTCAAGATATTTGTATAAGTGGCGGAATGCTGCAGTACACTGAAGCCGAGCTCATTAAAAAGGTCTTTCCGGGGTGCGAATTTGTTGATTTTAATGAAAAAATTGAACAGATTCAGTTTATAAAAGAGCCTGAAGAAATTGCTATGTTACGAAAAGCAAGTGAGATCACAGATATTGGGCAGGAAGCTGTAAAAAAAGAACTAAGTGAAAGACCCTCTGGAAAAGTATTTACTGAGAACGAAATTGCTGGAATTGGAACAAAAGCTATGCGAGATGCTGGAAGCAATTGGGAATGGACTTTCACAGGTGCTCAAGAAATTGGTTCGGGTTACCGTGCAAGTTACATTTGGGGAGGTTGTACACCAGCAACAAATAAAAAAATTAAAGAAGGCGAGTCTTTACTCGTAGACCTTCATAGCGAATATGGATGTTATTTAGGAGATCTGAGTCACAATTACGTACTTGGTAAGTGTTCGTCAGAATTAAAAAAATTTAACGAAATTTATGAACAACTATGTTATACACTAATAGATAACATGGTCCCTGGAAAAACATTTGGTGAATGCTTTCAAGAAGTTTCTAAAGTGGCTAATTCGGCGGGACATTCAAGCGAGCTTTTTCTGGCCACGGGGCATGGATTAGGTGTGATAGGTAGCGAATCATGGCCAATTATTACGTTTGGAAAAGAGTGGGGCAAAATGGAATTCGTACCCGGAATGGTTGAAGTTGCAGCAATAGTTTTTAACAAGCCAGGTCTAGGTGGATTGCGATTAGAGGCTCCAACTCTTATCACGAATAAAGGTGCTGATGTACTCCCAAAAACACCTTTTGAAGTCGATTATGTTAAATAATTTTATATAAATTACCAACTTTTTTCCTCTTTGATTTTTTTGATTATAATTATTTTTTTTGAATTTGTTATTGATACTATCCAAGATAGACAGTTTTTTTCCTACACTTTTAAATTATATCAATATTTTTTAACTCTTTATATTTTTAAATTATAGTTTGCGCAAAATCCCTTCTTTATATATGGAAAAATATATACATTGCGCATTTCATAATATATATTGAATAAATGTTTGATTTGAAGCACCTTTTCTTATAATAAATTAAGTTGTAAAAAAATGAAGTTTAACAATAAAACAAATGAAGGACTCTTAAACTATTTCCAAAAATTAGCTAAATCCAAAGATGGAAAATTATTATCTACTAAATTCCTTGGAATGACCAAACCTCATCACTGGTATTGTAATAAACATGATTATGATTGGTGGGCAAAACCAACTAATTTAATAGATTACCCATCTAAAAAGGGTAATTGGTGTCCAAAATGTGGACATCAAAAAATGAGAAATAAGTTAATGAGGTATACAATTAAAGACATGCAAGAATTAGCTGCTTCTAAACCAGGGGGTGGATGGTTTTTATCAAATAAATATGAAGGTGTTAATAGATACCATATTTGGAAATGTGGAGCTTGTGGGCATGAATGGCAAGCTAAACCAAATTATATAATTGGTAAGCCTTCAAGACCAAATGGTTCTTGGTGTCCAGAATGTGCTAATGGAAAAGCTGAAAGAATTTGCAGAGCTTTTTTTGAAGAAATTTTTAGAAAGAAATTTCATAAAGAAAAAAATTTGGATTGGTTAAAAGAAAAGAGGCTTCATCTTGATGGTTATAATGAAATACTAAAGATTGCATTCGAAACGCAAGGAGTTCAACACTTTAAGTTCCACTCTTTTTTTCACAATAGCGATAAAGAAGAATTTGAAAAACAAATAGAAAATGACAAATATAAGAAACAACTGTGTGAAAAGAATGGAATAATTCTTATAGAAGTTGATTATCAAGTCGAATTCGCGAAAATGGAGGAATATATAAGAAGGAAATGCTTAGAGAGAGGTATAAACCTTCCTAAACAATCGAAAAAAATCGATTGGAGAGAATTTAATATTAAAATTCCTCAGAAAATTAAGGAATTACAAGATTTAGCGAAAAAGAGGGAAGGAAAATTATTATCAATACGATTTTTTGGAGAGTTAGTTCCTTTACTTTGGCATTGCAATAAACATGATTATAATTGGTGGGCAACACCTAGTGAAATTCGTGGAAAACCCTCAAGACCAAATGGGACTTGGTGTCCAAAATGTGGTAAAGAGAGATTTAATAATTTTTTAGACAAAAGAAGGAACAAATATTTAGAAAATACAAAGCAAATTGTGGAAAAATATAGTATTACAATAATATCAAGAGATTACAAAAATAAGATGACGCCTCTTAAATTAAAATGTAATAGCTGTGGAAACGAATGGATAGATTTTCGGGCTAATATACTAGAAAAAGTCAAAAGGGATACTTTTAGATGCCTTAATTGTAATCCAGAAAAAATAGTTGAGAATGGAGGTTGAATATGTCAGGACGAAACACAAAACATTACAGGATAAAATTTATTGATGAAAGTAGAAAAAAATTTTTTCACCAATTGACCAAGAAAACCTCATTTAAACAACTATCAAAGAAACTAAATATCCCTATCAACAATTTTTATAATTATAAATCTGGAATATCGACAACACCTGAGCCACTATTTAATTTAGGTCTTAAACTTATCGACAAATCTAAAAATGACTTTGAATTTCAAGTACTATTACCAAATTGGGGTTGTAGTAAGGGGGCTAAACTTGCAAATGTAACTCCTTCTAAAAGAGAACAAAGTCGAATTCATTTTAGTCGTATAATGAAACAAAAATGGAAATCAAAAGAGTTTCAAGAAAGCAGATATAAACCAATAAAAGAACAAGGGGAAATGACAATCGAAAAAATAAGAATCATTAGTCATATGCTTTTTGATGGTTCTGTCAATAATAGAAAAGGAAATAATTACTTTAGATTTATCTGTTCATCACCAAAAGTAATCGAGCTGTTTATCAATGATGTAAAAACTGTCTACGGACTTGAAAATAATGGAATATTTGATGAAAACAGTAAAAATTGTGTATCGATCAATTACAATTCAATTTTAGCTATTCAAGATTTAATGAAATATGCACCATCTTACAGTTGTAAATCAAATAAAATTCAAGTTCCAGAAGTTATAAAGTCCGGTCCTTCCGAATTTAAGCGTGAGTTTCTTAGATGTTTTTGGGATGATGATGGTGGTATAACTGTTTCAAAAAAATATAAGAGATTTTGGCTTATAGGGTCTCAAAAAAATCTGAAATTCTTATATGAAATAGGAAAAATTCATGATCATTTTAATATCAATTATTTAATCAATGACAAATATTACCATTTATTAATCGTAAGAAAAAAAGATAAGAAGAATTTTTTAAGGAAAATTGGATTCCTAGAAGGCAGTCTTGTTACGAGAGGACTGTGTAAAGGATTGGAGAAAAATTTTTTATTAAAGGAACTTAATTTGGGAATATTTCCATGACGAATTTAAAAATGAAAACAATATCTAATATAAGTTAAATTAGGTATGAAATTATGGATTTTAATAAAAAATATAAAAAAATATCTATTAAATCTGAGAAGGCAGCAATTAAAGAATTATATGACCAATATGGATTTTTTAATTTTCAAATTCACAATAATGGGTTTATAGAGAAACTTGTATTAATGGATAAAAACATCACGCTAGAATCTCCAACTCTGGTTACTAATAAAGTTGCAGAAGTGCTTCCTAAGACACCATTTGAAGTGGATTATGTTTAGTATTCTTTACAATTTTGTATCAAAAATCCGACCAAAGATAAAGAATAATTTCTTTTATAAAAGATTTAACATCTCTCATTCTAATAGATTCATTAACTCCATGAGAGTTTGATGAAATGTTTGCTACGCCTCTCATTATAATATTACTAGTAACCTGATTTACAAAACCCATATCAGTAGAACCAGAGATACCTAGGTATCTTATTTTTTCAGGTTGAACACCATGAACTTTACAAATAACTTTTAGTATTTTTTTACTAACTTTTGAATCTGGATCTGTTCGAAATGGAGGGTATCCTTTAAAATATTTTGTGTTCACATTCTTTAATGAACTTTGAGTCCTACCTTTTTCAATAGCTTCAACAATCTCATTCTTTACATCTTCAAAATTTTCATCAGGAATAAACCTCCGGTTCACGACAAATGAGCATTTATCAGGAACAATATTTGATTTTACACCTCCATGAATAATATCTATGTTGAACATTGGTGACATCATTCTTCTAGTGGGATCATCTTGCCTAGGAATCCCTGGAATAGTTTTACTTTGTCTCTTTTCTGTAATTTTTTTCAATTTCATTAATTCATTTAAAATTGGAATAGATTGTTCTATAGCATTAATTCCCATAAAGTTCATTCCTGAATGACAGCTTATACCTATACCTTCAACTTCTACATTTAAAGCGCCTGCAGCACCTATCGGTATCACATTTTCTTGAGCACCTTCCATACAAAAAAACTCGCTATTTTTCTCTATATAACCTTTTTCAGTTAAATATTTAACGCCAGGATAACTACCGATCTCCTCGTCCGTACATAATAAGATTTTTATGTTATATTTTGATTCTAAATTTAGTTGGGTTAATAATTCTAAAGCCAAGATCAAACATACAATGGTTCCTTTCATATCGGAGGTTCCACGACCATAAATCTTTCCCCTTTTAGTGACTGTGGCGACAAATGGGTCATATCTCCATTTTTTCTTATCTTCAACAGGAACTACATCCATATGAGCATAAAAATTAAGATCCTGATTTTTTCCCATATCCCTATAGGCAACTAAATTTACTCTCTCACCCTCGAGAGGTAATGGTATTCCCTTTAATTTGGAACTTGGGACTACTACTTTTTCTAACGAAAAACCAAGATTCTTTAAATATGGACCGACTGTATCGACAAATATTTCATAATTTTTGCCTGGTGGAACTGATGTATCTATTGAAATTAACTCGTTCATTAATGAACCTATTCTGGATTCATCAATTTTATCTACTTCTTCGAAAATATTACTAATTTCCATTAAAAACACTCATTAATAATTTGATTAATAACTTTAAAGCTCAAAACAAATTTATTTACATTTTTGATTTGATTATTAATTAATAATTCCAGTGATTTAAATGAATCCAAAAGACGAACTTGCAGAGAGACCTAATTTCGATGTTTATGTTAGTGGTATGAATGCTACAGTGCGAATGAAATGGAATGATATAGAAAAATATATCATACCTGGGAGAATTATTGATGTGGGTTGTGGGACAGGTGAGTTAACGAAAATTATTGCGAAAAAATTTCTTAATTCTCAAGTTATAGGAATTGATATATCTGATTATTTCGTTCAATTATCACGGAAAAACACAAAGGCTTTAGAGAATGTAGAAATACAGAAGTGTGATATTGTTACCAAAAAATTTGAACCAAATTCCATTACAACAAAATTATTCTCTTCTGTTATCCATGAATTAGCATCCTATAAAGGTTATAATAGAGAAATTCCTAAAAAAGTAATAAAAGGTTCATTTAAAGAACTTAAACCAGGTGGCAGGATTATTATCAGAGATGGTGTAAGTCCAGGGGATTATAGAATTTATATGTGGCTTAATGATAAAAATGGAATAAATGAGTTGGATCATGAGAAAAACAAAAAACTAAATTTCAAAGATTTAAGCACAGAAGCTCGTTTTATACGATTCTGTATGCAGTTCAAGGGTAAAGAATGGGATTATAAAACAACCAAGATTGATAATAAAAAATTATACATAATGGATGCACACTTTGCCCATGAATTTATGAGTAAGAAAGAATATGTGGAAAATTGGGATGTTGAAGCTCTTGAGGAATTTGGTATCTTTACTATTGAAGAATATAAACATATTCTTGAACAAGTAGGATTCGATGCAGTTGAGATTAAAATTTACAAAAATCCTTGGATTGTAAAAAATTGGTATGAACATAAACTAAAACTCTTTAAATGCGAGAATGGGAAACTGGAGGAGGTAGATTATTTCCCCACGAATATTGTTATTGTAGGGGAAAAACCCAAGCTAGCCACCAATTAGAGAAAAATTAGTGTTATGAATATCAAATTTTAAATTAAAAAAAAAGATAAAAAAAAATAATTCTAGATTCCTTTTTTTGCCTTTTGCAAAGCTATAATTTCTAAGACCAATACAACGCCTGCTAAAACAAAAGTGACAATCGCTCTAACCATACTGAAATTGAGATCTCTGATAGTAGCTGGAGTAGTCAATATGACTAAAAATTGGCTATATGGATCATCTGAAAACAAAATAAGTAAAAATAGAGTATTCATTGGAACCCGTGCCATAGTCATTACTATATCTACCACATTCCCAATTTCCGATCCAATAAGAAGCCCAATTGCCCCCATTCCGACTCCAAAACCAGCCCTGAAGATATCTTCGCTATCCCAGACACCACTCATCAACATTAGGATTCCTGCATTGATTGTCAATATTACACCGAAATACCTAAGAAGTCCCACGACTCTAGGAGCATATTCATATACTGGAAAAAAAATTAATGCAACACCAATACACGCTGTGATTATTCCAAATGTAAAAGTATCTTGATTTTCTATTGCCATATGATGCTCTCCATTATAAATTACAATATAATAATAATCTTATTTATTATAAAACTTTTTTTTAAATTAATTCTTGTGTTAAACATTTTAAAACGTCTCTTCTACATCCCAATCCAAAATTTGATATTCATTTTTAATTTCTTTAATGTTTAGATTTATAACTGTTTCTTCCTCTGGTGTCCATTCAATACTCCATCGTGCTATTATTTTTGGTGGGTCAAGATAGATATTCCATTCACCAACGCACCAGATATCCTTCTGAATTTTCCCTTTTCTTCCCTTAACTGAATCTTCATTTAATGGTAAACCGCTCAATAATGAATTATTCTTATTTTCTTGGATAAACCTAATAATACAGTTTTCAACAAGATCTAAATTCGGAACTTTTTCTCTCATTTTATTTCTTCTATATTTTATTTATTCTACAAAATTTTTTAACACATAATCAATATATGTCATTTACATAAAAGCAAATTCCAAAATAACAAAGATAAGATTAAGAGGCATTAAAATGGAAAAGAAGAAGTTTAAGTTTTTACGTGGATTTGCCACAAGAGCAATTCATTCTACGATACCTAAAGAAGAGGAAAGTCGTCCCATTACAACACCTATATATCAAACTACATCATTTGATGTAAAAGATGCGTTTATAAAACAGATTAGCCCTAAATATATTTATACAAGGGGAGGCAATCCAACATTACATGAATTGGAAATAAAGCTCGCAAATTTAGAAAATGGTGATATAGGCGAGACTTTTGCCTCAGGAATGGGTGCTATATCTACGACTGTTCTTTCAATTGCCAAAAAAGGGGATGAAATAATTGCTGACTATGAGCTTTACGGAGGTACTCAAGGTCTGTTTAATAATATTCTTTCAAAATGTGGAATTAAAGTTAATTATGTAGATATGACAAATTATGATGCGATATTAGAAACAATTAATGATAAAACCAAATTAATTTACGTCGAAACTCCCGCAAATCCAACTTTGAAGATAACAGATTTAGAAGAACTCTCAAAAATTGCGAAAGAGAAAAAAATAACTACTGTTACAGATAATACATTCAATAGTCCTCATAATTTACGCCCATTAGAGTATGGCATAAATTTTGTAGTTCACTCTCTTACAAAATTTATTGGAGGTCATGGAGACGCTTTAGGAGGTGCGACAGTATCAAAAAGAAGCGATTTCAGACTCATGACCGAAATTAAGAGAAACGCACACGGCATGGGAGCTTGTTTATCACCTTTTAATGCTTTTTTATTTCTTAGAGGTTTAAAGACTTTAGAAATTAGAATGAAACGACATAATTATAATGCAACAGAATTAGCCAAAGCCCTTGAAGAAAGAACTGATAAAATCGAAAAAGTTATTTATCCTGGCTTACCTAGTCACCCGCAATACGAATTAGCTAAAAAACAAATGGATGGTTTTGGTTGTATAGTCAGTTTTTATTTGAAGAAAGGTAGTAATGTGCAAAAATTCCTTAGAGGTTTGGAAATTCCGCATTACACAGTTAGCCTTGGGGATGCGGATACTTTAATTGAAGACCCATATAATCTAACGCATTTTTCTGTCCCATATAAAGTAAAAAAGATGATTGGAATTACTAAATATATGATACGAGTGAGTGTTGGTCTAGAAAACGTGGAAGATTTAATAGATGATTTTAATAATTCATTAGATTCACTTTGAGACATAATGCCTATCACTGAACTTTCAAATCTTAAGCATGGTAATGCCATATTTTCAGTTGCAGTTTCTTTGGATAATAATAATATTGTTAGTGGATCCAATGATGTCCATGTTTGGGATCTAAAGAGTGGGAACCTAGTTCAATCTATTCAAGGAAAAAATGATATTTTTTATTCCTTAACATTTTCCTCTAATTCAAAATATGTTATTGGGGGATCTCTTGACAGCACTATTAAAGTGTGGGAGTTAGAATCTGGAAAACTTGTCCAAGTACTTGAAGGTCATAAACAACCAGTTGTATCGGTTAAAAATTCTCTTGATGGAAAATACATTATTAGTGGTTCTCGCGATTTTAGTGTTAAAATATGGTTAATGGATAGTGGTGAGTGTCGCCATACATTTAAGGCACATTGGGGTCCTGTAAAATCAATCGCAATCTCTCCTGATGGAAAGTTTCTTGCAAGTGGGGCTGGGGAATATCGCTATTCAGGTACTAAAGATTTTACTATCAAATTGTGGGATTTTGAGACAAGGATGCCCATCCGCACATTAATTGGGCATGAGGATGATATACTTTCTGTTGATTTCTCTCCTGATGGAAAATATATTATTAGTGGATCTTGGGATCAGACTATCAAAGTATGGAATTTAAAAACCCCTGATCTTGTCCGTTCAATTGAAGATAAACAAAACTCTGCTCCCATCTACTCGGTCGTTATTTCTCCAGATGGAAGATTTATTATTAGTAGTCACCAAGATGGAATGATTAAGATTTGGGATTTTGAGACAGGGGCACTTTTATTAAATTTTAAAGCACATAATGGCGTAATTTGGACAGTCACAATTTCTAGTGATGGGAAGTATCTGATTAGCGGATCTGATGATAAATCTGTAAAAGTTTGGAATTTTTCAGAGCTAGTAAAAGAAATAGAATATAAACTGAAATTAAAAATAGGGGATAAGTTCTTTTAAAGAGGTGTTAAAATGATAATAGATACACATTGTCATTTATGGCAACGAGATATGCTTCCTGAGAGATTTTGGTGGAGCTCAGCTTATATGATATCAAGGATAGTCTCAGATAGTCCTTCTGTAGAGCGGATCTTAGAATCAGAGCTTATGCAAAGAAGTATGGATGGATCCGCGAAACGTCTTCTTACTGAAATGGAGGAAGCTAAAATAGATAAATCAATTATTTACCCAGTTGATTGGGGTTTAGCACTAGGAGAACCAAAAATTTCTATTAATGATTATAATAAATTTATCGCTGATGCAGCCAAAGATTCTCCAGATAAATTGATTCCATTCTTTAGTATCGATCCAAGACGAGCTAATGCAGAAAAATTGTTTGAAAAAGCACTTACTACTTGGGAAATGAAAGGTTTAAAACTTCATCCTTCTACAGGTTATCTTCCAGATGGTAAAGAATGTTATAAACTATACAAAATAGCCGATGAATATAAAGTACCCATTATTACACATTCGGGTTTTATTATGGGATTAAAAGGGAGAACAGCACGACCAGAATATTTTGATGCCCCGACTACAGATTTTCCCGAAGTGCTCTTTAGTTTTGCTCATTTAAATTTTGGAAAAGTTGATGAACTTGTAGCAATGATGTTTATGAAACCAAACATTTATTGCGATATTTCTGCTCATGGGCAAATTCTAATGGTAAATTCCCCACCCGATTTCTATCGACAACTGCGCTTCGCCATGAATCATGAAGGAGTTTCTCCTAGAGTTATGTTTGGGAGCGACTGGCCGATTACTAATAATTTAATGTCCCTTTCAAAATGGGTTGAAACAATTGAAAATTTGAAAAATCAAAAAGTTAGTGATATTCTGGACAAATATGGCTATCGTAGATTTAGAAATAAAGAAATTAAGCAGATTTTAGGGATAAACGCATCTAAATTTTTAAGTTTATAATCTTAAATTATTGAAAAATAAAAAAAAGAATAAAAGAATTATATTACCCATATCTATAGAAGAATAATTTAAGATATTGATTAATTAAATATTTTTTTAATTGATATGTAATTATTGACGTATTATTTAACCGATAATATAAGTTGGTATTTTTTTGAAACATAAGAATAAAATTGCTGGTTTGTTTATTGCGCTAATTTTTTGTTTATCATATAGTATCGATTATATTTCTTATAAAATGGGTCCTAATTCTTATAGCATGGATCCCGATAATATTTCTCCAGATTTAATTTGGGGGTTGCTAGGGGAAAAAGTTCAAAGAGTTATTTTAATTAGTCTTGACTCATGCAACCCTGATTATATTCGTCCAGATATTATGCCTCATTTATGGGAATTTATGTTTTATACTGGATGTATGTTCATTAATGCAGAAACAATACTTTCTTCGGATACGGTTTCTGGTCATACTTCTATGCTTACTGGAGCATTTCCAAATACTACTAAAATCTTTGGAAATCAATATGCGAATGTAAGTCTCTGGTTTCATCCTTTTCCTGGATTCATGGCACCTCATAAATTCTTTGATTATGATATACGACAAGCTAAGACGATAATTGAAGCACTAGAGCCGGATTTAAAAATCGGGACCCATTTTATTTCGAGTAAGTGGTTGCACTGGATGCTTGCCTGGGAATCGGATAGTTGGGTTGGTCCAGAATATAAAATTGAATTCTCACAAGGAGCTCCACGATATTTGCCTGCCAGTTCATATAGTTGGGCAAATCCAAATTATCAGAGTCAAGTTGGTAATGGTTATGGTGAGATGCTTCCTATGGATCATTGGACTATAAATGCCTTAATAGAGAGCTTGAGAAACGAGAAATTTCCACAAAATTTCTACTTTGTAAATATCGGCTATACGGATGAAACTGGTCATGTGTATGGGGCTCGAAATGCCATGGCAGAGCGACAATTGAGAGAAGTAGATAATTTACTACACAGGTTATTCTTAGAAATTATTTCTCTTGGTAAATTTTTCAGCACTTTATTCGTTATTACATCAGATCATGGAATGGAAACCATTCATGACGAGGGAGTTAATTTACAGGCACTTCTTGAAGGAGCAGGAATCCCTTGTTATATACATCATGAAGGAGGATCCGCTTATATTGGACTTCCATTTTTAGAAAATAAAACAGCAGGATATAATAAAACCAAAGAATTTACGCTTAAATATTTAGAGTTAATCAATTCTAGATACTGGTTATTTGATGCAATTGTTCCATCAGAAAATTTTTCAGATTATAATCTTCCTACTGATGGCGCAGCAGGTGATATTTTTTTGTCTTTCCGAAAAGGAGCCCGTATACGTACTAATACTATTCCAGCTCATGCAAACGGAGATCATGGATCTATTAATGAACAAAAAATTGTAATGATCTGGATGGGACCGGATATTAAGCAGCGAGGTATCATTTTCAATGAAGATCCAGTATCAATTTGCGATATAGTTCCAACAATTGGAAATATAACTGGTTGGGATATTTCAGAATGTTCTGTGGATGGTAGAATTTTAGAAGAACTATTTAATTAGTTAAAATAAGGAGAGTTTGACTTTAAATGAATATAGATCCTATAAAAAAATTTTGTAAAAATTATGTTGGAATGATTTATTCCCCTACAAAGGCAACTGATGAAATTTTGGAACAGGAGACAAATTTATTGGAGATATTATTATTATTAACCATCTCTAGTATCCTAACAATCATCGGTGTTTTCATATATCAAGGTCCAGCTGGGCCTATATACAATATTTTTCAATATTACACTTCAACATTTCTATTAGAAATGTTAACGACTTCATCTATGCTTGGATATGATCTTTTCACAACCCATTATCATTTAATCTTTTTGAAGAATGTTCTATTTCTTTTTAAAACTTGGATATTTTTCAGTCTTTTTTCATATATTTGGCTTAGAATCCTGAAAATTAAGGTGAATTTCCTAAAGATTTTTGAAATAACTGCTTGGTCCATATTTCCACTTCTTTCAATTACTATTTTAGTTTCGTTTATTTGTATTTTATTAAATTTAATTCCTGGTATGGCTTTATACGCTTATTTACCATATTATCTAGTGTTAATGATACTTATAATTGTTGTAATTCCTCCAATCTTTAGTAATTTCGTAATGAAGGCTTTTGATTCACCCGATGTAAAAGTTTTACTTCCTTATTACTTGACATTGTACGTTTTTTTCCTGATTTTTGCATATAACCATATGGAGTGGCTAGCGCGATTTAGGGTAATTTGATGAGTTGTTAATATGAATTGGAAAGAGTATATCATTAATTTCTTAAAAAATCCATCAGAAACCATTGAATTTGTAAATGAAAAATATTCGATGAAGAAAATGTTTATTCTAATTTTATTGGGGGGTTTATTATTACTACCAAATTTCATAATTTTTCAATTTCGTGGTGAATATTGGATTTATATTGCATTTCTTCTTGGATTGATTGGACTCCTAGCAGCAGTCTATGTAAATTATCAAGTGATTTTTTATGTCCTTTCAAAAATAATGTACAGAAATTCTGACTATCCATTCGATAAGATAAGAAAAATAAATATCTGGTATGTTGCAACTGCATTTTTATTATGTATGCTATTAATTTTACCACTTCAATTGATTTTTCTTTATATCAAAGAATATGGTGTGGGTTTGTTTTTTTACTGGCTCGTGGTTCTAATATGGCATATATGGGCAATGGCTTTGGAATATCAGACCATTCAATTTTATGTAAAAGATAGAGATCTCAAAAATATGTATTTTACAATTATTACTCAAATTTGTGGCTTCGGTATTTATCAAATTTTGATATATATTGGGTTTCTTTCAATGTATTAGATTTAAAAAAATTGGCTGCAAAAAAAAGTGGTAGTTTTTGCCCAAATCAAAGGAACCAAGAAAAAAACGTGATGCACTTCGATATTATTGGCCAGCTGGTAGAAAGTGGATAGAAGCTGGAGGATCTTATGAATTTAAATTTTTTGATACGAAATGTAGTCAACCAACAAGATTAAAGTTCTTTTTTCATCGCTACGATAAAGATGGAAAACCTTCTGGTTCTGGACAAGTACCCGTTATTATGGTAAAAGATAAAGATGGCAATTGGATAGTAGATGTCGCCAGCTGGTAGAAAATAGGATAAGTAATTTTCCTTTAACTACTTTTTTTAAAAAAACCTTGTAAAAATGTTTGAAAATTTTGTAATTAATGCTCCTACTATTATAAGCGTACTTCACCTTCTTTAATTGCATTTTCTAGCTCTTCATCTCTAAAAAAATCAACTTGTAAATTACATTTTTCACAAATTGTTAAAAACCCTGCTTTTCCTTCACCTCTGTCCCAAGCTTCATTAGAAGATTGAATTCCAAGCCAAAAAAGATTTTCAGGACTTTCTCCGCATTTAGGACAATTTTTTGCTTTACTCAAATACATTTCTTTTGCAAATTTCATCGCAGTTGGAAATACAACCCAATCTATTCCTTCACGATTTTGTTTAACTTCATCCCAGCTAAAAAATTTGCCTTTTTCCATAATAAATCAACCTAATTTATAATGTAAAAATGAGTGCCCACTCTTGCTATGTATTAGATTTAATAAAATATATGTTATTTGTTAGACTTAATAGAAATAATAAATTATAATAAATTTATTTTAATAGCTTAATAATAAATAGCGACTTAAAAAACGGTTTCATATTATTTTGGTATTAAAATGATCTCCTAATGAATATAATCATCGCAAAAAATTGACCCATTGCTATTTATATTTTTATTTGCTCAATAAAAATTCAGAAAAATTAGTAAAAAGTCAAGAAGGGAGTGATAAAAATGAATAACTCATCAAAAAAAATATTATTAAGAGCTGAAAAAAGAGCAATATGGTATGAAGGTAATCCAGAACCAAAAATGGTCCATCAACCAGGCTTCGGAATGGTTCCTACTCTTAAAGCAGTTGAGCATGGAACTGTTTATATAACTTCAAATGAAATTGAGATTTACGATATCGGAAAAATAAAGAAATTGAAAAAAGAAATTAAATTCGAAGACATAAACCACTATGAAAATTATAAAAAACCCTCAGGTCAATATGATATCTATATAAAATACTCTAATAACCAAGAAATAGGTTTACAATTTCAGACAGAAAAAGGTGGATTTTTTTCTTCTCAAAAATTTGATAAAGAATTACATAACAAAGCCTTTAATCTTATTAAAGAACAAATAATTTCTACAAAAATGAATAGACTTAGGAACGAGCTCATTGAATATATTAAACCATACGATGAAATAACATTCTCAAAAATTGCAAATTATTTCAATGTGACCACTAACATTATTGAAAGTGAACTTAAAAAAATATTACAAGATAATAAAATAAAAGGTAGATTAATTTCTGATAGAATTATTTTAAGAGAAGCGCCATCAACAGTTGAACAGACAGTATATTTAACTATTCCACCAAAAACCAGATTAACTGCCTTAAAATGTCCTAATTGTCAAGCACCTTTGGATTTTATGCCTCCTTGTAAATGTGAACATTGTGGGGTTATGATTGAAATAACGAAATAGATAGTCAAAGAAAAGTTTTCTAAACATACAAATTTTTTGTATTTTAAAATAAAAAATGAGAAAAAAGTGGGGTTGCTGAGATTTGAACTCAGGATCCCCTGCGCCCCAGGCAGGGATCATACCAATCTAGGGTTAGATTTTATCCAATCTACCAAACCAAGCTAGACCACAACCCCATAGTAGGATGGGTGCTTATATTTCATTAATTCGTTAAATTGGCGGCGATGTCTTGCAGACACATACTCTATTCAGCTCCATTAATGGTTTCGCTTCCTTTCATAGCTTTGCCGCTTAAGTTCAAGATTTTTGGTACTCTATAATTTCAATGTTTTCGTTAATATTAACCTTTCCAGTTCCACGTATAACTTTCCCAATGACATAAGGATCAACCCCATTTTTCTTTAGAAGATTTATTAAATTCTCTAGGTTATCTTTACTTACAGAAATCAACATCCCGCCAGCAGTTTCCGCCGCTTCGCCTTTTAATAAAAGATAACCGAAGGTTTCCGCCAATTCTTTTGTACCTTTTATTATTGGTAACTTTTCAATTATTATATCAACATTACTTTGTTTTGCCATTTCTCCTGCGTGTCCTTTCAACCCAAATCCTGTTACATCGGTTGCTGCATTAATAGGAATTTCTTGTGTGACTTTGGCAACGGGCTTATTCGATGTTATCATTATCTTCACAGCGATTTCAATTGCCTTTTCCATTTCTTTTTGAGAAATTAATTCAAAGATTTCTTTCATAGGTTTTGGTTCTTTCAAAAGCCTATATGCAGCCATCGCTGGTTGAATTCCCAATGGTTTGGTTAATAAAAGAATATCTCCTTCTGTGCTTCCATTTAGATAAACGAGTTTATTTGGGTCTGCAACTGCAATAGCACAACCACCAAGAAGTGGCCAAGGATTTTGGATCGTTTGTCCTCCGACAATAAGACATCCTTCTTTCTCACAAAATTCATGAAATCCTTTTAGCATTCCAGTTGCAATTTTTTCAGGCATTTCTAGAGGATAAGCAATAAGCGAAACCATACTCAATGGGTCTGGCCAACCCATAGTATAAATATCGTTTAGAACATTACATGCACTTATATTACCTTGAATAACTGGATCATCAATGATTGGTGTAAAAACATCAATGGTTTGAATGATTGCTAATTTTTCACTGATTTTTATGACGGCTGAATCATCACCAATTCCTGCAAGAAGTCGGTCATCCTTTATCATTGTCAAACCGGTATTTTTAAGTAACTTGGAAAGATTATATTGAGGAATTTTACATGATCATCCGTGAACTTGAACTGCTTTTGTTAATCGGAATTCCTCAGTTACGGAATTCACCTCCTTATAAAGAATTTTTTATAGAGATTTGTTTTATTACTATTTTACAATTTAAATCATATATTTTGTTAATAAATTATATTGTCTATTTTTGTTCTTTTATTTTTAAAATTGATTTAAGTTCCTCATGGAGTGATTCTTTCAAAGCATCTTTACTCTTTAGTTGGTCAAATTTTTCAGTACTTTTTATTTCAAGGGTGGTTTCCGGAGAAATTAGTTGAATTGTTTTTTTAAGATAGTCAATCCATTCTATCGTATTTTCATTGGCTTTTTCAAGCGTTAAAAATCGGGATTCAATTGAAGATGTCAAATTAATTAATAAATTTAATACTTGTTCTAATGAAGATCCAAATTCTTTACCTTTTAGCCCCGCTGAACCGGTAATAATTAAATCACGAATTCCTTTTATTACGGTTTTGCTATCTCCCAGACTATTATAAATACTATAGGGGGTTACTTCATATTCAAAATCTTTAAATTGAAATATTTCCTTGATTTCTTTTGATAGGAATTCAAATCTTTCTTTAATTTGTTCATCGTCTTTGATTTCAGGGTCTATTTTATTTATTATAATTAGAAATCTAGGATTTTCTTTCAATAGCTCAATAATATGAGTAATTTCTTTAAGGTAATCCAACGATTTCTCAAATTTCCGGGGATCTTGAACATCTATAACATACATTAAAAATTGAATATTTATAAAGTATCTTTCTGCGTTTTGTATATATTCTTTCCTATAACTTTCTTGTCCACCCATATCCACCATTACATATTTTAGACCTTTCCTATCATCAAATATTTGTTGATTTGCACCTATTGTTGGTGGTAATTGATCAAATATATCCAATTTTAATTTATCCTGAATAATTCGGAATATTGCGGTCTTTCCTGCATTATCTAACCCTACAATTGAAATTTTTTTAGGTCCTAAAAACTCACCAATTTTACCTTCAGAAATCATTCTTGAAATAAACATCCATACATTTACATCGTATGGATCAACACCTAACACTTTTAATGTTAAAAATTTAGAGTCATCTATTTCCATTCCTACGAAATCTTCAATTTTTCTTGCTTTCAATACATTATTCAGGGTAAAAGCTGCTTTATTACTGACTCCTTTAAAATGCGTCAGGTCTAATTTTAAAATATCTTTTAGATCTTTTATTTTTTCTGGGATATCAATAATATCTTTAAGCCTTTCTCGTATTGATTCATTCAAAAATACCATCCTCCTATATTATATTTTTTAATTATTCTATTTTTCTCATTTTTAATAATTCTTTAAGTTCTGAACGAAGAGATTGTTTTAAAGATTGGGTTTCTTGTAATTTTTGGAATCCTTTAGGTGCTTCTAATTTTGTGGGAAGTTCAGTTGGAACTTTAGGTTGAGGTGTTTTTTTATACGTACTCCAATCTTTTAGGGTTTGTATTTTGTCTTCAATTTTTGAAAATCGTTCCTCCATGGATGAACCCAAAGTGAGTACAATATTCATCATTTTTTCTAATGATTCAATAACAAAATCTTTTAATTCTTGAAATCCCTCTGAATCCGTACTTAAAAAATCGCGAATATCTCTAACTACAGTCTTATTATCCCCCAATGCATTGAAAATACTATAAGTTGTTATTTCATATTGGAACTCTTTATCTTGAAATATTTTATTTACTTTCTTTATTAAAAATAGAATAGAATCTTGAATATCTTCTCTTTCTTTAATATCAGGGTCTACTTTGTGTATTATAACTAGAAATTCAGGATTTTCATTTAAAATGGACATAATTTTTATAATCTCTCCCAAATAATGTAAGGCTTCCTCGAATTTGTCCGGATCTTGGACATCAATTACAAATATTAGGAGCCCTACTTTAAGGAAATACTTTTCTGCATGTTGAATATACTCTTTTCTATAGGCTTGCTGACCTCCCATATCTAAGATCATATATTCAAAGCCAAGTTTTTCAATTATTTCTCTATTAACTCCTATTGTTGGTGCTAAGCTACCAAATAAATCTATATTTACCTTATCTTGTAACACATGCAGAATAGCTGTTTTTCCAGCATTATCAAGACCCACAAGAGATATTTTTCTCGGACCGACATATTCTTCTATTTTTCCTTTATTAAGTACCCTTGAAATAAAAACCCATACATTTAAGTCATATGGGTTAATTCCAAGCAATTTCAAATTTATAAATTCTTCTTCATTGATTTTTCTCTTCGCTAGGTCTTTTATTGTTTTAACATTTAGCACTTTTCTTAATACAGCAGCATCCTTAATACTAATGCCTTTGATGTGTGATAAATTAAGGTTTAAAATTCGATTAAGAGTTCTTACACTTTTTGGAATCTCTAGTAAATGTTCCAGCTTTTTTACTATTGAATAACCTTTCATTTTATCACCAAAATATTCATCTAATCTTTACATTTATTTAATTCTATATAAAAATTTATTAGAATTTTAAAGACTATTTATCCTTAGGAACGAGTAGCTTCTTTGATTATTATTTAAAAACCTATTTTATATAAAGGGATTATCTAACATCTTTAATATTTCAGTTTTTTTCGATTTTAAGATGGATTTTAGCTCATTGCGAAGAGCATCGCTTAAAGTCTTAAAACTTTTTACTTTATCGGCTTCTGAAGATGGTTTTGTTTCTAAGGTGGGTTTTGGAGTAAATTCATAAGTTGTACTAAAATGTTCCATCCAATTTCTAAAGTTTTGCATTCCCACTTCAAGATTTGATAGCCTTTGTTCTACATTTGAACTTAAATTTATCACTATATTTAGAATTCGTTCCATTGAACTTTTTAAAAGCACATCTTCTTTATGTTTATGCTCAACATCAGGAGATATCACCCCACTGGTTATAAAATCACGAATTTCTTTTACTACTGTTTTATTATCTCCAATAAAATTAAAGATACTAAAGGTTGTTATGTCAAAAACAAAATTTTTATCTTTAAATAATTCAATAACTTTATCCCCTAAGTAATTAATCGAATCTTGAATTTCTTTAAAATCGGAAATGTCAGGATCCACTTTATGAATGATAATTAAAAATTCCGGTTTTTCATTTAATAATTCTACAGTTTTAATGACTTCTTGTAAATATTTTAACGCTTCATCAAATCTTTTCGGATCTTGCACATCAATAACATACATTAAAAATTCAACTTTAAGAAAATAGTCCTCAGCTTTTTGAATATATTGTTTTCTATAGGCTTCTTGTCCCCCCATATCGAGTAAAACATGCTTCATACCATATCTTTGAATTATCTCATGATTTACCCCCACAGTTGGTGTTAATTTGTAAAATGTGTTTACATTAAGTTTATTTTGTAGAGAGTTTAATATTGCAGTTTTACCTGCGTTATCAAGACCAACAATTAAGGTTTTCGAAGGGCCTAAATACTTACTAATTTTTGCTTCAATTATCATTTTAGAGAAAAAAGTCCAAATATTTAAATCGAATTCACTTATGCCTAATGATTTCAACATTAAATATTCTTCTTCATTCACTTCTTTTCTTGCCAACTCTTCGATAGTCACAACATGTAATATATTTTTTAAGGTTGTGGCTATTTTTACATCGATTCCTTTAACATGAATTAAATCTTGTTTTGAAATTTCATTTAAAGTTCCTACTCTTTTTGGAATATCAATAAAATTACTAAGTCTATCTCTCATTGATTTATCTAAAGGTGTTAATTCCAAAATATCTACCTTCAATAAAAATAATTATAATTTCCAATTTTTTTTCATAAATTTCAGTACTTTTGCCATAGAAGTCATGCCAGTTCTAGCTCCTACTTTTAGACAATTTAGAGCCCTAGCCTTTCTTCTTTTTTAATCAGTCAATTTTTTCATTTTTAAAATGGACTTAAGCTCGTCACGAAGTGCTTGGTTTACAGGGTAATGTTTTTTTATTTTTCCCGATTCTTTGATCTTTCTTGTTGGAGGCTTCGGCATAGGTGCAATTTCACTTTTTCTAGCGTATTCCATCCATTGTCTAAAATTATCCATTCTAGTTTCAAGATTTGATAATCTTTGTTCCACCATTGAACTTAAGTTAATTACTATGTTCATAATGCGATCTAATGATTCTGTTAATACAATGTCTTCTTTATGCTCGTGTCCTTTTCCTGTAGTTATGAAAGTACGAATTTCTTTCACCATTGTTTTATTATCCCCAATAAGATTAAAGATACTAAAGGTTGTAATATCATAATCAAAGGGTTTGTTTTGTAAAGTTTCGTTATATTGATTTTTTAGAAGTTGAATAGAATTTTGAATTTCTGGTTTAGATTTAATATCTGGATCAACCTTATGTATAATTATTAAAATTTCTGGCTGTTCTTTTAATACCTCTAGCAAATTGATGATTTCTAGAAAATACTTTTGCGCTTCTTCAAATCTTTTTGGATCTTGGACGTCTATCACGAACATTATAAACTCAACATTTATAAAATATCGCTCAGCATTCTGAATGTATTGTTTTCTATAGGTATCCTGGCCCCCCATATCGAGTAATATATGATCCATACCATATCTTTGGATCATTTCGCGTTCAACTCCTAAAGTAGGAGACAATTTATCAAATGTATTTAAATCTAATTTATTTTGGATTGCATGAAGAATGGCAGTTTTTCCAGCATTATCAAGCCCTACAATTAATGTCTTAGCAGGACCAACCTTTTCCAACCTACCTTCAAGAATCATTCTACATAGAAAATTCCACAAATTTAAATTATAATCTGAAATTCCTAACATTTTAAGCATTAGGAATTCTTCATCGGTTATTTTTTTCAGAGCTAATTGTTCAATTGTTTCAACGTGTAAAACATTTTTTAAAGTTGTAGCGATTTTGACATCAATACTTTTAAAATGAATTAAATCAAGTTTTACAAGTTCTTCTAAAGTTTTAATTGTTTCTGGTACATCTACAATGTTTTCAAGTTTCTCTTTCATTGATTCGTCCAAAAAAAATCCTCCATTTTATAATATTAATTTTAATTGTTTTTTTATTTTTTATTTTTATTCGTATTTTCTTTCATAAATTTTAATACGTTTTCCATAGTAGTCATACCTGTTCTTGCACCTACTTTTAGACAGTTTAAAGCTCCAGCAGCATTTGCAAAATTGGCAATTTTGTCCAAGTCCCAACCCTTTAAATAACCAACACCAAATGCGGCATTAAATGCATCACCAGCACCAGTTGTATCTATTGGTTTTATATCATATGCATTGTATGTTTTTTGTTCAATTCTATCACCATTTCTCTTAGTTATCGAACAGCCATCGCCTCCTAAAGTGACTGCAATAATCTTTAAATTAGGCTTTTTTCCTAACAAAATCTTTGCTGCAACTGTTGGATCGTTTTTACCAGTTAGCTCCATTACACCCAGTTTTTGAGGAATTAAAATATCAACTAAATCGATAAATTTTTCAATTTCTTCATATCCATATTGCACTGCTACCTGTTTTTCTAAATCGAAAGAAATTATAATCTCTGGATTTTCTTTTTTAGCCGCTTTTATTATATATTCTGAAACATTTTTATGGATAGCAGTTGTGTGAATTAATTTTGCACCTTGAATAAGCTTTAAATCTATTTCATCTGGAACTTTAAGTTGAGTTTTAATCATATATGGACTTTGAATAATTACTCGTTCTCCTTCATCTGTAACCATTATAAAATTTATAGCGGACCTCAAATCTTTTTTGATTTTTATTAGAGATGTGTCAACTCCTTCTATCTTAAAATTCTCTAATAGGATCTCCCCTTCTTGATCATCTCCTATAGCACCTACAAAACCTGCTTTACCGCCTAATCGCGCAACTCCAGTAATATAATTACCTGTTACTCCACCTGGAAGGTATGTATAGCTTTCTGCATCAATTTTTTCGTCCGGTTCTGGGAAATGTTTAATTTTTGCTATCATATCTAAAGCACAAGCACCTATTCCAAGTATTTCAACCATTTTTAAACACATTTTTATTATTTTTTAAACGAGATTTTCAATAATTTTTAATTTAAAATAGGTCTTAAAAATATTCCTTTAAATCTAACATCAAAAATTTTACAGTTATTTATTCAACAGTTGCATGTCTTGCATGGATGTACTCCTCATCAATTTTTAATTCATCCATTATAACTCTTGCGATTGAATCAAATACTGCAAAGGCTGCAGTATCGAAAAGACTTGTATATGGTGCTAAGCTTTTTGTTTTTTCAACCTTTGTTTTGCTTTTTAAGTCTATGATGATATCAGCCAATTTACCTATGGTACTGTCAGGATTTGAAGTAATTAAAACAAGTTTCCCTCCAATTTCTTTAGCTTTATTTACTAGTGCAACAGTGCTAACTGTTTCACCAGATCCCGATATTGCTATTAATATATCTTGATCTGTAAAACGATGAGTTATAGTATCACCAATAAAACATGCTTTTAATCCTAGATGCATAAGGCGATGTGCAAATGTACGTCCCACAAGACCCGATCTACCAGCTCCATAGACGAAGGTCATTCGACAATAATGAATTAAGTTAGTAATTCCTTTAACATCATGTTCGTCAATTATTTCTGTTAATTTTTTAATATTATCTGCTATTTCAAGTATTGTATCATGAAAATTACCCATCAAAGCTCACTCTCTTATCAATTTTATTCTTTAAATAGTATTATGGTATGGATTATTAAAAACATTGTATTTAAAATTAAAATAAAAATGCTAATCAAACAAAATATAATAAAAAAAATAAAGAATTTATGTATTTTTACGAGCATATGTGCGTTCTGCGGTTTTCCAGCATATATTTTCTCGTGCTTTTTGGCTAAGTTCATCAAGAAAAGCATCATAACGTTGAAGTTCTGGACCGATTTTTTCGAATTTAGTTACAAGGTCTGAACCAAGGCATATACGATCACTGAAATTTTCTGTTAGATGAATCCAATCTGCTTGAGGTTTGCCATTAGGGCATATTACAACATCATAAATTATCCAAGAGTAATCTACTACAAGTAGAGGATATTGATCTAATAGCCTTTCGATCATTTGATGATAGAAGGGTACATTAAGTCGGCGTGAAATACCACAATGAGCTAGTATAAAGCGTGTCCGAGGAAAATCGCGAACCACTTCTTCAAACTCATAGAGATATACGGGATAATCACTTTTGCTAACTGAAGTAATGTTTTGATGCATCAAAACGGGCAGGTCGTGCTCACCTGCATATTCATACACTGGCCATAACGCTTTATGGTTTGAGCGTGCGGTTTCTCCATACGTTAGTGCAGTAAGATCATCGTGTCGAAGTAATAATTCACCAATGCCTACGAATACATCAGAATATTGTTCTAATAAGTATTTTACATCACGAACTCCATATCTATCGCATGGATTAAAGCCACATACCAGTGGAAATAATCGTTTTCTCTGCTCTTTGGGCAGACTCCGAACCATTTCAGCTACAATAACATCCGTATAGGCGTAATAATAACACCTAGAATCGTTAGCTAAGTAATAATTTGGTTGGTCTCTATCAAATTCACTCCACATTTTGGATACTGGTAAGCCAAAAATTACTGCTTTCCCTACATTTGCACGATCCATAGCTTCTATTAGAGATTTTCCACCAGGAGTTTCTTGTATAAAGTTAACTACATGTAAATGTGCATCAAATATTGAATAATTACTTCCTTTAAGGGGTGTGAGTGAGCCAGGTTTACTTGGATCTCTTGTCCAAGTGGATATCAATTCATTAGGCATGTTTTACCTCCAAAACTTTTTCTAGATATTCAGCCTCATCAGCTTCAAGATATTTATGTAAATATTGCCAGCCATATTTATCCCTGATGATTTTCCATAACTTTTCCTTTGTAAAATCATTCAATAACCTTTTACTAAGTTCACCAGGTAATGCTCTCAATAAATGAGCAAGATCTCGTCTGTCAATTACAAGTTTTCCTACATCTTCCCATCCAAGCATACCGATCAAACCTTCTTGGCATTTTTGATCTAAAGAATGTAAAACTAGGCTCAATTCATAACCATTTTGAATAAGATGTTTTAGATAATCTACTCCTAGTGAATCAAGAACCATTTGATCGCAATTACCATATACCCATTCTAATACTTCACTAAGTTCTTCTGCTGAGCGAATCAATGTTTTTAATCCGTCCGAACCAAGGGTTTGGATAATTTTCTCTTCAACCTTGTAGTCGGATAGTGTGGCAAAAATATCACGCAAATTACCTGCTGATTGAACGGTTTTTACCAAATTTGAGCTAAGACCTTCAATTAAATAAACTTGATCATCGGGATTTAAAGACCTTATAACTTTATAGAGGTCCTCTGGACCACTTATAATTTTGGCTAAGTGTGAATGAAGTTGTTCTAATACCATACGATCGCGATGCCCTTGTAATACATCTAGCGCAACCATTAGTTCTCCTGCGGTACCAATATCTGCAGTTTCTTTGTCTATTTTAATCTGATATCGTTTTATAACCATTTTTTTTACTCCAAAATTTTATTGATATTCTTTAATAGGTAAAATAAATTTTATTAAACCATTAATCCAGAAAATCCTAACTCTTTATTGTAGACTAAAATTCTTTTTATGATGTATTCTTTGCTCAGCTTAGTGAGACAGCTCGTGCTAATATTTGTTGGCATACTCCAGAACGGATCTATAGCCGAAATAAGGGCAAAGTAAAACTAACTGAAACATCGCATGAATATCATGCATCTATTACTGGTTATTAGAAGGAGAGTATCATTAGAACAATTAATAAAAAAGATTCTTATAAATCATAATACTGAAACGCCATAAAAATATCTTTTTTTTATTATTCTTTTAGACCTCAATAATAAAATACATGAATGATATAATAATATATAACAAGATCAATTAATAATGAGGAGACTGCCATTAAGGAAATTGAATTAGAAAATATCATTGATGAAAGAAAGCTAGAAGAACAGATTACCAAATTTAAAAAAAAGGGAAAAAGGTTATTTGATAATGGGGATTATTTAGAGGCACTAAAACTGTTTAAAAAAATGGCAGATCATCTTTTGAAAATAAAAAGAAAAAAAGAGGCACTTTTTTTTTCTCGCAAATACGATCAGGTCAAAAAATTAATTGATCAACGCAAAGAGACCTTAAAACTTCTAACAAAGGCGAAATTCAACAAGGAAATTATTCAAGTGATAAATCTATATAATGAAGTAATTGAAATTTCTAAGGAACTAAATGATTTTGACGGCATAGGGATGTATAAGGCAAAACTAAGTGAATTTACTAAGTCGTGTAAAATCTCTATCCCCGAATTAGAATTGAAAATGATGGTTTTAGAAGAGCAAGCAGCAAAATGTGAGAAAGAATATTTATATGGGGCAGCTTCCGATAATTACGAAAAATGTGAAAAAATCTGTTTATTATTAATGCAATTGGGAAGCGAGGAAGTAGAAGCCAATTTGGAAAAATTCAGAGAAAAGAAAGAGTCTCTTCGAAATATAATTGCGAAAAAAGAGTAGATTTTCTATTTTTTTAATTAAAACAAATTTCTATCGCTTTATATAGTATAATAGTATTGTAGATAATTTTCAAAAAGGATTTTAATGAATTCTCTTTATAAACATATTAAATTGATATTTTGTGTTAAAATTAAATAATCATTATATTCTTTTTCCAGTTGGTGGATAAATGTTTGAGAAGAAATATGATGCAGTCATTATTGGTGCGGGTTTAGGAGGTTTAATGACTGCAGCAGGATTAGTTCAGGCAAAGAAGAAAGTCCTTGTTCTAGAAAAAGCAGACTTTATTGGAGGAAAATATACTGAAATAGATTATAAAGGCTATAAAGTTACCACTGGAGCTTGGTCTAATATGGGAAAAAATAGCCACATAGACAATTTTTGCCGAGAAGTTGGCGCAAATATTGATTACATTACTTTGAAACAAATACGGAAAGAAAGGGGAACTCCGGGTTTACTAGGAAAAATTAGATATAAAAATGGAAAAGAATTTTTTCCCACTTCAACCATAAGTTCGCCATTCTCCAAAAGTGAAATGCAAGAATATTCAAAAGTAATGATAGGCTTAGTTTCTAAAGATCTTGAAGGAATTGATAGATCCAAAAATACATCAGTTTATGATTATATACAGAATTTTACTAAATCAGATAAGATTATTAAGCTTCTAGATTCCTTGATTGGAATTGCGAGTGGATTAAATACAAAAACAATCCCTACAAGTGAATATAAAATAATATTACAAGATAGTTCTGGGATAGCATCAGGAAATTTTGGTTTCCCGATTGGTGGTATCAAATCTATTATTGATGCTCTTGAGAAGGTTATTATTGCAAAAGGAGGAAAAATTTCAACCAAAAATGCGGTTAAAAAGGTATTAATTGATGGCAATTCAGCTGTAGGGGTGCAATTGGAAGATGGTGAGACAATTTATTCGGATTTAATTATTAATAATTCAGGTCCAAAAAATCTCTTAACACTTTGTGGACGAAATAAATTTCCATCTAGTTTTCTTAAAAAGGTTGATAAATTAATCCCTATAGATGCGCTTGCCATTATTTGCGGTTTGAATAAACCAATCAGCGAAGATGTGCCTATGATTATTACACCAGATTGTGATCGGATAGCTGGCATATTTGAGCCAACTTTTTTCGACCCGAGTATTGCACCTCCTGGAAAAACAATGATTGATATATTTGCTCCTCTTAAAACAAAAGATATTAAAAAGGAAATAGATCTGACTGTAAAAGATTTAGAAGATTTATATCCTGGCATTCTTGATCCTTCTAATCTAGATTTTCAACTAAATATGGTATTTGCTGGCGATTTTCCAGCCGCAGAGGGTGCCCAGACCTTTGGGCAGACGGGAAGTGATAGAATCGATCCCAAGCTGCCAGTAAATAACTTGTATATGGTAGGTGCCGAAGCAATAGGAAGTGGAGTTGCTGCAGACCTCATCCCTATAGGAGTCTGTAAGGCATTAGATTATATATTGGGCACTGAAAAATGGCTCGAAGTTTCTTTTTAAGGTATTGCTCTAAAAGAGTACATATTATCCTTCCATTATACCAATAATTCTCAAGTATTCATCAAATGTGTCATTTTTCTGTTCTTAGAAGATTTATTATTTTTGCAGAATAATTATAGTAAATCTTTGTCATTTTTATTTTTGGAGTGAAATTAAAATAAAAAATTAAAGAAAAATACTTTATTGGTAAAAATAGCTTCATTATGAATTAAAGAATATCGTTAAGATTTTTAACCAAGCGAATATTGAATCCATATTCCCATTCAACATCAGTACCACGATTTGCAGAAATCATCAAGAGCCATTCACCACAATCTTGCCAAGGATAAATATTTGCAGCTCCGCCTCTAACGATTTGATTTTGGCTATCACCTGACCAACTTGATCCATCAATTGGGGCATTTTTATAGTTAGGGTGCCATTTATCATCACAAACTTCCGAAAATGCTCCCATATCTACGAGACCAAATCCATTGCTATATTCCTCATTTTTTTTATCGTCATCATATGTTCCAATCCATTCGCTACCATCAGGTATTGTATTACCCCAAAAAAATATCGTTTTAGTTCCTCCTCTACACGAATATTCCCATTGAGCTTCGGATGGCAAACTGCATCCAGTTTTTTCAAGCAATTCATCAATTTCATCAAAGAATAATGCCGCTTGACCGGTTTCCAATCTATTGCCTTCCTCATCAATCGTGATTAACTTTTTTACCTCATCAAGCATTATTGGAAATCTTAATATCAAGAAAGGTGCCAATATAACTTCATGGACTGGTTGCATCGATTCCACGTTCTCCAAGTACTCCTCAATGAATTCTTGTTCGATATTAGGTTCAATGGTTCCTGATTCAATTTCCTTGCCATTTTTATCCTTCAATGTGAAACTTCCGCCACCTAAACCACTATCTTTAGGTTTAATTTGGCGTAAGGCTTGCTCTTCACTTGTTGAAAAACCCATTTGAAATTTCCCGCCCGGAATCAAATTAAATAAAATTCCCGTTGCTTTCTGTTTAAACGTGGCAATGCGCGTGGTATCGCCCTTCTTCCCATATGATTTTATGTAAGATAATTCAAATTCTTTTTCAAGTTTAGAGAGCAAATGGTTAATAATTCCATTTTGTTGTTCTTCACTAGCAACCTTCCATTTATTTAAATCCATTAAAATGTCGATTTTCACCATTGTAAATCACCATATAATTAAATTTTCAATAATACATTTTAAAAACATAAAAGTTGCTCAAGGTTACGAATTAAAAATTATTTATTTTTAATTAAAATGAAATACCTCAGATATTTTTCAAAAGTTGAATTAAGGTATAATCCATAACAAATATATAAAAAAGACCTAGAGGATTTTTACTTGGCAGATTCGCAAGAAATAGAATTTTTTGAAAATTTAACCAACGCAATAAGAGATATGCAATCTGTGTTCCCTTTTGGGGTGGGTAAAGCAACATATTTGTATTTTGATAAATTGCTAAAACAAATTCATGATCCTAACAAAAAGATAATATTAGCAAATATTGCAGTTTGCCCGGAAATTTGTTATGCAATGGATTTAGTCCCGATTCAACAAGAACTTACCACTGCTTTTTGTGCGGTCATTGGAACATCGGTGGAGCATTTAGATTCTGCAGTTGAAGCGGGAATACCACAAGGTTATCTTTGTAATTTCCAAAAAGTTTGGATAGGTGCAATGATATCCAATAAGCTTCCCAGACCTGATATATTAGTGTATGCTCCTGAACCGTGCGATTCGATGCATGCAAATTATCAAGTTATTCAAAATCTTTATAAAATTCCTGCATTTGGTTTTGACATCCCATACTGGACACATGAAGAGAGTTCTCCTTATTATAGCGACACAATTTCAAAGTACATGGGAAATCAAGTAAAAAAAATGGTTTCATTTTTAGAAAAACATACAAATTCAAAATTAGATCCCGAAAAACTGAAAGAAGCGATAGAAAAGTCAAATATAGCCCGCCAAAATATCCTTGAAATACTCGAGTTCTGTAAAGCTGTTCCAAGTCCATTGCCAAGTTCTGTATTAACCCCATTCCTTCTTTTATTATCTTGCCTACTTGGTTCAGATGAGGCTATACATCTAACAAAATCGGTAAGAGATGAAGTTTATTCTAGATTTAAAAACAAACAAGGACACATTGCTTTAACTTATAAGAAAAAAACGGAAAAACTTCGACTTTTGTGGTTATTAATACCAATCGCCTTTGATCTGGGAATAAGTGCATGGATGGAACGAAAATATAGTTGTATGGTTCTGATGGATATTTTATCCATTTATTTAACCCCTCCAATCGACATGTCGAGTCTAGAATCAATATATAGGGATTTGGGAAAGGCAGTGCTAGATTATCCGATGGGTCGTCAATATCGTGGACCAATCGAGTATTTTTTAGATGATGTACTAAGAATTTGTAGGGACTATAAAATAGATGCGGCAATATTAGGAGGTCATAATTGTAAAAACGTGTTTGCAGTCCGTAAATTGATTGCAGAAACGTTAATTAAAGAAGTAGGGATTAAAACCCTTGAACTGGAAGCTGATTCATTAGATCCCCGAGTAAATCCAAGAAAAAACATAAAAAGAACTTTAGGTCAATTTTTAGATCGAGTTACTGAAGAAAAATATGGGATAGAAAAATAGTTTTTAAGATTTTATTATTAACTTATATGGTGAATTTTATGGAAAGACTAAAAGCAATACCCATTTCTGCTCCATTATATGAATTTAAGAAAAATGAGACATTTTTTTACCCTGATTCAAAATTTTTAATGGTAACGTATAGTGTTGATAAAGAAAATATTAAAGGATTGGTTCCACCTCCGTTAAAAATAGGTAAATCACCAATGGTTATATGTTATATAGCATATTTTAAAGATTCATTTGTTGGAAACTATCACGAAGCAGCAACTTTTATTGAAGCAAGATTGAAGACAAAGACAACTAAAGATATGGGTTGGTTTTGCAATAGTATGTTTGTAGATAATGATGCAGCAATGGCAGCAGGACGTGAAATTTATGGTTTTCCAAAAAAAATTGCAGAATTTAAGCTATTTACTGAAAAGAGAAAACAAATTGGTATTGTAAAAAGAAATGGGATTGAAATAATGAAAATAGAAATTGAACTTACAAATGATTTAAATGAACTTCCTGGTGGACAAATCTATAGAGCTATTACTTTGAAACACATTACTAATCCCGAGAATAATGGAATTGAATTATCCGAATTTGTAGCAACTGATTTAAAAGTAATTCCTAAAACAATTAAAAATGGAAATTGTTCAATCGTATTTAAAGAATCAGAAAGAGACTTAATTTATTTGCTCAAACCAAAGACGAATCCTTTGGGTGTTTATGTAATTTCAAATGAAATGTATTTGCCTCCCGGAAAAATAATACATAAAATGGTTTAATTAAACACAATTTCTTCATTTATTTTTAGAAATTATCACAGTTTAGTTAGTTACATATCAAATTTTTAAATTAATTTTCTTAAAAAAAACAAAGTATCTTATTCAATATTAATTCTTTTTATATTTGGAATATTGAAGTTAGAGGTTTATGAAATTGATTCAAATTGATAATGCAAAATGTTGTGGATGTAGTTATTGCGTATTAACTTGTCCTAAAGATGCAATAACTTCTTATTATAATGCTGAAGTAAATGAAAAGTGTACCAGCTGTGGAATATGTGTGCATAATTGTCCGAATTATGCAATTGAACTTATTCAAGAGGAAAAATAAATGTCTAAACAAGATTATGATGCGGTTATTGTAGGAGCTGGTATCGGCGGGCTGATGACAGCTGCTGGTTTGTTACATACCGGAAAAAGAAAAATTTTAGTGCTGGAGAAAGGAACATTTATCGGAGGCAAGTATACTGAGCTGGATTACAAAGGTTATAAAATTACAACAGGTTCTTGGACTAGCATAGGTAAAAAATCGAATATTGGTCGTTTTTGTCAGGAAGTTGGGGCAAATGTTAAATATATAACTCTCAGACAAATGAAGAAAAAAGGGATCGGTCATGGATTATTTAGTAAACTCAGATATACTGATGGAAATGAATATTCCCCAACATCAACTCAAAAATCCCCTTTTACTGGAAAAGAAGAGGAAGAATGGACTATGATGTTGATGGGATTAACTGCCAAAAAACTTGAGGGGATTGATAGATCTAAAAATGTTTCCGTAAGACAGTATGGAGAGAATTTTACAAAATCAGAGGACATAATGCGAATTATGGATTCATTAATAGGCACAGCTGCTTGCTTAAACGCTGATACAATACCAACCAGTGAATTCAAGATCATTATGGAGGAAGGATTTAGATTAGCATCTGCAAGGTTCGGTTTCCCAGTAGGAGGTGTCCGAGGAATTATTGATGCTTTGGAAAAAGTAATTAAAGAGAAAGGGGGAGAGATCCGAACCAAATGCAATGTTGAAAAAATACATATTGACAATAATTGTGCAACCGGAGTCGAATTATCTGATGGTGAAACTATTAATTCAAAAATCGTGGTTCACAATGCTGGTCCAAGGAGATTTTTGGAACTCGGAGGAAGAAAAAATTTCCCAAGCGAACTTATCAAAAAAATTGATAACCTAATCCCTGTCGAAGCCGTTGCAATTATATTGGGGTTGAATAAGCCTATTTCTAAAGATATGCCGCTGATCTTAACCCCGGATTGCGAACGAATTGTCGGAATTTTCGAACCAACATTTTTTGGTGCGGAAGCAGGTGTTGCTCCACCTGGAAAAACTATGATAGACTTGTTTTGTCCAATTAAAACTCAAAATATTAAAAAAGAAGTAGATCTGGCAATTGAAGATATACAAAATTTATACCCAGGTATTCTAGATAAATCAAATTTAGATTTTCAACAGAATATGATATTTTACAAGGACACTCCTGCAGCGGAGTCGGGGCAAACTTTCAATCAAACAGGTGATGATCGAATTAATCCAAAGACCCCAGTTGATAACCTATATTTTGTGGGCTTTGATGCACACGGTTCGGGAATAGCCGGTGATTTAATTCCAATAAATGTTAGAAAAGCGTTAAATCATATCTTAAAAACAGAAAAATGGTTGAAAGTGACCATATAATATAAGTTACCTAGTTCTTGCACTTTGACCTCCGTCTACTGGAAGTATGACCGATGTAATAAATTTCGCCTCATCCGATGCCAAGAAAAGCGCAGCATAAGCTGTATCCCATGCGTCTCCCATTCCACCCTTTAGAGGGACCAGTCTATTCCTAATTTTGATTATATCTTTTTTACGTGCCCCTGTTTCTCTTACAAATCCTTCTACGGCCATAGGAGTGTTCATTAGACCAAGCATGACTGCATTGACGCGGATACCCTGGGAGGCATACTCCTGGGCCAATTGATGAGTTAAGGAATTAACTCCGGACTTTGAAATCTTATAAGCAACAAATGGTGCAGCGCAAACGGACGCAATAGATGAGACATTTATTATACAGCCATTTTCTTGTTTTGCCATCACTGGTAACACGTATTTACATGTAAGAAACATTCCCTTTAAGTTTACGTTAAAAATTTTGTCCCACATTTCTTCACTCAGCTTGACCACTCTTTTATCTCCCTCTCCGATACCAACATTATTTACAAGAATATCAATCCGTCCATAAACCTCAACGCATTTCTCAGCCATTCGACGGCAATCATCTGCCTTAACAATATCAGCCTTAAAAATAAAGGATTCTCCACCTTCTTTATCAATCATTGCTTTTGTTTCTTTGGCATAATCGAGATTAATATCAACAAGCATAACTTTGGCACCCTCGCGGGCAAAAAGAATTGATATAGCTCTTCCATTTCCAATAGTATCTCCAGGCTGCTGCCCTGCTCCAACAACTATAGCCACTTTGTCCTTCAAACGGTTTCCCATTTTAATCCTCCTTTGTTATTATTTTGTATAATTTGGTGATTACTTCTCAATATTTTTTTCTCCTAAATTAGTTATCAATACTGTTTTTTAAAAATAAATTTATAACTTTAAAAATATTTTATTAATTCCTAAATTATAATTTATACTCTTTTACAATTAGAGAATGCACGAGATAAAAACTTTGGATAGAAATATTAAAACGTATTACATTAGGCAATTTTTTCATAATTTATGGTTTATCGTACCTGTTCTAGTAAGTTTTTACAATGATCTGGGATTAACCTTTGGTCAAGTATTATTATTACAATCTATTTCAGCAATATCGGCAATTGTATTTAGTGTTCCATCGGGGTTATTAGCTGACAGAATCGGTCGTAAAAAAGTTCTTTTATTGGGTATATTTTTACTTAATCTCTTTATGTTTTTTTATTTATTTGTGACCAATTTCTTTGAATTTATTATTCTTGATATTGTTTTTGGAGCTTCTCTAGCTTTAATTTCTGCAGAATTTCCTTTAGTTTCCGATACTTTAATGGAAAATGACAGTGAAGAAAAAACCACAGAAGTTTTCTCAAACGGAAATACAATTTTAATCCTTTCATTTATGGCAAGCAATATCGCTCTAATATTTTTAATTAGTTATGGATATCGATTTACAATTTTATGTTCCCTTTTAGCATTTATAATAGGTTTTTTTATAGCTTTAGTAGGTTATAAAGAGCCAAGATTAAAAAAGAAAGAAACGGAAGAACCTAGAAGTTTTAGATTTCATTTAAGAAAAATGAATGAATATTGTAGAAAAGATCATTTTTTATTTTACTTGATAATTATTGGCGCAATATATCTTTCCATATCATATTTGGTTTTTTGGTTTGTGCAACCATATTTTGCAGAAAGCAACTTACCAATTGAATCGTTTGGTTTATTATACGCTATAATTAATACGACTGAATTAGTAGCCACAAACTTATCTTATAGAATTGAAAAGAAAATTGGAAAAAAAGCTACAATTTTAATTATTAATCTATTGTTTATGTTTGCTTTTTTAGGCATGAGTTTTATTTTCAACATTTTTGGGATAATTTTTGTTATTTTAAGACAAATTGGGAGTGCATTTGCGGTTCCAATATTTAATGCATATATAAGTGAGGAGATTACATATATGGAAAAATTAGAGGGTGAAGATATTCCTTCTAGCAAAGCAACTATATATAGCGTTTATGCAATGTTAAACAATCTCATATTCTCAGTAATATCACCAATAATGGGATTTTTAGCAGATAATATATCATTATCTTTTACACTATTATTATTATTCCTTACACTTTCTATATCACTGATTTTTAATTTAATCCTATTAAGTAGACTAAAAATTAAAAATAGTAATAAATTTACATAAAAAACTTACATAAAAATATAAAATAGAAAAAATAGAAAATTAGTCTTATACTGGGGGTTCTTTTCGGAATAATAGCTTATACCAGAATCGTCTACCGTCTTTGGCGGTGATTGCAATAACTGAAGCTATTCCAAAAATTGCTGTAATGATAGCACCAATTAACAGAATTCTAAGACCGTCTGATGGTAAATTTGTAAAAAATCCCAGAACACCTCCAGTACCAAGCAATCCATTAATTAGATCGTCAAATGGATCTGCTGTAGCCGAGTCCACAACAGCCCACATTCCACCAATAATTACAAGCACAATCAATAGGGGAACTAAAATAACACAAATTTCTTCAAAAAATCTTTGAATTTTATCCACAGTATCTGTCAAAGCATTTCACCAAAAATAATACCTTTCAATATAACAATTATCTATTTTTATTATAATATAAAGTTTTATACTTTCCGTATCCATTATTTTTGTCGGTACTCTGCTTTAAGAAATATAAAAACGGAGGAAGCTAATAATTCTTTAAAATTTTATTCCAAATTTTTCAAGTTCAGATTTTAAATTTAATTTCGAATCAAATAAAATCGTTTTAATCCCCAATTTTTCAGCTCCTAAGCAAAAACCTTCTATATCATCAATAAATAAACATTCTTCAGGAGTTAATTTATATCTTAGAAGTAAAATTTCATATATTTCTTTCTCAGGCTTAATGACATTTTCTCTATATGAAATGACCATTCCATCGAAGGTTTTAAAGAAATCAAACAAAGAAGAGACATATTCGAAGGCTTCTTTAACAAAGTTGGAGAGAGCATAAGTTTTATATCCGCTCAATTTTAATTTTTTTAATATGTCAATAGAATTTTGAATAGGAGCAAATAATTCTTTCCAATTATCAAAAAAATATATTAATAAGTCTTCTTCTTCAGGATATTCTTTTAAAAAGAGGTCCCTGGCTTCATTAATCGAAATTGTCCCACGATCTAATTTTAACCAAGTTTTGCTACCAGTAACTTTGGACATAAACCCTTTAATCCGGGTTTGATCATCTGTAACTTTTGAGAGTAGCTCCTGTGGTCTAAAGCTTAATAATACATTTCCTAAGTCAAATATTATATTTTTGATCAAATTTCTCTTCCTTTATTCCAGTTATAAAATTCTATTTGTCAAATTTTCAACAATTATTCTTAAATTAGAAAAATGTTCCTTAAAAAACAGATTACTTCTTAAGGTTTCAAATATGTCCAATATTGACCATTTTGAACTACTTTTTAACCCAAAGAATGTCGCTGTTGTAGGTGCCACAGCAAATGAAACTAAAGTTGGGGCAATGGTAGTTACTAATATTAGAGCTTGTGGATATACCAAAGAAATTTTCTGTGTAAATCCGAGTGAAAAATATAAAACACGAAAAATTTTTGGCTTGAAAGTTTATCAGAATCTCACGAGTATTCCATCTCAAGTAGATCTCGCCACAATTGTTGTTCCTCCAGATGCAGTTGTTTCTAGTTTAGAAGATTGTGTCGATGCTGGTATTCATGCTGCAGTAATCATAACTGCTGGTTTTAAAGAAGTGGATGAAGATCGTGAAAAGATACAAGATGACCTCGTGCGAGTTTCAAAAAAAGGAAATATCAAGTTCGTCGGACCGAATTCGATGGGAATTTATAGTTCGGCCAATCGCGAATCTCCACTACATGCAGGTATGGGTTTTATGACCCCTGGACCTGGAGACATTAGTATTGCTTCCCAAAGTGGTTCATTTGGGACGATGCTTTGTAATTATCTTAAAAATATCAGATATTTTATATCCACTGGGAACGAAGCATCGATTCTTATGGAAGATTATATTGAATATTTTGGACGAGATCCTGGTACAAAAATTATTTCTATTTTTGTTGAAGGATTGCGGGATGCTAGGAAATTTCATAGAATCGCAAAAGAAATAGCTTTAAAGAAGCCAATAGTTTTTTTTAAAGCGGGTGTTACAAAGGGGGGTAAAAGGGCAGCTTCATCTCACACAGCATCTATTGGTGGCTCCGAGGAAATTTATTCAGGTCTTTTTAAGCAGAATGGAATTCTAAGAGCCGATGAAATGGATGAACTTATTTTTCTTACAAAGGCAGCCAAATTTTTATATCCATATCCCAAAGGGAATAGGGTTGGAATACTAAGCGGTGGGGGAGGATTTGGTGTATATCTTACAGATTCATGTGAGAAAGGAGGGCTAATTGTACCTCAAGTTACTGATCCAGATCTTATTAGCCGAATAGGGAAATATTTGCCTTTTTATTGGTCGAGAAATAATCCAATAGACACCGTTGCTACATGGGATTTTAGCGTATTTCCCAAAATTTTAAAAATTATTTTAGACTATGAGGGATTCGATATTATACTAACGCAATGCATGGCTGGAATGGGCGATTTTTTTGCCAACTATAAGCCCATGGACCCTTACGGCATAAAACGAAAAGAAATAATGGTAGAAATGTTCCAGAAATTAGAATCTAAGTTAGCAAAAAAACAGATATCTATCGTGACCTCAAATCCTAATAAAACAACTGTATTAATTGCACCAGGATTTTCGCCAGCAAATCCCGTGTTTGACCTTTATGATGACGCACAAGTATTAGTTACATCGAATCCCAAAGGTACAATAGACATTCTAAGGAAATTGATTGAATATAGAAAATTTCTAGAGAATAATAATGCAATTTAATAAAATATTAAAAAATATAAATGATTAAATAATTCCATAAAACCAAGGAATTACACCAGCAAACATTAAAGCATTAATTACCACACCAACTGCACCGAGAATAAGTCCAATTAATCCTAAATTTTCGTCGTTTGAGTATGCATAAAAACCCAAGATTATTGCTATAAAACATGGAATGAAGATTGGAAAAACTAGTCCTAACGCTCCCAAAATAATAGCAATAATTGAAATTGTTGTTTCTTTCTCCATTTTATTAACTCCTATATTATTTTTAAAAAACAAATATATATTAATGATTTTAAATTTAGGAATGATCTAAAAAAAAATAATGTAAAATCATTGAAATATATTATAAGAGCGAAAATTTATGAATTTAACCTTCTTAATGCCTCTTTCTGCAGCAATAGTTTTATTTATTTTATCAATATTGATATTGCGAGCTTTTTTAAAAACAAGGTTAATCACTTTGGTATATCTTTTTATACTTCCATTGAGTTTCGGGATTTGGATGATGGGTAGGACTTTTTTAGCCGCATCTCCCCCTCCCCCCTCTCCTGCTGTTGATCTATTCCAAATTAATCGTCTTTGTTATATCATAGTTCCAATTTTTTTAGCAATGTTTGTTGATTTAACAGCCAAAGGAAATTACTCTTGGAAAAGCATTATTGCTTCGTTTTATGCAGGGGCTTTAGTTATTGGTGCTTTATTTATCGATAAATATGAGGTTGGGTATATTTTACACTCTGGTTGGGTTCAAACTAGATTATATCAACCAATCTTCTATATGTTTTTATATGCCTTTTATCTACTATTGGCGATTCCAATCCTTGAGAAACATCTACTCGTCGCCTATTTTAAGAATAAAGGAGAAAATAAGGAATTATTAAAGAAGATAAATATTGTATTCTTAATTTCTATATTTGGTGTATTCATTTTCAATGGATTAAGAACTATGAGGATGATTGATTATCCTTTTATCAACAGTTTAGACACTCTTTTTTTTGGTATAGGATTTGGTTATCTATCTTGGCAATATTTAAAACGCCCATATCTATTCCATTTAGATTTAATCGACGTTCAGCTTTATGGATTGTACGCTTTTGACAATAATGGACCGTTATTGTATTCTTACGCATTTCAACCGAAAGGAGTAAAAGAAGAAGATAAAGAATTAGTTGCAAGTGCATTAGCGGGAATTGATGGTCTTTTTAAGGAAATTCTATCCGGTGACCAGCCATTAACGGAAGTTAGACAAAAATCTAATCTTATAATTCTGGAGAGAGGAAAGGGCATCACCTGCGGACTCGTAACTAATATGTCTACTTTAATGACACGCAATTGGTTATATCAATTTCGAATTGATTTTGAAAAGGAATTTAGCGAGTCTCTGAAAAAATATTTCGAATTTAAAATAGTTGAATTTGAAAACAAACCAGATAAGTTAATAAAAAGAATATTTTTCTATCAATAACCTAAAAAATATTAATTTACTTTTCATTTACTATTGTCAGTCTATCTTCAACTTTAATTATTTTTCCCTCTTGTTTTAATTTATTTAAATGTTGGTAAATTTGATTTTTTTCTCCATAATCTTGCCATAATCTATCTGCAAGGTTTGTTGATCGATTTTTTACTGTAATGTGGAGTTTTACTAATTTTTCAATCGTATTATGTCCATTTTTAATTAAATCAAGGATTTTTTTATCTCTATCTAAAAGTTGAGAAAGTCTTTTTTCATATCTTTCTTTAATCCCTTCTTCTACAGGATCAAGATGTCCAGATAAGACCATTTTTAGATCTAAAGAAATCAATCTTTGATATGTTTTAATATAATCTATTAAACTTGCTCTAGCATTACCATACCAAAGGCTTTCAAAACCCATATCACCTGCAAATAGAATTTTTTCATCCAATAAAAAGCAGCAATGTCCTAGAGTATGACCTGGTGAAAAAATTACTTTTAATTTATGATTCCCCAAATCAAATATTTCATTATCAGTTATGGTCTTATCTACTTTACATCCTCCCTCATAATTCCACCATTTCAAACGTTGCTTCCAATATTCCTCATATTCATAAGCAAAACTCCCTACTTGTTTTCTTATTCCTTCAAATGATTCAACTGGTGCTCTATCTTCCTCATGAATCATTAATTTGGCATTAGTATGAGACTTTAAGAATTTATTCTTCCCACTATGGTCTAAATGACAATGAGTATTTAAGATTATATCAATTTTATTAAGGTCTATTTTATTTTTCTCGAAAAATCTTAAAATTTCTTTTTTTGAGGCTGCAAACCCAGTATCAATTAATACTGTAGATTTATCACCAAAAATTAGATAATTATTCATAGAAATAAATCTAAGTTTTGTTTCAATTATATAAACAGATTCATTAATTTTCTTTAATTGAAGCATTTATTTTCCTCTTTGAGCAAGATCGATGGCTTTTTTCTTGAAAGCTTTGCTTCTTTCGTTTTCATCCATTTCTTGAGCATATTTTGCAGCAAGATTATAAAATTTACTTGCATCCACCCACCGATTTTCACTTATAGCTACTTCAGCTATTTCTAAAGCTTTATTTATTTGAATTTCTAGTTTTCCAATATTTTTTGCAGCTTTAAGACGCTGTTTTTCAATTTTTACTTTGTTCCTTATTCGTGATTCTCGATTTTTTAATTCATTTGCTTTATTAATCAATTCTCTTGCTAATTCTAAGTCCCCAATATCTTTTGATAAATTACTCGCTAATTTATAAAATCTAGCCGCATCTAAAAGCCTAAATTCATCTTCTGCCAATTTAGCCTCATCTAGAACCTTTTTTCTTTCAGCTTCTAAGGCAGATTTCTGGTCTTTCTTTTTTTTACCCATTCTATCTTCAAGTTTTTTTAACTTTTACTTGTAATAATTCTAAAACATAACCTAAAGTATCTGTCGTATCAAAATATGCGATCTTAAGTCCTGCTACGATCCCATTAAATAATTGTTTTATACCCTTTGCTTCCAATTCTTTTATTGCCTCTTCAATGTCCTCGACATATAAACCTATATGATGAATTCCACCAGCAGGATTTTTTTCTAAGAAATCGTCATAAACAGCTTTTCCTTCAAGTTTTTGCATAATTTCTATCTGCATTTCACCAATGGAGGCAAAAGCTAATCTTTCTTTAATTGGATCTATTTTTTCTTTATAGATATTTTTTCTAGTCTTTACATCGATCGTATTCATTTCAGACAATCCAAAAATATTTTTGAACTGCTCGACTTTTTCAGAAATGTCTTTAAATATTACTCCAATATGCCTAATTTCACCTTTCATTTAACACACACTCCTTATCTTTTTTTAAGTTTTTTTACCTTTAACCTCAATTAATTCTATTACATAACCAAGCAAGTCAGTTGTATCAAAATAAGCAAATCTTATTCCAACAACGATCCCATTCCAAATTTGTTTAATACCTTTTGATTCCAATTCCTTGACTTTTTCTTCAAATTTATCGGTATAGATTCCTAAATGGTGAATTCCCCTTCCACCTTTCTCTAGAAATGAATCATAAGCTGTTTTACCTTCAAGAGGTTGAATAAATTCCACTTGTGTATTGCCAATCATTGTTAAAGCAAAACGTAATTTGATAGGGTTTTCTAATTTTTCTTTATGCATATTTTTTCTAATTTTAGCATCGAGTATGTCAAGGGTTTCTAGTCCAAAAACCTTTTTGAAATTTTCAACAGGTTCGGAAATGTCTTTATACACTAGTCCTATTTGCCTTATTTCACCAATCATTAAATACACACTCCTTTTTTCATTATTAATCGGTATATGATAAATATTATATCAATAATTATTGACCAATAAACAAATATTAATTGAGCTTTGCATTTTTTCATTTCTCTTAATTTGGATTAAAAAAATTAATATATAAACTATCAAAACTTAAGTCATTATTATATTTTATTACATATCGGAGAAAACAGATTTGAGTTCTGAAAAATTGAATAAATTGAAAGAATCTGTAATTAATTTCGAAGATGAATCAGCAGATTTAACTGAAAAATTACTTAATGAGGGTGTATCAACCAAAGATGTATTGAGTGTTGTTTCCGATGCTCTCCAAATAGTGGGTCAAAAATATGAATCTCATGAATATTTTTTATCTGAGCTAATGCTTTGTGGTGATGTTGCTAAACGATGTATTGAAAAAGCTCTCCCCAAAATACAACAAGAAAAAATAGAAATGGCAGGAACTATTGTATTTGGGACGGTTAAAGGTGATATTCATGATATTGGAAAGACAATTGTTTCCTCATTTCTAATTGGTGCAGGGTTTTTAGTTCATGATATTGGAGTGGAAGTAAATGATAAAACATTCGTAAAACAGGCTAAAGAAAAAAATGCAGATATTATAGCAATATCAGCTTTATTGAGCACAACCATGTTATATATGCCTGAAGTTATTAAAGCATTGAAAAACGCAGGTATTAAAGCAAAAACAATAGTCGGGGGTCGACCAGTTTCAGAAAAATTTGCCAAAGAAATTGGCGCTGACGGCTATGCAAAGAACCCGACGGAAGCTATTGAGGTTTGTAGAAGGTTTATGGAAGAAATACAAGAAACAAAGTAAATTCTTTTTATATAATTTATGTAAATATTAAGATTTTTTCTAATATTTCAACATTTATTTAATAAATATTTAAAAATAATTCATTAATTTAATCTTTTTTTATGGCTTCTCCTATGAGGTCTCCTCCACAATCCTTACATGGAATTATGAAGCCCATGTTAATTTTTTGTAAATCTTTTTTTGAAATTCTTGCACCACATATTGAGCAACGTAACTCACTTAATTCACCAATTTCTTCTTCTGCTTGAATTTTAGGAGCTGTAAAAAGGGGTTTGGGAGTAATTACTTGAATTTTTTTAGGAGTTATTGTTGTTTCGGCTTTAGATGGAAAAGATACCACTTTTAAAGTCCCTGGAGTATCTTCGGCAAGTTTCTCTTCTAGTTTTGGTTCTTCCAATTCGGTTTTAGGAGGTTGCAATGTACTTGTTAATTCTTTTTCTGTCGGTGGATAAATTTTAATGACAGGCATGATATTTAAGAGAATTTCAGAAGCTTGATTGAACACCGACATTTTGCCGCTCCAATTTATAATTTCTGTGATAAATTTTTCCTCAAATTGACCTACAAATTGTTTAAGTTTATCACTTAGGAATTCAGTACCTTTTCCATGCGATAATAAAGCAGCTCTAATATATTCTCCATCCTCAAGGTTGATTTCGAAATCTTCATATGTTAATTTTTTCATCATGGTTTCTTTTTTATCTAATGACAATTCAGTTCCGAAGCTAGAAATGGCACTTAAAAAACCACTTACAAGAAATGGATCAAGCTCTTCATCAGATCCTAATTTTCCCCTATAAAATGTAACCCCAGTGTGTTTCTGAACGACAAGTAAATATCGAAGTATCCTCATTGAATATTTTTGTTCAATTTCATCAATATCCCTATAGAGTGCATTTAACCCTTCTTGAATTGAGCCCAATTTTGCATATTCAGAAAAAGAATCTTGATAAATTTTGGCGTTTGTCTGAATGATAGATTTACTTTCTTTAAGCCACTGAATTATTTCATATTCTAAAGCTGAAGCAAGCCTTTTATCGATAATTTGTTCTACATCAAATTTTTTAGATAATGTATTAATCCATAACTCGATCCTTTGGGACATATTAGAATCAGGAACACTTTTTTGCATTTTTGGTTGAATATCTTTTAGGAATGCGATTATATCACTGATTAATGGTTTAATTTCACAAAGAGTAGCTAATTGTATTGATTTCTTACAAAGATCAAATGAATCTAAAATTTTAAAGCCAATTTGTTCTACAGTGCCCCCAATTTTTTGAGCACTTTCAATTGCTAACTTTATATTATTCTTAATATAAGCCAATAATCCTGTACTTTGTTTGATATCTTCAGAATATACCTCAATATTTATTTTATTTTCTCGAATAAAAGCTGAAATAATTAATTCTTGTTCCGTAACTTTGGCCAGACCTGACCATTCGGATAAAAATTTTTCAGGATCGTTAAAAATTTCAGTAACATCTAGAGCTGAAATTTGTTCTCTTATTATTTTATATGCCTGTTTAGCCGAAAGTAAAAATTCAATAGCCCAAGAACTTTTTTGTAATTTCACTTTAAGATTTTCAATCTTTTCTCTAGCTATTCTTTCAGGTTGAACTAATGGACATTTGATCTGTATTTCCTTTGGTTCTATTGTAGCTGAACAAGGTTGTCCTTGAAAATCAATATATGATACAGTCCCATAAAGGCTTGATTTTCCACAATCCAAGGGAGTTAAGATAAAATCAATGCCTCGAGATTCACCAGGTTTTAAAAAATTTAATGATTTTACACGTTCTTCTGTTGAAAATTGTGTTGTTGGGTTAATGACAACATTAATATCCGAAATTAATTTATCTGATGTATTATCTACAACAACTTTGAAGCGAACATCGCCTCCAATATAATCAAATTCTCTTTTTACTAATAGTCTGGCGTGCCCTATTTTTAGTGGTTTGGGAGGAGGAGTTATATGAGCTATATCTGGCAACGGAGCCATGCTACTTGGTTTCGGCATCGGGGTGATTTCATCAGAAATGACTTTTTTGGCTTTTATTTTTATTGGTTTAACAGGAGCTTCTAATTTGGGTTTTACTTCTAACTCTTCAATTTTTTGAGGGGTTGATATTGGGGCTTCTTTTTTTTGAGTAATTTCCATATCCTTCTCGATTTTTTCTAAATCTTCCAAAGTATCTTCGATATCCTTTTCAGAAGCTTCTTCAATTGAGACTCCAAATAGATCTTCAAATAGTTCTTCTTCTTTTTTAAGTCTTTTTTGAAGTTCTTCTTCTCCTTCCTCTTCGGACGACTCTTTCTTCTTTTTCTCGGACATTTTACTCGTTAAAAATTTTATTGCTTATAAAATACAATACATCCTTCTTTTAATAATTATAAAATACTATATTTATCTTAACTCAAAAAATTCTTGCACGTTTAGATTAATTAGTTAAAAGACGAGATAGCATAATCCAACTCCGTTATTTTATCAAATTAAAATTAATATCGGCTTAATTTTATTATTTTTTTAAGAATATTTATCCCTATTAGCAAAGGCTGTAAATGTTCGAGCAATTCTATTACTTATCTAAATAACTTACTTATTGATTGGTCATTTTGCTTCAGTTTATCAATTGAAATATTGATAATATAAAAAGGTTAAAATTCAATGAGATTAATATATTAGATATAACATCTAAAATATTAAAAAAATCGTCCCTTTTAAGGGAAATAGAGGGTTAAAAAAATGAAAGAGAAGCATTTATGGATAATTCTGGGTATTGTTTCTACAATAATGGTTAGTTCATTAATTTCAGGTCAAGTAATAAGTAAAAATTATAGCAACGAAAAAGATTTGAGATTATTTTTAGTTTTAAATTTTATTGTATCTATAGAATCAACTTATGAA
>JABXJV010000546.1 GCA_013375355.1 Candidatus Helarchaeota archaeon
ATAAAAGAATCTTGTAAATATTTCCTAATCTGACTTTCAATCATATTATCAAAATTTTCTAATTCAACGTGAACAGTTCTTTTAGTCGGGATCAGTTCGACTTTTTCTCTTCTTAATACCTCAAGTTTGAGTACTCTATCAGGTTCCACACTTTTATCCATCATCCAATGCCTCTTTTCTGTCCGTTATTAAAAATATTCTTGTTTATCCCTTGATAAGAATTACATATATCAAATAAATTTGACAAATTTATCAAAATTAATTCATAAAATAAATATTTAAACTACAATATGTTATAAAAAGATTTTTGGATAGGACTATGAAAAAATTTTTAGTGGAAAAATAGTAATTTTTGCTATAATTATGTTAAATTAGAATCAGCCAATATACGTGTTTTTTCATATTTAAATCAAATTTTGAATTAATTAGTATTAATATTGAATAACTATACACTTTATTAAATAAATAAGAATTAAATTCTTCTTGGAGAGAAAAATGAACAATGGTTTTTTCTTTGTCATTGATGGAATTGACGGATCTGGAACTACAACTCATTGTAAATTATTAGCAGATAATTTAAAACATAAAAAAGATGTTTTTTTAACCCAAGAACCATCCACTAATGAAATTGGTAAATTAATTGGAAAATTTTTAAAAACTTCTCTTCCAGCAGCTGTGGATGCATTATTATTCGCTGCAGATAGGGTCTTACATACTATTGAGATTAAGAAAGCATTAGAAGAAGGGAAGATAGTTATTTCTGATAGATATATAGAATCAAGTATTTGTTACCAAGGTGTGGAACTGGATGAAGAATGGATATGCTCACTTAATAAATTTGCAATTGTTCCTGATCTTACAATCATATTAGACATTGATCCTGAAATTGGATTAAAGAGAAAAGAAGATACTTCAGTAAAATTTGAAAATGTCCCTTTCTTAACTAAAGTAAGAGAGCTTTTTTTGAAACGAGCTAAAAAAATGAAGTACCCTATTATAAATACTTCCAAATCGATTGAGGAAGTCCAAATAGAGATAAAAAAATATGTTAATGCAATAATAAAAAGTTCATAAGAAAATTTCAATTTTTTATTATATAATAATAATAAAAAAAAATTTCAAATTATTTTGAGATTATTAAGCTTCCATACCCAACAACTGAGTTATAATCTCCAGAAGTTTCTCCAGAATTTGCATATTTTAGAAGCTCAACTTTAGTTGCTCCTAATATTTTTGAAGCGATTAAGGCTACAGAGGTTGAAGCATAACCACACATAGAAATAGCATTTTTCTTAACAGTATTGAAAAGAAGTTCTCCATCAATTTTTTTTATGGCATCAATAGCTTTTTGATCTTGCTCTTTTGCATCTTCGGCATTTTCGAAATGAGTAAAATCAGTAGAAGCGATGATAACAGCATTTTTATCAGTAATAGCATCGGATAAGGCTTCCCCAATTTTTATAAAATCTTTAAAAGTAGAGGAACTCATCATTATTGGAACAATTTTTATTTCTGGGCCATAAACATATTGTAAGAATGGCAATTGAAGCTCTAAAGAATGTTCCCCTTTATGTATTTGAGAATTCTCAAAAATAG
>JABXJV010000547.1 GCA_013375355.1 Candidatus Helarchaeota archaeon
CATATATTTTCATTTGATTGAATCGTTTAGTTTCTTTTAAAAAGAAGAATAATGGAATAATAAAGAAATAACCGATACTAGTTAAGAAAAATAAACTCTGCCAAGTACCCAAAGTCGTACCCCAAGGGAAGGAGATTTTAATTCCAGTTGCTTGAATCATTCCACAAGCAAACCCTCCAATTGCATTCATTGCAAGAACCATTGCAATTAATCTGCCTCTTAAATGATTAGGAGATTCTTCTGCTATTATAATCGTAACAACATCTGCAGAAAGGAAATAATTTGCACAAATCCGTAATATAAGGAATAAGATCAAGCCTTCTCTATTTGGAGGAACAAATGCAGTAAAAACTGAGAAGGTGATAAATGGAATTGCAGTTATAAGAGTTAATGGACGACGACCATATTTATCAACAAAATATTTAAAAGAAACCGCAGCTACGACCCCAGTTCCTGCTATAGATAGAATTATTCCCATCATAACCGGACTAGCCGTAAGACCAAAATATGTAAAAAGATCTGGATTAGTAAATTGTTCCAACAGGTCTGCCCCTCCTGCAAAACTTCCCATAGCAAGAGTTATAGCAAGAGTGCACCAGCCGTCGAAAAAGGTCACAATTCCTGCGAAAAAGAGAACAAACCAAAGGTAAAAATTCATCTTAGAAGGCAACCCAGCTTCTATTCTTCGCTTTTCTCGAATTTTCTTTCGTTCTTCTTTTGGTAACTTTTTAAAAGCTTCTAGATTCGTGATTTTTGCCTTTTCTTCTTCTTTCATAAGTGTCACTTCAGCTGGTTGTAGATACTACATATAATTAACAGTATATTTAAGTCATTACTTTAAATCAATAAAAAGTAAAATATACAGTTTTTAATAATCAGTTATTCGAAATCTTTTATTTCTTTACTAATTTTTTCTATTTCTTTTTCTAGAGATTTATAGTCTTCTAATTGAAGTCCCTCTAATTTAGACTTTGCTTTTAATAATTCCATTTTTTTAATAAGCCATTTTATTTTTCTTTTCTTGTAATGGGAAATTATTTTTTTTATATCTTCTTTGATTATTTTCTGATCTTCTGCATCTAAAGGATTATAATTAAGGGACAGATGTGTTAAGTGGATGAGCTTATCTAATCCTTCCAACTTTCTAATTTGGTTAAAACTGAGAACTAATATATCTAATTGAGATAAATTTTCCAATCCTTCTATTTTAGAAATTAGATTAGAGATTAACATTAATTTTTTTAATTTAACAAGATTATTTAAGCCTTCTATCTTTGCAATTTTGTTATTTGAAAGAATTAAGTTTTGTAATTTTGATAGATTTTCTAACCCTTCTATCTTAAATATTAGATTATGATCCAGGTTCAAATTGGTTAATTGAGAGAGGCTATCTAACCCCATTATTTTCGTGATTTCGTTTTTAGATAGGTTTAATTCCTGTAATTGCAGGAGATTTTCTAATCCTTCGATTTTCTTAATCTGATTATTATTAGTATTTAGTTTTTTTAATTTAGAAAGATTTAATGGGCCAGTTATTTTTACGATATGATTATTTGAAAGATTTAAATCTTCCAATTGAATTAATCCGTTTAAACCTTTAATTTCTTTTATCTTATTTCTGGAAAGATCTAATTTTTGTAATTTTTTAAGATTATCTAATCCTTCGATTGTAATAATTTCATTTTCAGAAATATTTATTCCTTCTAAATGGTATAATTCATCTAATCCTTCAATTTTTTTTATCTTATTTTTATTAAAGGATAAATGCTGTAATTTTGATAGTGTATCAAGCCCCTCAATTTTTTCAATCTTATTTCCATATAAATACAATATTTCTAAATTAGTAAGACTATCCAGCCCCTCTATCTTTTTAATCTCTTCTCCATATAAAACTAATTTTTTTAATTGAGTTAGTTTCTCTAAACCTTCTATCTTTTTTATAACACTACCAAATAAATCCAATTTTTCCAAATTATGCAGGTTCTCTAACCCTTCTATCTTTGTGATCTTATTATGCATGAAATCTAAAGTTTTCAGTTGAGTTAGAGTCTCTAAACCCTCTATTTTTTTGATTTGATTAAACCTAATTTCTAAAGTTTTCAATTGAGTGAGATTTTCTAACCCTTCTATTTTTTCAATATAATTTTGTGAGAGGTCTAAGTGATTTAAATTATGAAGAGTTTCTAAACCCTCCAACTTTTTAATTTTATTCATATGAAGATCTAATTCTCTTAAATTAGAGAGGTTATCTAAACCCTCGATTTTCTTAAGAAAATTAAAGTGGAGATTTAATTTTTTTAATTGGCTTAGGTTTTCTAAATTTCCTATTTTTGAATCTACATCATCTGGGGGATAATAATAATCATAATTATGAAGGTCTAATTCTTCTAAATGAGTGAGTTTTCCTATAACCTTAGGTGCAATTTCAAACCATCTTCCTAATAATTCGAGTTTAACTACCCGACCCTCTTTATCAAGTTCAAAATCTTTTTCGTCTAAATATAATTCTTTCTTAAGATTTAGAATTGTTTTCTTTTCTTTTAAATTAGAAATCTTATCAATTTTTTTCATTACTAGACCTTATGCTTGCTGGATTTTTAATAAATTATTCCATTTCAGGTTCTCCTTCTTCTTCACTCAATATCTTTTTAATATAATCTGCATGAACTTTAATTGGAATCGGGCGAGTAGATTCGGACAGCTCTAAAATAACTTCATCTTTAGTTGTATCAACTCTGGTGATTTTTGCTTTTTCACCTTTAAATGGTCCTCCAATAATTTCAACTATATCACCCACCTCCACTCTTTCGGTAGATTTTTTTGCAATTAAAAATTCTTCTAACTCACCTATGTTTACTTGTCCAATAAGACGTCCTCGAACATGGGGGATTTTTACAAGTTCTTGATTTACAATTTGTGGCTCGATCTTCATTATTTTGGGTAATATGAATACATAAATTGAGATAGATAACAAAGGAATATGTAATATTCCCATCCAAAATGTATAAGGGACAAGCAAACTAAACATATTTAAAACTCCCATGATAACCCCAGCACAAGCTGTTATTTTAAAAACTGGTTTATTAACTCGCGGATAAAAAAGTGTTAATAAACACAGAAACATGGGTGTTGTCATACAGAAAGTAAGACCATAGCCTGCAGAAGTTAAAAGAAACAGCGGATCAAAATGAGGTCCCATATTTTGTGGAGGATTTATTGGACTCCAAAACGCTAAAATTGCTAAAGGAATAGGCCAATACCTCCAAAGTGGAAGTTTCTCAAATTTAGTTTCAGTTTTGGGATCATAAGCATCCCACAACCAAAAAAAACCTATTAAAAATTCTGTTATCATAGTTCCGATTAATATCACAAATCCAAATTCCCATGTTTCTCCAAAATTTTGGATAAGACCTATGAAAATATAATTTATTCCAATGTACAAACTAAGTACTCGGCTAATCTTAGCCCCTAGACGCCATATACAAATAACTAAGACTATTGTCGCAATATGAAATACAGGAGCTAACCACACATAAGGAATAATAGAGGTATTTAATAAACTTGATATTACCCTTCCAGTATCCTGTGCAGCATATCCGCTAGATGCTATAGGGGGAAAAATCACGTTTAATATTATGAAAATAATATAAATTAGGGTTAAAGCCCATTTTTTTTCAAAAAAAAAATCTATCTTTTCCATATTGATAACCTTCTCTAAATTTAATTTTTTTTAAATGATTTACTCAACCAAATCTTCAACTTCACAATTTAATTGTTTTGCAATTTTTGTTATGAATTCTGGGGGGTTATCGTATTCCTCATTTTCCAATTTTTGCAAATCATCTGTAGAAATACCAATTAACATTGCTAATTGTTCTTGACTGAGGTTAAATTCCTCCCTCTTTATTTTTAATATAGGTTCATAGTTAAAAATCTCATCAATTGATTTTTCAAAAAATTTGGCAATATCATGAGCAATTTTTAATGATGGATTATATTCTCCCTTTTCTAAATAAGAAATGGTTTGTCGGGTAACATCTACTGCTTGAGCTAATTGTTCTTGAGTAATTCCACGCTCTGCTCTCAATTTTTTTATTTTTGAAACCAATTTTCTTTTTAATCTCACCATTTCACCAGAATTATAACATTTAATTACATAAAAATATAAAAAAATAAAATTATTCAAAAAGAAATAAATCTTCTATCTTACTTTTTAATTCTCTGGCAATTTTATAAGCTAATGATAACGATGGCGTGTATCTACCTGCTTCTAACAATTCTATTGTTTCGCTTTTAACTCCTACTTTAGCTGCAAGATTTGCTGAGGTTAGGTTATGTTTTTCTCTAAGGTCTTTTATATTTGTTTTCAGTAAATCGTCTCTATCTCTCATTTTACTAAGTATATAAGAGATAAAATTATCAAAGGCTAATTCTTGAGGTTTGAAGATTTTTTCTTCTAATCCCGACGGTAAAACATTATATTTATCTAACATTTGCTTTAATTCCGCTTCAAACTCATAAGGATCTTTCAATCCAGGTAAGTAGCCTTCGGGTTTTCCAAAATTACTTCCTTGTACTTGTACTCCTGAAATCCCTGCTGTTTCTATTAAAACAGTGTGAAGCCTAAAAATTCTGTCGAAGATACCATTCACAACATTAACATTTTGAACACGTGAATAAGGTATGGTGACTTTATTCTTGGTAAACACACCTTGGCGGATTTCTAATGCAGAATTGGTCAACTTGTATCTAAAACTGCTCACATATTTCCCCATGTAAATTCGTGTGATAATGACTATAAGAATAGGACCTAAAAGACCGACCACACCAACTATAATTATTATAATTGGAATGTAAATGTGCTCAAGATTTATACCTAATGGATTGTTTTCAGGGTCGTGAAATGCACCCAATATTGCGAAAGATGATATTATACATGCTAATCCACAGATGGAAATTGCGATTATGAATGCTTTCAAAGTTTCCTTAGTTATTAGTGCTTTGCTGATTCCTTGTTCTTTTTTATATTTTTCAGACATCTTTTCATTCATCTCCTTGTTTTGTAAAACATTTTTTGAATGTAAAAGAATTTTTACATTCAATTAAAATTTGACATTATTTATATTTAAATCTTTACATATCGGAATTACATCATATCTCAATTTTATTAAATTTGAAGATCAAAGATTTTGTGAGCATTATGACAAGCTATGATGTAATTATCGTAGGTGCAGGACCTGCGGGTTCGTTAGCCGCGAGAAGGACTGCGGAGAGAGGATTAAAAGTTTTACTAATTGAAGAACATAAGACAATTGGGCTTCCAGTTCATTGTTCGGGATGGCTAAATGGCTGTCCATATACTGAGAAACTTGTTAATGAATTTGGGAGAGATAAAATAATTACCAAAGTCGATCGATGGCGTGTATGGACTCCCAAGGGTGAATTTGCTTATGAAATGAAATTTAACGGTGGTTATTTTGTTGATCGAGTGAAATTTGATCAGTTTCTAGCACAAAAAGCTGTTCAAGCAAGCTCCCAAATAAGCATTGGGACTAAGGTAATTGAAGTTATTAAGGAAGATGAAAAAATAAATGGAGTTGTTGTTAAAAAGAAAGGAAAAATTCAAAAAATTTTTTCTGATCTTCTCATAGGATGTGATGGTAGTAAGTCTATTCCGATGGGAATTGCAAATAAATCAGGGATTTTAAAATATGATAAGAAAAAGGAACGAAAATATTATCCAGGAATCCAAGTAGAATTTTTAAATATGAAAGATGTTGAGCCTGGTGTAATTGAAATATTCTTTGGCTCTATATTTGATAAGCACATAGCAAATGCGTTTGTATCTAATTTAGATGAAGAAGGTCATGCTATGGTCGGATTTGGGACATATCAAGATTATTTAAACGTTAAAAAAAACCATCCAATATTAAAAAAACGATTTGAGAACGCTCAAGAATTCGGTTTAAGAGGGGGATTATACGCTTTATTGCTAGGTGAGGCTTTAAAAACTGGCGTTTTATCAGGATTGATGCTTTGTGGGGATGCAGTTGGATATCATGGTATCATACCCGCAGCAATTTCTGGAGCAATGGCAGCCGATATTGCGGTTGATGCAGTCGATGCTTCAAGTTTTTCAATGGAAACCTTACAAGAATATGACAAGATTAGACGTAAACATCCTATTGCTAAAGCCAAATTGGGAATGAGTTTTGCAGATTTACCTGAAGATGCTTTGAATACATTTCTAAAAGAACAAGGTGAAATTTTCAATAAAGAAATGTTTAAGGATTTAGAAAGATTCGAATATGAATCCAGTCAAAAAAAGTAGATTAGAAGGTACGATTTTAATTTTTACTAATTTGATGATTTTTTTTATTCTGACATAACTTTCCGAGCCCAAACCACTACTAAGAAACAACCGAGGCATACAATGGTATAAAAACTAACTATTGATACTACACTTTGAAAAGTTCCATCACCAGTATTACCATAAATTAAACCTGTAAAGAAGAATACAATTAAACCTAATGCAAAATAATAATAGGGTCTTTTATACTCTCTATCATGAACCCTCTTTTGCTTTGTATAGACTTCGGTCACTACAATTTCTTCCAATACTCTTCCTTTGCTTTCTGGAGCTAGAAGGTAAGCTGTGAATAGTAGAGTAGTTAAAGGCATACCCATGAGTGCAAACATAGCTTGATAAGTGAGTCCCAGCCCTCCTAGGGATTCAGCACCATACATCATTAAAAAAGGGGAAACTATCATCGCTCCTCTTGCAATAGCCCCCATCCAGCCCATTGCAGTACTTCTAATATGGGTGGGTAACATTTCTAACGGAACAATTGTGGCTGCAGTCATTAATACAGTAAGGGACACAATTCCCATCATCCCACCAAAAATAACAAGAGCCATAAGTAGATGATTTCCAATATCGCCAACAACAAAAACAGTAGGCCAAGAGAATATAGCCCCGCCAACAAGTGTGGTACACCCGAATCTGTGTATAGTAGGGATTCTTCCCCATTTATCCATTAAAGGACCGGCTACATAATATCCAATCCCTGCTGAAAGCATTAGTGGGAGGGAGGCAAGACCAATAAATCTTGCGGACATATTCAATTCTTTGGCAAAATAAAGCCCGAAATAAGTTACCTGAGCAAAATAAATTAAAGTGATAAGAAATCCCATAATACATCCTAATATCATTGCACGAGCATATTGTTTCCTTAAAGGAACAGACCATCCAACCTTTGACGTTAACCCTTTCTTTTTTCGCCAATCCTCATATTTTTTCATACCTTTAAATCGCCAAGTTTCTTTTAAGAAGAAAAACATGGGAATTATGAATATAAATCCAAAACTAGATAAGAAAAACAAACTTTGCCAAGTAGTTAATTCTATTCCTCCAGGTAGGGTGATTTCTATTCCTATCATCTGAATGATTCCACATATAAATCCACCAACTGTATTAGTTGCAAGAACGACTCCAATTAATCGTCCTCTTAAATGGTTTGGAGATTCTTCTGCCATTATGATTGTAACAATATCTGCTGATAAGAAATAATTTGCAAAAATTCTTAAGATAAGAAAGATTACTAAACCAATAGTGCCACGAGGAGTTAAACCAGTTAAAGTTGTGAATGTAATAAAACATACTGCAGTAATAAGGGTTAAAGGTCTACGTCCATATTTATCAACGAAATATTTAAATGAAACTGCAAGAACAACTCCACTGCCCGCTATGCTTAAAATTATGCCCATCATAACAGGATTGTTCGATATACCAAAATGTTCGAACAGCCCTTGGTTTTGCTGGAGTATATCAATTTGTTCTCCAACATTTCCCATAGCTAAAGTTATTGCTAATGTACACCATCCATCAAAAAATGTTACAACTCCAGCAAAAAAGAGAACAAACCAAAGGTATAAAGTCATTTTAGTTGCAGGACTAGTTTCTGCCCTTCTTTTTTCTCGAAGTTTTTTCCTTGCTTCCCTTGATAGATCTTTTGAAGTATCTTTAGTTATTCTTGTCTTTTCTTCTTCTTTAACTGTGTTTTCTTTTATTTTTTCGTCCATATCTAGACCTCATTTGAAATTCTGGAAAACATTTTAAAATAAATATTTATATATATAATTTTTACTAACTGTAAAAGTACAAGACTCTTACAAAAAATAGTACTTCAGCTATTAAGGAAAAGGAGTTTTAAGAATGGAAAACTACAAAGCATATACGATTTTGTTCATCGGAGTAAATCTATTTTTGATTCTAGTCACAATAGTTTATTTTGTGTTTTTTAAGAGCGACCTCGTATTTAATTTATCAGATTCATTAGATACAAATACTATATTACTTCTAGCTTGCTTAATTTATCTCTAAAGTCTCTTTAGGGAAATTATTTAAATAAATTAGAGTAAAAATATTAACTCTATTTTATTTAAATTAATTCATTCAGAATACTTTTAGCTCTTTCAGTATTAAATATTCCACAGACACAAGGTTTTGCTAATTTTTCAGCAGCTTTTTCAATTGTTGTTTTTCCAATTTTAATCTTTTCCACATAAGATTCTATAGACTGGGGAGATATACAGTGATGTCCGCACATAGTTGTAATTTCTAAAGTCTTTTCTGAAGCTAAGAGCTCTTTTTTTCCAAAAACTCCCAATGAAAGATGAACTGTATGCATTTTTAACCCAACATTTTCAACAGCATTTTGAATTTCAGAAATTAATCCACTTACAACAATAGAAATTCCTAAATCCTCATTTTTTAGAGTTTTTAAGATTTCTTTTACAGTTTCAATATCTGTAAAAGCTGCTGTGATTGCTGGGGAGATTCTCCATAGATTTTCCATCATAATATTTGCTGGATTATGCTGTTTAAATATTTCTCCGATTCGAATGAGTTTTTCTCGAGTATCTGGTTTTTTATCATTTATTCCTGTTGCGGCCATTGCGAGCATAGCATAATCACTCTTAAGGGCTTCTTCATTTCCTTGTCTATGTAAAGTATGAGTCATCTTTTCACCTCTATAAAATTAAGGTTTTCCTAATCCAACATTTATTTTAGCATTTGGTCTTATTGAAAATCCTTGTTGAGATAATAGATTTGTAATAGGAATTGTGCCATTTTCTCCCACTCGTGAAATAACACCCACAGTAAATACTGTATCTATCTTTTTTTCTACCTCTTTAATCAATTGAAACACTTGAGATGCTTTTTTAACAGATACTTTAAATTCTATAATTGCAGAAAGCACCCTCTCATTTTTTATTTCTTCTTTTATATGACCTTGATCATTAGCAAAGAGAGCAGTGACAGGGCTTGCTTTTTCATAGTCTACACCAATTTTTGATAATTCGATGGTAAATAATTCGACATTCCTAAGACGAGTTCCTACTCCTGGTCGACCAATTTCGATTGAGACGCCTATTTCATTTACACCAAATCGACCAGTTACATCGTTAGTTTTCATTTCTTCAGTTCCTCTACCTGGAATTCCTGTTAATTTATGAGTAGCAATTACGTCACTGAAAGGATTTCGAACCAATCTAGGCCATTTTAAACGTTTCGATTTGATTGCTTTACCTGGACATCCCGCATTTCTATAACATATAGAACATTCTACACAAAGATCTTTATCTATTTGTGCTTTATTTTCAACTAATTTGATTGCTTGAACGGGACAAACAACAATACACTGTCCACAACCTGTGCAATGATCTTCTATTATTTCCAAATTAATACCCTCAATTATTGTTCATTGCTAAATATTTATCTATTTCAAGATATAATATCTAATATTAAGCAGATATCCATTTTCATTTTATTGCTTTTATACATATTCTATTCATTTGAGCTTCTAAGATTGAATCTCCCTTTGATTTAAAAATGTTCAATAAGTAATTCAAGTATTTTTCTCGTTTTTTAGCGGGCAATTGAGAGAGGATCGCTACGAGGGGACCAGTTTGTAGCCAAGCAATTAGATCTTCTAGTGTTTCAAATTTTACTTTTTGAGTTACTTTTTTTATTTGGACATCATTAAATCCAATTGAAGATAATAATTTCATTAAGATCTTAGGATTAGTTAATCTCGATGGAAATTTCCAGTTTTTGAAGTATTGTGATAGATTTAATGACTGAATTGTGGCTATAAATAATGGTATATATTGATGTAAGCCTCCTGCTGGGATTTGAGCCAAAATTCGACCTTCTGGTAATAAAATATTATAGATTTTTACAAATAAATCTCGAGTATTTTCAATCCAATGAAGGGCTGAATTGCTATAAACAGCATTAAATTGGACCTCCGGCTCGTATTGAAGGATATTTGCCTTTATAAACTTTAGATTTTTTAGACCCCAATTTTTGAGATTAAAATTTGCCTTATCGATCATATCTTGACTGTTATCGAGTCCAATTACCAGTCCTCCTGGATTTTTTTTAGCAATTTCCATGGTTAAACGTCCGGTTCCACACCCAATATCTAAGATCTTCTCCCCGTTTTTTATATTCAATTCATTAATTAGCTTCATTCCTATTTCAAATTGAGCAAAAGACTTTGAGTCGTATAATTCCGCCTTCCAAGCTTTCAATTATCTTAATTCTCCTGATTTTTAATTAAATTAATATTTTAAGATTTTGTTTTCCATTCTTATCTAATTGAATCTTTATTGTAAGGCTTAATGAATCATAATACCAGCCCTTATTCTCAAAATCCAATTCGGATTTGGAGGAAAATTCGGGAAGTTCACTCTCACTATCGGATATTTGGTCTGGTTTTTTCTTAGAAAAAGCCAAAATTGTGACTTTAGAAGAAGGCAACTCTTCAGTTTTAATGGTTAATTCATTATCCGCGTATTTAATGAAAGGGAATTGCTTATTACTACAAGTTACAAATTTTTCTGGATTTCCAATTATTGCAATATCCCCATTAATGAGTGGGGCTAATATATAATATTTATGTTCATTCTTTTTCAAAATTTGGAAAATTTGAGTGCCATTAGAAATTTCTTGGAAAGTTTTTTTATTAAAATCATATAATATATATTCTCCAGTAATTTCAAGCTCTTTTAATTTAAAACTTTTCTTCTTAATCCTCTTTGGATATAAATTAAGTACTAATACATAATACCACTCAAGTTCACCTTTTATTGATACGGTACTTGAGATATAGTAAGTTGAATGCTTTTTGAACATAAAATCGACTGCAGTTAATGGACGATCTGGTTTTAATAACAATCCATCTTCTCTGCATGTTTTTATTAGAAGTTTACGATTTAAATATCCTATTGGATCCCCAGGACCTACAATACCAGCGCTTAATATTGATAATAAAGTTTCTAGTTCAGTAAATTTTTCTTTATAAAATAAACCTGGTTGGGAGGATGACCTAAAAGTATCCTTTGATGGCCATAACCCTATAGCATAACCAAAGATTGGAACTTGTGTTAGATGTGGAACGTATCCTGTTTTAGGAAACCTTGCATTATAATCCCCACCCATTCTAGCATTAGTTACATTATTAAGTTCAATACTTTGAAGATACATGGCCGGAGTCGCCATACAATATTGTAACGTGATTCCATATTTAGCTGCCGCATTTCCCATATCTAAAAGCCATTTACGTGCATGAAGAACATCATTTCTTAAATATTTGAACTTTCTAAATTGGTTATTCATCCAATCTTGTTCATACATTACCAAACCCCAAGATTTTGCCCGTTTCATCAACATATCCCAAAATTCAAATTCTAATGGTAGTCCCCAAGGATTCAATGTTCGACCTACTATGTGGAATTTAAATTGTTTGGTATATTCAGACCTTCCATGAAACCAACGACCGTGGCAGGTAATAGGTTTTCCCAATTTTTTTTGGAGAGCTTCAATTCCGTCTGGAAATTCATGTTTTTTAAACTCCCATTTCTTAATCCCACCATTTAAGATGAGCATATTGATATATGGAGGCACCCATGCATAGGCTTTATAATAAAACCATGAATCAAATTGATAGTAACCAAATGGGATTCGTGTTTTTTTTACATATTCCAAAAGTTTCTCGTAAGTTTGTTGATAATTCATTCCCTTTTCTTTATTATAATAATAATGTGCGCCATTATCAGTCCAATATCCTAAGTATGAAAGGATTTGATCTGCATAAGCCGAATGTGGTCTTCTATGATAGAATTTTAAAAGAATTTCCCCCCATTTTTTGAATGTCTCATTAATTCCTCTTCCAAAATACATTAAGAATCGGAATTTAAAGTCCTTAGGAATTGATTCGACCTCTCCCGCAATCCCACAATTAACAGTTTCGGTTTGAGTTATCATACCAACAAGAAAATTATTCATTGATGAAATAATAAAAGCATTCAACTCATCATCATAAAACATGACTGGTGAAGAAGTGTGTTTTAATTTTTTTGTTGGAGGACAAAATATCGAATTTTTAAAAGCAAAAATTTTGGTATTTGGACTTTCATTTTCAAAACATGGAAACATAGTATTTGGTTTATTAAATTTTCCAATAGCAGTGGATTTTAATTCTTGAGGAAATTCTTGTTCAAAAATGATAAATGGTTGATTTGGGTATTGATAAAAACTCGTCTGAAATGATAAATTCTTTTTATCCAATTCCCAAATTAAAGTAAATTTTTTATATCCACCTAAATCATTATTACCTTTTTCTTCTTCAAAACCTTTTAAAGTGAGGGGTTGTTCTCCTTTTTTACTTGGAGATGAAGAATACCACTTTTTCTTATAATGTATTTTTACTATACCATTTGTAAGTTGCCTTTTCTCTCCAAAATGTATGGAATATTGACCTGTAGCTGAATCAATTCTCAATTCGGGTTCATTTTTTTGAATTGAAATTTGAGGGGTTATTATTCCTTTCTTAACCTTCTTAAAATCTTGCTTCGAATATTTGTAAGTTGCATCATTAGAAGCTATCAAGTTAAATCCAAATGGCATTGCAAAATAAACTACAACAATTAAAACGATTAAAATGATGATAATCCTTAAAATAATCCATAACATTTGGTAAATATCCATTCTTTTTTCTCCAAAGTACCCCTTAATTTTGATTATTTTTTTAGACTCTCTCTTACAATTTTTACTCCGGAACTAGCACCAATTCTATTCGCCCCTGCTTCGATCATTGATATAGCAGTTTTATAGTCACGAATTCCACCTGATGCTTTAACTCCAATTTTGTCTCCAACTGTTTTTCTCATTAGTTTTACATCTTCTAAAGTTGCACCTCCCGAACTGAATCCCGTGGATGTCTTAACAAAATCTGCTCCTGCCCTTACTGCAATTTGGCAAGCTTTAACTTTTTCATCATCGTTTAATAAACAACATTCAATAATGACCTTTAAACGGGCTTTTCCATTTATAGCCTCAACTATGGCTCTTATTTCATCTTCAACTATGCCAAATTTCTGATATTTTAATGCCCCGATATTAATTACTATGTCAATTTCTTGTGCGCCATTTTTGATTCCATCTTTAGCCTCAAAAACTTTGGATTGTGTGGTCGTTGCACCTAATGGGAATCCAATAACAATGCATGTTTTTATGTTCGTATCTTTTAATTCCTTGCTAATTAAAATCGCATTACAAGGATTCACACAGACAGAAGCAAAACCATGTTCTTTTGCCTCATTACACAGTTGAATAATTTGATCCTCAGTTGCATCAGGTTTTAATAATGTATGATCTATATATTCAGCAATTTTCATGATTGTTCAAGCCATCTAAATGTTTTTTAGAAAATTTTCTATATCTTCACGAAAAGGCATGGCTGGAGCAGTCCCAATCTTGGTTACTGACAAGGCTCCTACCACATTAGCAAATCTTGCTGCCTCTATGATATCCTTGCCTTCAGCAATGGCAGCAGCTAAACCTCCATTATATGCATCTCCAGCAC
>JABXJV010000548.1 GCA_013375355.1 Candidatus Helarchaeota archaeon
AATGGAAAAACAATCAAAGGATTCTTGGGAGGATTTGCTGTTGGAGCAATTGGAGGGTATTGGTTAGCTTTAATAAATCCATTAATAAGAGATTTTGCAATCGCACAAATATTACCACCATTTCCTTGGGTACAATCATTAAAATTAGTTACCCCTGATGAGGTCTTTGGTATTATAGGGTACGATCTGATAACAAATTGGGACATAAGTTATATTTTTAGAATACAATTATTGGCAGTTGGAGCCCCATTAGGGGATCTTCTAGGGTCTTTCTTAAAAAGGAGATGTAAAATCAAGCGTGGAGGACAATTTCCAATGTTGGATCAAGTCGATTTTGTATTGGTTGCAATTGGGCTCTCATACCCACTATTCTGGCTACGCCTGCATTATATACTCGTTTTAATTCTACTTACTCCATTAATAGCTCTACTAGGAAACTGGGTTGCTTATAAAATAGGTAAAAAAACAGTTCCATGGTAGCTTTTATATTATTATTTTATCATTCACTCATTCAAATTCAATTGTAGAGGGAGGTTTCGTTGTAATATCATATAGTACTCTTGTTATGTTGGGTAATTCTGTAGTAATGCGATTTTTAATTTTTTCTAATACATCCCATGGTATTTTTGTGGGAGTCGCAGTCATTGCATCGGTTGAATTAATTACTCTTATAACGACAATATTTCCATAAATTCTAGTCCCATCCTTTGTAACTCCGGTAGCTTTGTCATTTAAAAGAACTGCAAAGGCTTGAAAACTCGCAATATTTTTTGTTTCTTCTTCCACAATCAAGGAAGCTTTTCGAACGGTTCTAATTTTCTCAGGAGTAATTTCTCCAAGAGTTCGAACTGATAATCCCGGACCTGGAAATGGTTTTCGTTCAACAACCTCATTAGGAAGACCTAAAGCTTTTGCTACTTTTCGAACTTCGGGTTTAAATAAGTCAATTACTGGTTCCACAATTTGAAATCCAAATTTAGATAATGGATTAATTCCGATCTGTTCTAAAACATTATGTTGAGTTTTTACTCCCTTAGTTGTTTCAATTACATCAGCAGCAATTGTTCCCTGTAAAACAATTTTTATTTTTGAATCTTTGGCTATTGTTGTGAATGTATTGTAAAAAGTTTCACGAAATTTTTTCCTTTTTTCTTCGGGATCAGTTAAACCTTTCATAGCATCAAAAAAATCTTTTTTAACATCATAGATTGTTAAATTAATTCCAATTTTTTTGAAAATATCTTTTACTGCTTCGGGCTCTCCTTGTCTCATCAAACCGTCATCTAGAAAAATTACTTTTAATTTATCACCTAATATTTTATGACCTAAGATTGCAGTAACTGAGCTATCTACACCTCCAGAAGCTGCAACAATAGCTTCTTTATCTCCAATTTCTTTTTTCAACCAATCAATTTTTTCTTTTATAAAGTTTTGTGCGTTAAACATAAGTATTTACCTCAAAAATTCGAAAAATTAGATAATTATTTCTATAATTTATTTATTTAATTCTAAATATTTTTTTGGGTTTGAATTAATTTATGTAATTCCGGTAAAAATATGTCACTTTTTTGAGGTTCTGATATTTTTTCAGTTACAGAAGAAACCTTCATTCCAGGAATATTTATTTCCAATGGAAAATCTTCTTTATTTATTTCTCCTGAACAAATATATCCAAAATTAAAAGTATCTTTAGCCAATTCAGGTATAATTTTCCAGATTTGGTAAGTTTTTTTATCTTTAATTTCTGAAGTTTTTTGTATTGATTTTGGCATCTTTTTAATAATTTTCAGATTTTTAGGGATTGTTTCTTTAACAAAAAGTTCTGAAACATGCTCATAAAATTTTAAGTAAAAACTAACTATTTTTTCATTTCTGTCTATAATAGGTTCGACAATTTTTACAATATCCATTACAGGTTTCTTTTTCTTCTTAGCTTTAATTGAGACTTTATTAAGAATGTAAAAATTTGGTTCAATTTCGGGTTTTGGCACTACAACCGGTTTGGTTATCGGTTTTATTTTTATTTTTTTCTCTTTTCTTTTAACTTTTTTTATTTTTACTGGTTTAATTTTTTCTGGTTTTACTTTTTTTGCTTTGATTTTTTTAGGTTCTATTTTACGAGCTGATTTTAATCTCAAAGCTCTCCAAATTCGTTTATAAGCAGCAAATGTAGATTTTGTAATGTAATGTTTATTTAACTCGTTGAATTCTTTAGAATTTTTATAATCAAATGGATTTATTTTATTTAAAACAAACCATCTTTTTTCATAATTTAATCTAGTCTTTTTATTCATCTTTTATATCCCTTTAAAAAAATAAGGAGGTGGTTAAAATCAACTTGCTATTAATTCATTTGTTTTAATGACCAAATGTGCATCGGTTTTCTTAGAAGCTGAAATTATTATTTGATATTTTTTTCCTGCAGAATTTACAAGATCAACTTTGAAATTAGCGCCTTTACCGTTTAACCAAACCCATTTAGCTAGGTCTTGAATTTCCACAAATCTATTTAGTGTAGATTTTTCAACAATAGTTTGTTCATCCCAATCAATCAATGTCAACGGTTGATATTTTTTGATGGAAAATGGTCCATCTTTAGGATAAGCTTCATCAGACGGTGTTAATTCTGTGTATTTGGTATTTAAAATGTTTAATTTAGGCATATCCATTAGATTTTCTAGTATTGCTGATTTTTTTGATTCCCAAGGGTCATAAGTTAGAGTATTTTCAACTAACCTTATGTAAAATGATTTAGGCTTTAAATCGTTGTATAGTGGGCGGATTTTATTGAAAAGCTCGAAGTTTTTAGATTTGTATATGTATAAATATAGAAGTGAGAGTAAAAATCCAGCTTCTTCCTTATTTTTTTCTCTATGTTTGTCTATGTTATCAATGCATATGTCAAAAAATTCATTGATTGAAGATATGTCTGAAAGTTTTTGAAGTTCTATATACATATTGCTTTCAAAAATGTCTTCTAATTCTATAAAACTTAATGGATTCAATTTTTGTTCAATTTTTAGGACAAAGTCGTCTTTTTCCTCTTTAATGCTAATATACCCTTTTTTACTTAGATCATCAAGTAGTGTTCTAGTTACTACCTCATCAATTTTATAAAGGTCCTGAACTTTGCTTAAGCTAGTTTCCCCTTCATTATTGATTAAATAAAGTAGCTGATACTTTGGACTCTTCTCTAAGAATTGAATAACATCATCCAATTCCATCCTCAGTTTTTCACTAATTTCATCAAATTCTTTTTTTATGTCATTTTTAATTGCATCTATATCTACTTCTTCCTTCTCTACTATTTGTGATTGCATATTTTTTACTTCTTGATCCTTTTTGTTGAGCTGTTCTGTAAGAGATTCTATTTCTGATGTCTTTCCTTCTAATTCTTTAGTTGTCTCTTTTTGTACATTATCTAATTTTTTTTCTTTTTCATCTATTTGTTTTTTAAGCAATTCTAATTCAGAGGATTTTTCTTCCAACTGTTTTCCCAATTCTGCGTCTTTTCCTGTTAATTGTTTTTTAAGCGTTTCTAATTCAGAACTTTTTTCTTCCAATTGTTTTTCCAATTCCTCTTCTGTTTCCTCTAATTTGTCTCGGAGCAATTTTAATTCAGTGGTTTTATCTTTCAACATTTGTTCCAATTCCGCTTGAACTTCATCTTTAAATTTCTCGGATTCGGTGGCTTTTGCTTCTAATTCTTGTCTAGTTTTATCAATTACTCCCGTTAATTCTTGCTCACGTTCAGCAAGTTTTGATTTAATATCATCAGATTCTGATGATTTCTGCTCCAACTCTTCCTTTGTCTTTTGAATTTGTTCTTCCAATTCCTTTTGTCTTTTTTGAAGTTCTTTTTTACTTAAACCCGATTCCTCTTTTAATGCTTCAAGTTCTTCTTCTCGTTTTTTAAGACTATCCTTAATTTTCTGCGATTCGGCCTCTCGGTCTGCTAATTCTTTTTGAAGTTCTTGTTTTACTGACTCTAGCTCCTCTTCCCGTTTATCAAGTTTTTCCTTTATTTTTGCAGCTTCTTCGGATTTATCTGCTAACTCTTGTTCTCTTAGTTCAAGTTGTTCTTTAATCCATTTAGATGTGGAAGCAAGTTTTTCTACTTCCTCCTCAGCTGCTTTAATTTGTCCTTTTAATTTATTAAGAGAATCTAACAGCATTTTGTAGTTACTTGATAACTCAGTTTTTATTTCTTCAGACATTCCTGAAACATTTTGATTTAATTTTTCAGTACTATCTTCTAGTTGTGGAACGAGTTTTTCTCTCATGAATACAAGAGATTCCATTTGTTCAAGTTTAAATGGAGTTTGACCTATTGTATCATCAAAAACACTTTGAGCTTCACTTATTCTTTTCCTCAATTTGATGCGTAAATCCTCAAGCTCGTTTTTGAATTCTTCTTTTTTCGATTTTTTAACAAGTGAATCCAAAAATTTCATTGCTGGGGTGAATTTATCGTAAAATTCATCTGCAAGATAATCCATACTCGCTTCGACAATCTGGCTGAGGTCTAGTTGGTTTATAAAATCTTGAGTTTCTTTACTTTTTGCTTGAATCTGCGCAAATAATTTCTTTAGAGAGTCTAAATTTGCATCGAATAAACCTACCGACTTTAATTCGATTTCTGATTCGGATAATGTCTCAATTTTTTTAATTAATTCATTTACTTCTTCCATTTTTTTAATCACTTTAATATTTCTTAATTTTGAATAGTTATTTAAATTTCCATAAGCTTATAAGGTATTACCTTAAATTTGATACTAGTTTTAATCCATAATTTTTTTAATTTTCATAATTTTTAAATTTTTGAGGTTATAAAAAAAACCCTCTAGAGATTTCATAGATTTTTTGTGAAAGTTGGGGAATATTTTTTTGTATTAATTTCTCACTTTGAGGTCTTTTAGAATAGACCAAAAGGTAATAAATTTTTTCCTTGAAAGAGAATTTTTGAAAATAAATTTTTCCCTTTCCTAATTTTAATTCACCTTCAATATCAATAATCGTCTTCTCTGGAACAGTATCAGTTTCTTCTTTAGCCCAACTATTAACAAAGAAGTGCAGCGCTTCATTTGCAACGCGTAAGTTTGCCACATTTCCATACTGTTCAAGAATAAAGAAATTTTCTTCTAGGAGTATGACTGCAGAAGATAACGTTTTCTTCATAAAGTTTTTTAATAGGTTTCTAAATACATTTTCAACTTTTACTATCCTTTTAAGACCTTCTGAAAAACATACTAATATTGACCAATAGTCATAAATGGAAGTTTCAAAAAATGTAACATCCTTTATCTTTTTAAAACGTTCTTTTATTTCATTAATTTTAGATTGGATTTCTTTCTGGTTTAATTGTTCGGGATCTAGTTTATGAATTTGAATGAGAATTTTAGATGGATCTATAGAATTAATTTCTGGTAAATCTAATAATTGTTTAAAATATGAGATAGATTCATCGATAGTATCTTCTTGAACATCGATAAAGAAAAAGATTAGATCTATTTCAGTAAAACACTGATCTGACCTTAAAATATAATCACTTCTATAAATATCTTGTCCACCATAATCCCAAATGCTGAACTCATATCCCAAAATATTCAAAATTTTTCTAGATATCCCTTTTGTGGGTTTGAGTTGATGAATGGTACTGAATTTTTTTTGTAACACTTCTAAAAAAGAGGTTTTTCCAGCAGCACCAAGACCAAGTAATGCTATTTTCTTTATTAATGGTTCTTCTTCATGTATTATTTCAGGTTCTGTAATTATTTCTTCTTCTATTTCTAATTTTTTAATCAATTCCTTGAGAGCTGGACTCTTCTCTTCTAATTCTTTTAAAATTCTTCCTAAATCAGAACTCATATCTTCTAATTCTGTTAAATATCTATTTGAGACTATCATAGCAATATTTTGAAGATATTTTAAGACATTTTTCACCTCTTTAGGAATATGACCTGACTTAATCGTAATCTTTTTTAATGCCGCTCTAAATTCAGAAAAAAGCGAAATTACATTTTTATTATCAAATTCAATTCGTTTGAGTGGCTCCACAGAGTGCTGAATAACTTCATTTAACTTTTTTTGAGTTTTAATAATGTTTTGTTTAAAATGTTCTCTAAAACTTTCCGTTTTTTCAATATTTTCTTCATTAACTTTATTAGATACCTCTTGAAAAGATTTCAATAGAGGATCAAAATAGTCATAGAAAATATCATTTAAAAGATCAAGATCTTCCTGAAAAATTACACCAAAAGATAATTCTTCAAAAAAAACATCGATCTCTCTAATGGCTTTGAAAGCTTCTGAAGTAAAGCGTTTTAAATTTTCTAGAGTTTCTGAAAATACTACAATTGAATTCAATATAACTTTAATTTCTTCACGATTATTAAGAGCAACTAATTCCTTTAGTTGATCTATAATTTCGAGATATTCTACCTTTTTTGAGTTGAGTTTACTATAAACAGCTTCTAATTGTTCCTTATTTTCTATAACTTTTTCTTCTGTAGGTTCAATTGAATTTAAAAAAATCTCTAACTCTTTTTTAATGGTTTTAAATTCAGTTTTTTTTTCTCTTCTATTGTCATTGATGTAATATAGTGGCCCAATTAGAAAAAGGTAAATATCATCCGACTTCTTCATAATTTCAGGAGGAACGTTCTCAAAAATCTCCCCTAATTGACCAAGTGAGTTATAAATTTTAGATAACCGATTTTGACTTATATCTTTGAATTTATCAAAGGGACCAACTATTTCTGGGGTTTTTTCGATTATTTTATTTAGGAAATCTTGGAATTTATCAATATTTAGTTTTAAATGTAAGGAAAAATCTTGAACTTCAGCAGAAACCTCCTCAATATCTTTTGACAGCTCGAATGAAGAGTTAATAAATGGTACAAAATTTGTCAGAATTTCTTTTTTTAGTATCAATAAATCTTCTTTAAAAATTGCCCCCAAACTTAATTCTTTGATTTTTTCTTCAGCTCGTTCAACTATATAATAAATTTTATTAACTATCTTCTCAGAATTAATCAAATTTTCTTTAACTGGTTTGAGCGAGCTTAATTCAAATTCATATTTAGCAAACTCTAATTTCAAATAAAGACCATTCCATTATAGGAATTCTATTGCAAAAATAAAAAAAAATTAAAAAAATATAATTTATTTAAAGGCTCTTGCTTCTATATGTTTTAGACTATAATCTGCACCTTCGCCATGGATATTATAGGTGATCTCTACTTCTTGACCTGGTGCTATTTCCTCAACTGTCCAGGTTAATAATGTACCACCATCTTTGCCTGTCGATTCGTATTCCATGCTTGAATCTAAGATTTTGAAATGTACTGGTACAAAATCTGAAATTTTGATATTTGTTTTAGGTGAATCACCTTTATTTTTATAGAGCAAAAGAATGCTGTATTCGTCTTTTTCGGCACCAGGACGAACGGATTTACCAATTCTGGTTCTTCTTCTTTCATGAACTACGGTTATTGGTTCAGGTTCTATATATGCCTCAAGTATGCCACCTACAGGTTTTGTATATCCTTGAAATAGCACTGGCGCATCATATCTAGCGTCCTTTGCAGGTCTTACGGCATTTAATGGATATTTTACATTGATAGTAGAATTATCTATCATTGCTCCAGTATTTTCAAGAACGTCTTTAACCTCAATTATCATTTTCCTTTCTCTAGAAATGTCATCTGGTCCAAGATCTGGTTCATAGGAAACAGAAAAATCGTCTATTGGGACTGGTTTCTTCTGTCCTTTAATATCAAAAGCAATTTCTAATTCACTTTTTTCTGGATTTCTGAAATCTTTTGGGATGGTATCTTCCAATTTGATAATATCAATTGGAGCATCACCTTTAATCGTTGCGATTATTGTGGCATCAAGGGCTTCTGCACGATAACTTCTTAATACGTTCTTGCTAAAATCTTTAATTCCTTCAACAGCTAATATTGCTAAATCTAATGCTTGCATAGTTGAGCTCATAGATAATCTTTCTTCAGTTCTTGGTATAACCGTGTATTCAACTATTTCACTGAATGATGGTTCATCTTCAGATTCTAGATCCCAGGGTTCTGAAACATATTCAGTTTGTGGATTTACAACTGCATTAGGTTCTACAGCTACAACTTCGAATTCTGTGTTTTCATCGCCAGAAATAAACTGGAATTTTTGAAGTGTCATTGGGAATTCAGATCTATTTTCAAATATGAATTGACAATCCCACATATCTGGCTGATCATCTCGTTCATCTCGATCAACATAAAAAATTTCTTCGCTAAGACCATCAACAAATTCAGGTTTCAAACCACTATAAGTTCCAGCTTCTAACATATATTTAACTTTTAGCTCTCCACTAGTTAAAGTTTTAATTTCACTAGGTTCAACTTTGGCTTTTAGTTTCAATTCAGCAGTTTCACCAGCTTCAAGTTCTTCAACTTTCCAAACTATAGCATCCACGCCTTCTACGTCATCTTTTGAAGCTTTACCCTTACTTGAATCAGAAACCTTAAAATCCTTAAAATCTCCTGGGATAATCTTTGCTAACTCTACTGTGCCAACTGTGGAGTCACTGGTGTTTTCCATAATTAATATAAAATTCACTTCTTGCGCTTTTCCCTCTTCCTTTAATACAAACGTATTACTTTCTTCTTCAGTTTCGGGAAAAGTGTCTACTTTTTCTGTAATTACAACTGGTGGCTTATCTTCAGGGGTAATTTCTATCTTGTAGTCCTTGGTCCATTCTTCTTGTGGTTCAAGGTCTGGGATGTGAAATTTCTTCTCTTTCAAATCTGTACTTTCCCCACCTGCAAGCTCTATGTCTATATCCCAGATTCTACTCTTTTCAGCATCATTTATGACTGCAATTTGACCGTTAACAGTTGATTCAATGATTTCTCCATCATGTTTTTGCTTAAAATCGACGGTTTCTACGATTTTTACTAGATATTTACTCTCGATAGCCTCTTGCTCTGCGGTTGTTGGGGTTGCCATCTCGGCTGGCACTCCTACTGTTGCTGCTGCAGCTACTGGTGCTCCAATTTCAACTCCTTCGCGAACTGAAATTCTATTGAAGAATTCAACTAATTCATCTTTGTTTAGGAAATTAATTTTTTCCTCTCTGATTCTCTTTTTTGCAAATGTATTCTTTAGTGTATCTTGATTCTCGTCGTTTAAATCTTTGATTAAATCTTTATACTTCTTCTCAAGATCTTTATAATTTATTAATGAATTGACGACTAAGGTATCTCCACTAAGTTCAACATCCGCAAAATCGAAATTCCATCTTTTATCGGGAATTATTTTCCACCTCATTTATTTAATTTGTTTTTATTAATTCTCTTTAATCAAAAACTTTTGTCTTTTTTTAAAATTTTCGAATTGAAATTATGTATTTTTTTATAAATTTAGACATTTTGTCGATTGATTTATTATAATATTATCATATTACGATATATAAATTATTCTGTAATTTTAAAAAAATAATTTGATTATAAAAAAAAGAACAAAATCTTGAAAAATTCATTATTTAATTAGTTCTATTATATAAAATAGCTTTACAATTTAAAACAAATTAATTCAGAAATAAAATGACTGTTAAGAAAGAAAAAATCCAACCCCATTCTGCTGTTATAAACCAGATTTCACAATTAAAATCATTAATTTACGAACTTAGGGACGTAACCCTAAAAAATCTAAATGAAAAATTCAAAACTTTTGAAAATCGATCCTTAAATAATGAAATACTTGAAAAATATCAATCTAATTATCAGAAACTGAGAGAAGAACTTTCTAGGCAAATTAAAAAAGAATTAGAATCATTAGAATTGGGTCTTGAGCAGTTTAATCATTATGAAAATGTTATTTCGTCTATAAAAGAAATAAAAAGCCATATATTAAAAGATTTAAATACCGAATTCAATCGATTTAAACAAATATTTGAAAATATTAAGTCCAAAATCTCCCATATATTTGATGAACAATTAAAAACTAGCCCTCTAAAATCATTTGTAGAAACAATTGTTTCAGATATTGTATCCGAAGAATTTAATCAAATTCGTCAATTCGAAAGAAGATTTGCAATGAAAATAGATGATACTATAAATAAAAGGTTAGAGAAATTATCCGATATCTCTAAAACTCCCAGGATCTCTAGCTTCTCAGAAAAAGAAACTGCTCAAAAAATTTCTAAAGGTCTTATAAATGCTTTAAAAGAATCCGAATCTAAGTTTTCGGAAGTTCAGAATGTAATATTAGATTCTTATAAGGTATTTAAGCAATCTTTCCTGAAAGAAACTTATGAAACTGAACAAAATGATATTTATGATAAAATTCTCAACCACATAGATAATTTAGAAAAGACTATGCAAGATTTTTTAAATAAAGTTAAATAAACTTCTCTTTTTAATTCAAAAAATGATGATAATTAAAAAAATAATGTTAAAAACTGTAAAATAGATGAAGTAAAGGTAATTATTAATTAATTTATTTTGTCAAGTTTTTTCAATTATAATGAATATCTTCTTTGTAATTTGACTTTTGGCGATTTTTATGAAAATTTAATACTATTTCCCTTTAAAAGCGATAAATATAACACTGTTTTTTTTTAAATTAATATAATTACCAAACAATTGCTTTTGGATAAATTTAAAAAAATAAAAAATCTATGATATTTTACATGAGAAACAAAAAAAAATTCCTATTAAATGTCTTCAAAATGCTTTAAGAATATCAGAATCTAAATTTTTAAAGATTTCATATTAAAAAGAAATAAACTGAAATAAATTTAAGCAACCATTCAAAAAATAAATATAAAAAACTATAATATTTGAATTTATTAATAAAATAATAACTATTTAGAGCTTTCAGAAAAGAATATACATGAATTATCGAGTAAAAATAAGCAAAATTCTGTTCCAAATTTAAAAAATGAAAAAAGGCAAGAAAATGAGATCATATATTTTTATAAGAAAGTAATGTCCAGGGAATAATATGAAAAATACTAAAAAATTCCTACTCACCATCTTAATGGTATTTATTACTTTTCCTACTCTAATTTCAATTTTTAATTTGCATTCTTTTATTATGCCAAATAACTTAAATGGTTTTGAAGGAATTAACCCAGACTTTGATAATTATAATATTTATAGTAAGAACAGACAAGAAACAAAACAATGGATAAAAGATCCCTCATTTAATTATACTATATCTCAAAATTGGTCCCATTCAGAAACAGGGGATTTAACTGATTTAGAACTTGCAGAAGGTCCTGGATTTATTAATTATAATGTAATAGGAAATCAAACAACTGAAGAATTTGCACGTAATTTTTCGGAAAGTGGTTGGACTATGATGCGAAACCCTGACTTTCCATTGTTTCCTAATGAGACAGGTCCAAACTTGAGTCCAGAAAACATCTTTACAATTGATTCAGATGGAATAATAGCTAATCATACTTGGGATGAGAGAGGTCTTCCTTTCCCGAGTGATGCAGTAGGTCAAACTCCAAGCATTTTATGGAAAAAAAACGAATCTTCAAATATAAATATAAGCGATTTTGAAGTAATATCCGCATCTATAGACTCTGTTGTTAATTTCAGTGCACGGGATGATATAGAAGCACCAGGTGAAAGTGTACCTGGTGAAGCATATACATATGATCATGTTCGTACTTTTATTAAAATTTCAGACATAAACGAATTAAGAAGCTATGAGATCGCCTATTATAAATATCAAAATGATACTTTTTTATCAGATATCTTCATGGATAGTATTCCTGAACAAAATTTAGTGTATTTTTTAAATAAAATATTTGAATTAGGAAATGACTTTCGAATTATTTTGGGTATTAACTTTTTTTGTGAAGATAATGAAAATGTAGATCATGATGCATGGTATTATGTTCGTATTAAATCCTTTAATCTAACCTTTACATATCAAAAAATAATCGACCAAAATACAAAGGGTATCTGGAGTCAAATCAGTGATAATTTCACTGCAAATGGAGAAAAATTCATAGTTAATGAAGCAAAATTAAATTTTAAATATAAATTAGATCAAATATGGCCTACCACTTCTCCAAATTCTAGAATTATTATTAAAATAAATGATAATGTACATCCAGAAATATTAAAACTATCAAACACACCTCTAGTATGGCAAGAAGCAAAAGCTGAAGGTTTTGATGTAACACATCTTTTAGTAAAATATGAAAATGTTACTCTGGCAATGGAATTTGTTATTGCTGATACTTTCAATTTATCAACTAACAGAACTCTATCTATAGATGATGTTACATTAAATGCAACTATAACAATTTTGGAAGCATCAGGTAACGGTAAAGCCCCATTTTACTTATTTCCAACAGGTCAAGATTGGTCTTGGTTAATTATTTTACTGAGTATAATAATAACAGCAATTTTAGCTACACATGGAATTTATACATTTCGTACAAAACGTCCCCCGATGATTCGCAAAATTAGAAAACTTAGGGGGAGAATAAAAAAGAATAATTTTAAAATTCCAGTTCAAGTAGAAAAAAGAGATAAACTCGTCGATAGAGTCTTAAGTTATAAACTTAAGAAAATGGGTCTTGCTTATACCCATAAACCATTAAAGCCTAAAGTAGAAAAAAAGTTGGTTGAAAAAAAACCGAAAAAAGGTAGTAAGCTTAAATTATTGTTATTATTTGCATTCTTTGCATTTCTATTATTTATGATATTTTCTTCAACAATAAGTAATATTACATCAAATCCTTCAGCACTTTTAAATAGCGGGATTTTTAAACGAGTTGTAAATTCTAATTATGATCTTCAGAGTAAAGACAAACGAGAATATAAACAATGGTTAAATAATCCTGATTTTGATCCCCCAATAAATCAATCTTGGTCTAATTCTAGTGGAGGAGAAGATTTAACTGATATTGACTTAACTGAAGATCTTGGGCATGTCAATTATGTTATAATAGGTGATAACAGAAGTACAAATTACAACAATACTCCTCCAAAAGCTAGTGATTGGGTTATGGAGCGAGATCCTGACTATGCAGCGTTCCCTAATGATACAAATGACAACCCAGAAGAAAATTCTTTGTGTTTGATTGATAATGATGGAGTATTTTACAACCATAGTTGGCGTGAAATCTCGGCAGATGAAGTTGGGCAAATTTCAGGAGCTTTATGGAAACAAAATAAAACATTGCCTGTCAATATGCGTGATTATGAAATAACTTCTGCTTCTGTATCAGCCATAGTAAATGGCAGCCCAGGAACGGGTATTTATGCACACGAAGAAGCCGGAGAGGGGGCCTTTCAAGGAGCGGGAGATCATGCACGATTTTTTATTAAGATTTCAGATCCGAGTGGAGATTTAACTTATACTGTTGCAGATTATAAGTATAGTGATAATGACAATGATTTAAATGATACATACATGTTTAATGTAACTGAATCTGATCTCATATTTTATCTAACTTCAGCTTTACTAACTGATGACTATACCTTTACAATAATTATGGGAATAAATGTTTTGTGTGAGGATAATGAAGTTTGGGATAATGATACATGGAATTATTTACGTATAAATTCAGTAAATTTATCATTCACTTATCGGAAAAAAATTACTCAAAACACATATGGTAGATGGAACCAAATTGGGGACCTATTTAATGGAGGGGATTTTATAATAAATGAAGCTAAGTTTTATTTTCAATATAAGATTGATAAAAATATTACTTTATTATCCCCTAATTCAGAAATTAGAATTATCATAAATAGTTCTACACATTCAGAAACTGTAAGCCTATCAACTGCAAATTCAATATTTCAAGATGCGAAACTTATTGGTTTTGATGTTACAAATCTAATCATAAAAAATGATAATATAAGGGTCTCATTGGAAGTTTATTTAGCAGATAATTTTCCCTTAGAAGAAAATATCACAATATCTATCGATAATGTCTCATTATATATTAGTCGTACTATCTTCATTCCTCCTGATTATAGTCCACTATTGTTGTTTTGGCCAATTGAAAGAACAAATTGGATGATTTTTTTTATGATTCTAATGATAATTGTCTTGTCACTCCTCCTTGGAGCATATCAGACATATTATCGATATCCTCCAACAGTCAGAACTCTTAGAAAACTTAGAAAAAATGTAAAGAAAAATAATCTTGCTAAACCAGTACCAGTTAATACTAGGGAAAAAATAATTCAAAAACACTTAAAAACGAAACTAAAGGGTATTCCCTTAAAAAAAGTAGTTGAAATAGATAAAGCCAAATTGATAACCAACGATATGATAAATAAAATCGCTGCAAATTTAATTTCCCAATTGCCTAAAGAAAAACTTACTGACATTGATGCGACTAAATTGTCGTCTGAAGAAATGAAGAATATAATTACTAATTCTTTATTATCTATGTATCCAAAACGAAAAAGATTGGAAATAGATACTGCCCAATTGCTGACAGTGGATGTTTTGAATAAAATTGCCAGTTCCGTAAAATCTCAAATTCCTCGAGAAGAACCTCCTGAAATAGTTAAGCCAGTAATAGAAGAACCTGTTGAAAAAGAAGAAGTTGAACCGATAACAGAAGAAATGATAAATAATATTGCTGCTGATTTAATTTCTCAAGTACCTAGAAAGAAGCTACTCGATATAGATGCTACTAAATTGTCGTCTAAAAGTATAAAGAAAATAATTACTAACTCTTTATTATCTATGTATCCAAAAAGAAAAAGACTGGAAATAGATACTGCCCAATTGCTGACAGTGGATGTTTTGAATAAAATTGCCAGTTCCGTAAAATCTCAAATTCCTCGAGAAGAACCCGCTGAAATAGTTAAGCCAGTAATAGAAGAACCTGTTGAAAAAGAAGAAGTTGAACCGATAACAGAAGAAATGATAAATAATATTGCTGCTGATTTAATATCTCAAGTACCTAGAGAAAAGCTTCTCGATATAGATGCTACAAAATTGTCGTTTAAAGAAATGAATAATATTATTGCAAAGTCTTTAAAATCGTTGTATCCAAAGAGAAAAAGATTAGAAATAGATACTGCCCAATTGCTGACAGTGGATGTTTTGAATAAAATTGCTAGTGCTACAAAATCCCAACTAAAAGAAAAACCCGTTGAAATAGAAGAAGCTGAACTGGTAACAGAAGAAATTATAAATCAGATTGCTTCCGATTTAATGTCAAAGATTCCACAACAAAAATTATTCCATATAGAAACCTCCGATTTGAAAACTAAAAAAATTAATAAGAGAATTGTAAAAAATTTGAAATCAATGTTACCAAGGAAAAGACTTGCTAAAATCGATATCTCTGACTTATTGACCGAAGAATTTTATAATAAAGTTGTTAACGCTATAAAATCCGAAATTCCAAGTGAACAATTACTTGATTCATTTATATCTGACCTCTTAACAAAAGAAGTTATCAATAAAATAGCTTCGAATTTAAAATCAGAAGTTCCTAAATTAAGTAAAGAAGAGTTGTCATCCGAGGTTACGAAGGATAAAATCGTTAAAATAATTGAATCTTTACTACCAAGAGAAAAGATTCTTGAATTAGATACCTCTAGTCTATTAACTAAACAAATGATAAATGATATTACAAATGCTATAAAAGCCAAACTACCGAAAGAGAAATTATTAGAATTAGATACCTCAGAACTACTATCAGAAGAAGTCTTTAATAAAGTTGTGAATCTTATAAAATCCCAGCTTCCAAAAGAAAAACTACTTGAATTAGATACATCCGAATTATTGACTGAAGAAATGAAAAATGTGATTTCCAATGCTATAAAGACACAACAAGATCGACTACTTGAAATAGATCCAACCGAAGTTTTAAATGAAGAAATGATAACTGGAATTGCCAATGCAGTTATAAACCAACTACCAATAGAAAAACTACTCGAACTAGATACATCTGAACTATTAACTCAAGAAACGATAAATAATATTGATAATGCTATCAAAAATGAGCTAATAAAAGTAAAACCACCAGTGCCTGAGCTCAGTTCCTATATTCTTACAAAAGTTCAGGTCAAACTTAAAAGGAAAAAGAGACCTCTAGTAGATATTCTGAGATTTGTTGAACCAAATATTCAATTTAATGAGAAATTAATTAGTTTTTATTTTAAATTCCGTGTATTTGTGCCCGAAATTCATATTAAAGAAATTATTCCTGAAAATTTGAAAATTAAAAAAACTATACCATTTCCAGTTCCTAGAGTCCAAAAAACTGAAGAAGGAAAAAATATTCAAATCTGGAAGATTGTTCCAGAACTTGCTCGGGATACTTTTGAATTTGGATATATCTGTTCAGGAAAGGGAATTGAAAAGGAATTTCCGTTTGAGATAGAAATACATGGTATGGAAATCTCATCTGCTAAAGAAAAACAAAAAGAATTGAAGAAAGCAGAAGTTTTTACTCCCAATTTTCATGAATTGATTCAAAAATATAAAGAAAAGGAGAATAAGGAGGAGTAAAGATCTTGCAGGATAACCTTCTGGAAAAAGCTAGAAAATTAAATAATACAGGAGCATGGTATGAAGCAGAAGACGATTTAAATAATGCTCTTGCAAACTATAAGGAGGCCTTTGAAGTCTATAGTGAGTTAAATGACCTTGAAGGGAAAGCTATTGCATTGAATAATATGGGGAATATTTATAAAAAAATTGGGAAGCTGGATGAGGCACTTAAAGTCTTTAACGAATCTTTAAAAATTGCCGAAGACTTAAAGGACCTACGTGGAAAAGCCACAAGATTAAATAATATCGGTGTGATTTACCAAACTAAAGGTGAGTTAAATAAAGCTCTTGATGTTTTTAAGGAATCATTAACGATAGCTGAAAAGTTAAATGATCCACGATTAAGTTCTATATGTTTAAACAACAATGGTATGATTTACCAAGCTATAGGGGAATTGGATAAAGCTCTTAAAAATTATAACAACGCCTTGAAAATTGATGAAAAGCTAAAAAATGAACTTGGAAAAACCCTAAGATTAAATAATATTGGAAGGATTTACCAAGCTAAAAAAGAACATGATAAAGCACTTGATTATTATAAGAAATCTTTAAAAATTGCCAAAGATTTAGATGAAAAACACTTAATAGCAACTAGATTAAATAATATTGGAACCACATTAAGGGTTAAGGGAGAATTAGATAAAGCTTTTGAAAATTTTGAAGCTGCTTTGAAAATTGATGAAGAATTAAAAGATGAGTATGGAAAAGCTACTAGATTAAACAATATTGGGGGAATATTAAAAGATAAGGGTGAATTTAAAAAGGCTTTAAATTATTGGGAAAAAGCCGAGAAAATTTTTAAAAAATTAGGCCAAAAGAAAGAAATTGATACAGTAAGTAAGAATATTGCAATTATAAAAGAACAAATTTCATAAAAAAAGAGATAGATTAGAATGGTTAAAGGATTTTCAGTTTGGAAATGGTCGATTCAAGAAGGTTTATTATTAATTAGAAAATTCCCAGAAGAACTAGAAATTAGTACTCAAGATATGATGCGAGTTTTTTATAATCATATTACAGGTGCAGAAAAGCAGGAAAATGTAGTCCTTCGTTTACCAAGTATGGAATCAAGTATTGCCAGTCATTTTACTGGCGTAAAATCGAAAGCTCCTTACATGATCAATGTAATCTTAGAATTAGGTGAAGATCCAGAATTGTTTGGTAATGTTATTACTAGAATTAATGAGGAAGTTATGGAAATTCTCACGATCTTAGATGAAAAAAAAGCTGGGACCTTAGAAATTTATAAAGAGTTAGATGAATATTTCAAAAAAATGTTTGCTCTATTTCAAAGACTTACAAATCTTTCTAAGGAGCAAAAGGTTGCCCAAATTTATAGTAATCCAAAAGGTCACCAAATTATGACGCTTTTACAAGAAGGACCTATTTCAAAAAAGGAGTTAAGATATAATCTTGAGAAAAATCTAAATCAAGTAATTTCAAATCTTGAACTTACGCTTGACCCATATACAGAAACGGACATTATCAAAGAGGATTGGATTGAAGGAGATAAAGATCAATACATATTTTTAATGAAAGATTTCACAATAATGAGAGGTCCTGCTACTAAAATAATTGAAAAAGCTAGAAAAAATAAACCTACTCCAGGTGTGGCAAAGCAATATTTAAAACAAGTGAGTGAGTTCTTCTCAAAATATAAACCATCGTCAGAAGATGGTATGAAAATCGCTGGTATACTCATGCATCCTGATATGTATGACATTCTTAGATTATTTTCATTTGAATCCCATAATTATCAAAAAATTCCTCCCGGATATGGAGGTCCTGAAATGAAGAAAATTATAGATCTATTAATTCAAGAGAAAATTCTGACTATAATCAAAGAAGATAAAGCCGAATGGGTCATGCTGTTATCCGACGTAGATATTGCTTTGTTTTTTCCTGAATATCTACTTGAAAAGATTCGAATCGCCTTAAGAGATGGCAAAATTAAAAAACAAGCCGCAATCAAACATTTAAATTTACTTGAGAAATCTTATTCAAAGGGGGCTTAAAAACAAACTAATATAAAAAAAATTAGAAACTTGGAGCAAAAACTGCATATCCTCTTTCTGTACCAATAGAATACACGTTAAAGGATTTTCCACTCTCTGGTTTTACTACTAGTTTTAATACTGGAAACAGATAAATTGGAAATTTAGGAGATTCTGGCCCTTTTGATTTTTGTAAACTTTGAAATAATTTTTTTGCATTATTCATTCTATCTTTTATATCTCCATCAAAATAGCCCAATTGTGCTTTAACAAAATCATCATCCATATCCTTCAAAGATTTTATGTAAATTCCATCAACAGTCGTAATTATTTCGCTTATTTCTTCACCTATTTTTTTCTCAAATTCAGATTTAAAAAATAAATGTGGTATGAATTGTTCTTTTGGAACTTTAAAGGGAACAGATTCGATTTTATACTTATAGTTCTTCCCTGTTCCTTTACAATCCTTACAAAATAGTTTTCCAAAATCTTGTTTACATTTATTGCATAATCCTTTCCCTATCCCTTTACATGATTGACAAAGGACTTGTCCGGAGCCGAAACATTCACCACAATTATAAGTTAATAATTTTTTATCTTTCTTCGATTCAACTAGAACTTCAATATTAAATGACATCTTGCCTGAACCCTTACATTTTTTACATTGTACTTGCCCACTTCCATCGCATTTTCCACACTGGACTAAACCACTTCCTCCACATTTCTTACAAGAGTTATATCCCATGCCTCCACAATTTTTACAATTAATCTCTTCTATAGAATTATACATTGGAACGGTTTCTTTTCCTTTCCAGTCCAATTGATTGACATTTTTAGGGAAATCATAAAACTTAATTTTACTCAATTTATTTTGGTCTACTTCTTGTTCTTCATAGGTTTTACTAGCTTTATCTGGTGAAAATTCAGATCTGAAAAAAAATACAGCACTTTTAACAACATTTTCTACAGATTCAGCAGTTGAAATGTTACTTTTTTCAAATTTTACTCCTTTTAATCCAAAACTTTTTTCTAACTTTTTTGCAGTCGTTTTATTTAGAAATTTTTCAAAAACTTCATCAGATACTGGTGATTTAACACTCAATTTAATCACTAAATTAATTTCAATATGAATATTTATCTAATATTTTCACTTAAAGTATATTGAATTTTAGAAAAAAAGAATTAAAATTTGGGAACGAATACATCGTAACCTTTTTCAGTACCTATGGAGAGAATATCGAACTTTTTTCCCTTAACTGTCTTAACTTCCAACCTTAATAGCGGAAATAGATATATGGGGAATTTAGGTGATTCAGGACCTTTCTTTTTTTGTAATTCCTTAAATAAATTCTTCGCACTATTCATTCTACCCTTAATATCACCGTCCCAATAGCCCAGCTGCGCTTTTACAAATTTTTCATCCATTTCATCAAGTTTCTTGATGTAAATCCCATCTACACTATTAATAACTAAGCCTAATTCTTCACCTATCTGTTTTTCAATTTCTGGCTTAAAAAACAAATGTGGTATAAATTCTCCTTTAGGAACTACAAAAGGTATCGACTCTCTTCTATATTTGTATCTCTTTCCAGTGCCATTACATTCTTTACAAAAAAACTTACCCATATTAGGCTTACAATCACCGCAAACCGACTTTGCACCCCCTCCACAGTCACTACACGCTAACTTTCCTGATCCTAAGCATTCTCCGCACTGATAATTCATGGGTTTTTTATCCTTTTTATCTGCGGGTTCATCAACCACTTCTATTTCAATTTTTAATTGCCCAGTTCCCTTACATTTTTTACATTCTAGTAGTCCTTTTCCCTCACATTTTTTACACTTAATTTCTCCAGTACCCCCACATTTATCACAATTTTTATAACCTTTTCCCACACATTTTTTGCAATTTACACTTGAAATTGAATCATACATTGGAAGTGTATCTTCACCATTCCAGTCTACGGGATTTACATTTTTTTTAAATTGATAAAATCTTGTCTTTTCCAATTTTTTAAGGTCTGCATCTACTTCTTCATAAGTTTTTGCCGCTTTTTCAGGAGAAAATTGGGATCGAAAGAAGAAAACAGCGCTTTTAACAACATTCTTCACTGATTCAGCAGCAGATATGTTGGTTTTCTCGAACTTGACTCCTTTAACTGCGAATTTTTTCTCCAACTTCGCGGCAGATGTCTTATCTATAAATCTAGCAAACACATCGTCACTTAATGGACTTTTAACACTCATTGTACCACCATTCATAGTTTTTTATTTTTTTTAGAGTTATATAAAAGGAGAAGTATTTAAAGTTCAGTCTTTAAATCTTCATCTGCATTCAATTTTTCAAATTCATAAGGCATCTTTAGGTAGTTATATGTTATAAGAGTAATGAACGAAATGGCTAACCAGATACAATAAGAAAATGCAAAAGACCAATATGGGGCAAGTTCTAACGCACCAAATTGTATTGAAAAGAAATCCAATAATGTCCCATATGCAGAAATGCCGAATATAAGAATGGGTCCGAATAATTTTTCAACATGTTCAATTTTATCAAAAAATCTCCTAAAAAGAGAACTTGTTTTACGCAGAATTTTTGGAGCTTCTGAAATAACCGAGCTTGCTGCACCTATAAAAAAAACCCAAATAATCATCTCCAAAGGGACACCTAATATCTGAATTCGTCCGCCTAGAAATAGATACCAGCCTACAAAAGTTCCATATGCTCCTAATATAAAAGTAGAAATGGCCGTCGCGCAGCCAGCAAGAAAAGCATATTTTACTCTTTTAGTAGATGGGTTAAAGACTAATAATATTAAAATAGTCCCTGCAATAGCTTGGATTAGCATGAAATTTCTAAATGTGTCTTGATTATAAACGTTATTGAATAATAAGAATAGAATCATGAAAAGTATTGTTCCAATGATACCTAAAACTCGTTTTATAGTTGTCAATGTTCCAATCCAATCTATTTTTTTAATATATTCTTTTAAAAATTATTTATTTTTTTTTGATCATTGCGTGCGCGAATTCTCACAAATGTATCTGATGGATTATCCTGTTTTTTGGGATAATCTAAAGTATAATGGAGACCTCTACTTTCTTTTCGTAAAAGTGCAGAATTAATTATAATCTCAGCAACATCTGCAATGTTTCTTAATTCAATTAAATCCGAGTTAATTTTAAAATCTCGATAAAACTGATTTATTTCTTCTTGCAAATTCTTTATACGCCGCTTAGCTCTTAATAATCTTTTATTAGTTCTGACTATTCCTACAAAATTCCACATTAAGCGCCTTACTTCTTCCCAATTAAATGATACTATTACCATTTCATCGCTATCTATTGTTGAGTTAGGAACCCATGAAATTACTTCACAAAAACCTATCCCTTTTTTTATTTGCTCAATACATTTATTTGCTGCATTATGAGCACAAACCAAAGCTTCAAGGAGTGAGTTTGAAGCTAATCTATTTGCACCGTGAAGACCTGTACAAGCTACTTCTCCTATAGCAAATAAATTTTTAATATCAGTTTTCCCAGAAGTAGTAGTTTTAATACCTCCACAAGCGTAATGAGCAGCTGGAATTACTGGAATTGGGTGGCTAGTCATATCAATACCAAAGGACAAACAAGTTCTATGAATGTTGGGAAATCGCTTTTTTATGAAATCAGACTCTTTAAAGGAAATATCCAGAAAAACGCAGTCATCACCGCTTTTTTTTAACTCATTATCTATTGCACGGGCGACAATATCTCTTGGAGCTAATTCTTTTAATTCATGATATTTTTCCATAAATCGATTACCATTTTTATCGAGTAAAATTGCTCCTTCCCCCCTTAGAGCTTCAGAGATTAAAAATGACTTTGCATAAGGATGATACAAGCAAGTGGGATGAAATTGAACAAATTCCATATTAGCAATAGAGGCCCCAGCTCGATAAGCCATTGCTACCCCATCTCCGCTTGCAATATCTGGATTAGATGTAAATAAATATACTTTTCCAATTCCTCCAGTTGCTAAAACTGTAATTTTAGCGCAAATTTCCACTACTTCGTTGTCATCTTTATTTAAAACATAACAACCGATACATTGACCATTTTCAGTAGCCAAATCAATGGCGATAAAATTTTCATGAACTTCAATATTTTTATTTTTAGAAACTGCTGTTAATAAAGCGTGTTCAATTTCTCTTCCTGTAAAATCAGTAGCATGTAATACTCTTCGATGAGTATGACCCCCCTCTTTTCCAAGATCATAACCTTTTCCATCCTCACTTTTTGAGAATTGAACTCCTAATTCAATTAATTCCTTTATTCTTTTAGGAGCTACTTTTATAATTTCATCAACAACATCGCGTTTACACAGTCCATCTCCCGATTTTAAAGTATCTTTAATATGGGATTCAAAAGAATCAAGAGGAGACATAACAGCAGCTATCCCTCCCTGTGCATAATTCGTATTTGATTCAGCTTTTTCCTTCTTTGTGATTAAAGTCACTTTCCCATGTTCACTGACTTTCAACGAATACGTCAATCCAGCAATGCCGGATCCAATTACTAGGAAATCAGTTTCTATCAATAAAACACCTTAAAGCCATGAAATCATTATTTTCCTTTAAATTCGGGTTTTCTTTTTTCAAAAAATGACATTACACCTTCCCGATAATCATTAGTTTTAGCCATTTTTATTTGTGTTTGCCTTTCTTCTTCAGCTTGTTCTTCTTCGGATTGGTTAAAATAATTATAAAGCATTTTTTTTGTGGCTTGTATAGCTAATGGAGGTCCAGCAGCTATTTTTTTGGCGTAATCCATCGTTACAGCTTCTAACTCTACTTCAGGAACAATTTTATTAATAAGGCCAAGTTCTAAAGCCTCATTTGCAGAAATTCTGTCACCAATTAGGCAAAGTTCAGCGGCTTTTTTAAGACCAATTAATTTTGGTAAAATTAAAGTTGAATGTCCCGCAGCAATTAAACCAACCTTTACAAAACTCTCACTAAAAATCGTATTATCTGTAGCAACTACAATATCGCACGCTAGGGCAAGATTCATCCCTGCACCCATTGCAAATCCATGAACTGAAGCAATGACAGGTTTAGAAATCCGTTGAATTTTGGGAATTACAGTGTAAATGGCGTTTAGTAAATTACCCATATATTTTTCGGGATCATTATCCAAATTATCCCTCATCTCTTTTAAATTTCCACCAGAACTAAATCCTTTTCCAGCACCTTTCAGAACTACAACTCTTACCTCTGGATCCTTCTCAAACTCGTCCAAAGCTTTATGTAATTCGGTAGAAATCACAAGACCTAGAGCGTTGCGGTTTTTAGGTGCATTTAACGTTATAATTGCTATGTGTCCCTTTTTCTCTACAATTAATTCTTCATAATTCAATTTTTATCATCTACTTTTATTGATTTGAGTCTTTTAAATATTAATTTCAGAATTTAATAAAAATTATCGAAATAAGCTGCAAAAAATCTTGTTTTTTCAAAATATTAATTGATTATTCTTCTACTTCTCGACGATAATAAGCGACAATAGCAATAATAATAACGACAATACCAAATAAAATGCCTATATAAATGTACATAGGATCTATATAGAATTCGGGCAACCATTCTTCCCATGTACGCGGGTCCCTCGGGTTGGGGAGCTCAGGTATAACAGGAGGAATATATTCAATAGTAGGATAAGGCTCAATTAAGGGATAGAAAAATGACCACACCACAATAAATAATACAAGGATTCCCATAAAAAAAAGCCTAAAAAATGTTACTTCTTTCATAATATTCAGATTTAGTAAATTGTCAATTTTCAGTTTTATTATGAATTATTAATTATTATATTTTCTGCAAACCTTTAAGAGGAATTTTTCAATTCAAGTAAAAGTATGAAGACAGATAAAAGTTATCAAAATTATATGTTCGGGTTTATTGAACGGATATGCAAAGATATTGGACCAAGATTGGCAACTACCGAAAAAGAATATCAAGCTATTGATGAAATTGAGAAAGAATTAAAAGATTTTTCAGATGAAACAATTCGAGATGAATTTTATTGCACGAATAAGGCCTATCCCGGTGGATTAACTCATGTTGCCGGGTTTCTTTGTACCTTGGGTTTTTGTTTTTTTGCTACACCTCTCTCGATTATTACGACGATTTTGTGTATATTAGGCTTACTTGTCCTTATAATGGAATTAATGGTTCTTGCAGAATTCATTGATTTCTTGTATCCTAAGGGAAAATCTTTCAACATATTTGGAAAAATTAAGCCATCTATTTCTCCTAAAAAGCTAATAATCTTCGGTGGGCATAGTGACAGTGCCTATAATTTTCCCTTCACAAAATATGGAACTAAAATGAATACTATGATGTATCTAGGAATTGGATTGGCAGTATACGCGATTTTTTTGTCCCCAATAAAGTTTATTCTTCAATTTATTATCCAAAATTTTGTTTATTGGGATTTAAAGATTTCTGGATTGCCAATCTTTACAATTACCATAATAGATATTATTTTTTTCATTCCTTTCATGGTTTGGTTTCCGTTTTTTTTATATATAGTTATTAGATTTGTAGGAAAAACTTTGGTTCCAGGAGCAAATGATAATCTTTCTGGAGTAGCTGTTGCTTTGGCTATTGGAAAATACTTAGCAGCAGAACATCGACCAGAAAATGTTGAAGTATGGGTTGGATCTTTCGGAGCAGAAGAGGTGGGTCAACGGGGTTCTAAAGCATTTGTAAAAAAATATGGAAAGAAGGGAATTTTAGACAATAGTTTGAGTGTAATTCTTGAATCCGTTGGCGGTGGCGAAGGTATAGGTATTCTAAAAACAGAGAAGATGTATTTCACTACACATTTTAAGGAAGTTTATGAACCAGTGTATGAAGCTTTCAAAAAATATGAAAGTGAAAACAAAGGAGTTGTCCCTGGACAACTACATGAAGCAGTTTTTGCAGGGACAGACGCAGTTCGATTTTCAAAAAAAGGTTATCCTGCATGTGCTGTTGTTGGAGGTGCAATTGAGACGTTATTTTTGAAAAATTGGCACTCACCAGCCGATATTCCTGAAAATTTAAATAAAAAACTAATGAGAGACGTATTGGAAACCTGCTTGTATTTTGTTGAATTGATAGATAAAAGAGTTACATAAATTCTTCTTTAAAAAAATCGAGGTATAGATTTGTCAGAAGAATATTAAATTAATTCTGATAAAAATTCTGAATAAATACATATATAATGCTATCAATTAAAAAAATCAAAATATATGTTATTTAAAATAATAATATTGAATATATTCAAACGGGTAGGATAAATTTGGATGAATGTATTCGTCGAGTCGCAAAATCAATTATGGAAAAAATGGGGAAAATTACTGGTGTTAGAGTTTATGTTTCAATTGCAGATCATAAAGGAGACATTATTTTTTTCGATTCTGCATTTGAAAATTATAAAGATTTCATTAAAACATTTGTCCAGGTAAATTTTAAATATCTTCAAAAAAGGGATCATTCCATCCCTCTTAGCTCAGAAAATATAATCTTTTTCAAAAGTTCCGACAATTCTATGATTATATTATATAACCCAAAGGGTAAAATAGGGCAATTATTAACATTCAAAGGCATAATGGATAATTATTCCAATTCTCTTGAAGAATGTGCATTAAAGATTGAGAGTACTTCAATAAAAGAAATTGAGAAATCTCCCAAACTCCTAGGAATGCCTCTTATTCAACTAAAGGTTCCAGTTTTCTCCCACAGAGAGAAATTATATAAGAATTTAATACCAGTTCTTAAGAAAAAAATTAAAGATCAAAAAAAATTCAGTTTAACTGAAGGTATAGTTCTGAATAAGTGCGATGGCACCCAAAATCTATTTGATATAACAAAAAGCGTAGAACTTAAAGATAATGAAGTACTTGCTTTACTTTATAAATTTTTAGAAAAAAAGCAATTATTTTTTAAAGAATACGGATTTTTAAAAATCTCTTGTCCCCAATGCAAGGATCTAGCATATTTATTCATTCCCAAATTTATTTTGGACGTATATCAAACAAATTTACGAGTACAATGTCATCCAGAAGGATGTGATCATACTTTTACGGCATTAATTGATAAAAAATTAAGAATTAAAACCACAATAATTGAAAAATTATCTAAACCTAGAGATGAATTAGATATTTCAAAATTATCAATAAAAAATTTAATTTCATATCTTGGGGAAGATCTATTCTTTAGCATATTTCATGCAATTTTCATCCAGTTGAAAATAGTCTTTATAGGAGAAGAAGCAATTATTAAAGATATAACTCAATTTTTTAAAAGAATTTTTCCTCAATTAAAATATGGAAATGACATTATCAATATTAATCAGACCGAATTTAAAAAGAACTTCAAAAAATATAAAAAGAATCTCGTTATTGACTTTAATTCTCATACAATTATTGACCCATATCAAGATGATTTGTTTGATTTCGAATTTAAACTATTTAAAAAAGTATTAAAAATAGAAGATGAGAATTTACAAATTTTAACAACTAATTCCGAATTTGAACGCTTAATTTTATTGACTGAAAAGATTTTAAAAGATATTGAATTTTTTAAAAACATTTCAGAGGATGTTTTAATAAAAAATGTCTCAACTTTGCATGGAATTAAACTCAATCGTTATGAAATTCCGGTCATCAAACAAATTTCTAATATTTATTATAATACTGATATATCTAAAAAAATTACAAGCACCGTAGCTAGCCAAGTAAGCGGCTGGTTCGATACATGGTAAATATTATTATAAAACTTCAGAAAAAATAAGGAAAAAATGAGAAAACTGGGACTTATTAAATTTCTAAATGGTATTATGAGAAGACTTTTACTGACTAATACGGAACTTGATTCCATTTCTCAAGAAAAATCTGATGGAAATGTTATCCAAGATAAATTGACACTAAATGTTCAAACTTTTACTAAAATGATGTTTAATGATTTTTTCCAAATAGAAGGCTATTCCGATGAAACATATAGACTGCTTTTTCAAAAAATTAACAATATTTTAAAGGAAAATCCAGTTCTTGCACCAGCATTATTTGCGCATTTAAAGAGATTTAGCGATTATTCAAGAGCAATGCACAAGAATTTGCGAAAATACCTAAAAGAACAATTAGGAGATCTCTTGGAAGAACAAACCTATTTAGAACCTTCTGATGGCTCTTTGGATTAATAAAATAATATAAATCATTCTTTCTTTTAGCTATCAAAACTCATTTTTAGATATGTTTTTATTATAAATACATAATTTTTTATTAAATTGCCAATCTTTGAGATGAAATAATATGAAAGCAAAATTTGGAATTGAATTATTTTTCAGTCATAGTTATGATTTTGTAAGAAAAAAATTAAAATCGGCGGAAAAAGAAGGCTGGGACTCTATCTGGCTTCCTGATCACTTACGTGGATTGCCTCCCATGTCTATCGACGACTTCCTCTGCGTCTGGCCTATGTTAGGCTCATTTGCGGAAATGGCACCTGATCTAGTTTATGGGGTAAGTGTTACTGAACCACATAGGCTTCATCCAGCAAGTTTAGCCCAGACGGCTACCACCTTAGATCATATTACAAATGGAAAATTTATACTGGGAATCGGTGCGGGCGAAGCAATGAACTTAAAATGTTATGGAATCGATTATAGCTATGCGGTCTCAAAAATGAGGGAACATATTGAGATTATGCATAAATTTTGGCATTCAGAAGGAAAAGAGATTAATTATGATGGTCGGTTTTATCATCTAAATAAAGCAGTCTTAAGACCTCCTCCCATTCAAAAATCCAAAGACGGAAAACCTCATATACCTATTTGGGTGGCTGGTAATGGGCCTAAAACAAAACAAATGACTGGGGAGTTAGCAGATGGATGGATACCTTTGCTGTTTTCTCCAAAACTTTACAAAGAAGACCTTGAAGATATTAAAAAAGCAATGGCTAAATCAAATCGAGATCCAAAAGATTTTACTGCAGGGGCTTTTAGCCGAATATACATGAACGACGATGAAAAAAAGATTAAACAACAAATAAGTGGGCAAAAAATGGCTTTAATATTAGCTCCTAATGTATTAAAGTCCCATGGCTATTGGAAGGATGAATATTGTGAACTTTATGAAAAAGTAGGAATAAATCCAGAACGATTGTCATTATTAGAGTACGATACAGAGGATTTAAAGAGAATAAGAATTGATAAATTATTTCCAATAATTAAGGATATTCCAGACGAAGTAATCAGACAACAAGGATTAATTGGTAATGAGGAAGAAATAACCAAGAAATTTGAACAATTTATTCAATCCGGTTCAGAATATTTTGTTTTGGAAATTTTAAATGGAGCTTCTAGTAAAAATGCACCTTTTACATTCTTTGACGTAACAAGAATATTGGCAGAAAAAATAATACCACAATTTCGGGATTAAATTTTATTTCTTTTATCTTTTTTCTTAAAAAACTATTATAAAATTTCAGTGAGATCATATTTCTCCGGACCTAACTTTCCCTCAAATGTAGTTGCAGTTATTTTTAGAACTCCCTTCATATCTTTAATTTCT
>JABXJV010000549.1 GCA_013375355.1 Candidatus Helarchaeota archaeon
AATTTCTTTCTCCAAATGCTCGTACTTTTATAAAAAACATGTATAAGATATTGAATATTGAACCAATTTATGATGCAACACCAAAAGAATACATTGTTGAAATGGAACAAGCACAAATAGACAAAGCAATTATATCAACAAATGATTTTTCCTTTGGATCAACAATCTCTCAAATAAAATATAATGCTTATATTTCAGAATGTATAAGTGAATATCCAGATCTTTTTTTAGGGCAATGCGGTGTTGATCCACGGCGTAAGAATGCTGTTGAAGTATTTCAAAAGGGATTAGATGCCGGCTTGTGTGGGTTGAAATTATATCCAGGAACTGGTTTTCGATCCGATGATGAAATTTGTTTCCCACTTTATAAAATAGCCGAAGAAAACAATATTCCTGTATCAATTCATACTGGGTTTACCGCCAGTCCTTTTTTAATACAAAATTCAAATCCTTTTTATATCGAGCGTGTCCTAGAAGAATTCCAATCTCTTAAAGTTAGTTTATGTACACAATTAGGTTTTCCATTTACTTACGAAATGGTAGGAATTTTACGTAAATATGAGAATCTTTACACGGATTACGCACCAACAAATATCGATGTCCCACATATGGGCATTGCTCAAAATATTGTTCAAATAAAAACTTTGACTAATAGACATAATATAATGTTTAGCTCTTATTGGCCCTTCACCTTTGGTAGAGTTAAGGAATGGACTGATATAAATAAAAAAATTAAACTCCCTTCTATAACTCGGCTTTTTAATGCCCCAAACATTACAAAAGAAGACCGGAGACATATTATGGGATTGACTGCTTGTGAGTTTTTTAAAATTAAATAATGAATAACTTTAAGAATAATTTTTTATAAAAAAAAGGGGTTGGTTCGACCCTCGCACAGGGTCTGTCTGTGTTGACCTTTGTTTTTTATCAACACTTCACCCAGAACCAATTACGATTTCCTTTTCGAAAATGATTTCATCTTTTTCATTTTTGACGATCAAATGTGCAGCGCACGAAAGTCAGCAGTCAAAATTTCTGATGACCATTTCCAATAAGTTTAATAATCTTTCATTAATTTCTTCACTCAATATTATCATCTCTTTTATTTAATCATTGGTTCGGGTAATTTGTCAGCTATTTGGTCAACAATTTTATCTTCGAAGATTTGTTTTGCTGCAACCTTTAGTGTAAGTTCAATACCGCCGATATTATGATTTGTTGCAACCAAGAGGTTTGCTTTGGTAATAATACCGTTATCATCGGTCCAATAATTGTGAATAAGAGTACCTCGGGGAGCTTCAGTTTGTCCTACACCGTTACCTGCTTTAGGTTCAACATCTGCTAATTTAACATCTGTTGAAACAATCTCCGGATCTTCTAATAATGTTTTTATTTTTTCCACGGCTTGTATAGTCTCAATTAGTCTCGCCCAGACGTATGCAAACGTCATATGGCATGGACGTCCAACTGTACTTCTGAAGGCTTCGAAAAGTTCTTGTGCCCATGGAGTTTGCATTTTATCTGCTACATTAACTCTAGCTAGTGTATTTGCTCGCCAGACACCTTCTGGATATCCTGCACTCTTTAAATAAATGTGTGTTGCCATTGAATGAGGAGGAACATATTCTGCACAATAGTTTAAATAATCCTTGGCAGGAAATTCCGCTGCAATCTTTCCTTCCTTATCCATCACGCGCATATTTCCATCCCAAATTGTTAGACCGCCATCTGGTTTTACAGTTCCAATATAATAAGTTGGAACAACTGCAAAATTCTTAATGACTACCATATAGTCATTAACTAATTTAGATCCAATTTCAACTAATGTCTTACCGATTTCTACAATCTCTGGAAGCTGTTTCAAGAAACTCTGTCGATCATCTTCTGCTAGAGGTTTTGACATTCCGCCAGGAATACCAGTTACAGGATGAACTGATTTACCTCCTATAGCGGCACATAGGTCTTGTCCAAATCGCATTGCTCTCAGAACTGCTTTTCCAACATCAGGTAAAGCATTAATAACTGCCACTACATTTCTTTTTTCGGGAGGGGCTAATGGTCCTGCTAATAAGTCAGGGAGCTGTAATGCTGCAATGTGTAGAACATGGCTTGAAAATTGTTTTGCATTAATCTCAAGTTCTCGTAATTTATCTGCAGGTCTGGGAGGAGTTATACCCCATGCCGCCTCAACTGCTTTTACACTCGTAAGGTGGTGTGGAATAGGACAGATGCCGCAAATACGTGGAACAATACGGGGAGCATGTTCAGCAGGTCGTCCTTCTAAGAATTTTTCGAAGAATCTGGTGTGTGCGACGTTAAATTGAACGTCTTCTACTTTATCACCAGGGCCCAGTTTTATGGTAACATTACCATGACCTTCTAGCCGTGTAATTGGTTCAATTTTTATTTCTCTTGACATTTTTAATCAACTTATTGGTATTAATTTAACTTATTGATACGATAAAAAAAACCAAATTTAAATTTATAGATTGGTATATACTTAATTTTTGTAATTTTAATGATGATTAGCAATTTCAGAAATCTAAGTGATTTAATTATATATTAACGATTTTTTCAATTTTATATACCGTGGATCATGATATTTTTACTGTAGCGCTAGAAATTTAGCAACTATAATATGAAATTGGTATATATTATTTTTACCTTTTATTGATAATTTTAAAATTTGATTACTTTAAATATCGAAATCGAAAATAACCATTAAAAATCAAACTTTGGGATTTTATGATAAGCACTGGACATCTATTCGTAACTTTATTATTGATAGGAAGATTAATATTATATCCAATAGGAGCTATCATACTTCTTCGACAATGGTATAAAGGAAAAGTTAGATATTATACCGACTTACCATTCATTTTTGCATTAGTATTGATAATTATGTGTATCTACACTCCTATTGAATTATATTTTGTGGCTTTTTATCCTGCCGTGTCGATTGATAGTTCTTTTGGACAAATTGCGTATTTAATAGATTTAAATTTAAATACAGTAGTATATGGTCTCAATTTTGCAATTTTATTAGCTGTATGGTTTCCTACACATAAAAAAGGGATTTTATTTAGTATTTTGGGTTGGATTATTTTCACTGAAATAGCAATTCTTATTGCAGCTTTTATTAACATGGCAATAATGGACATTTTATTAATTATTATCGGTCTTCCAATGTATATTTTATTCGTTGTCACATTTTACTTTTGTCATTACCATAAAAGACTTCCAAATATATACCCTCTACTAATTGGCTCTGGGATGGCAATAATATTAATTTCACATTTATTTCATTCGATTCTCGGACAAATGGGTACTAGACTAGCAGGAATTTATACAGATGCGACTTGGCCAGCTATGATAATTTGGTTAGCAGGGTTTTCGATTATGGTTCTTGGATTTTTAAAAAAAGCTCCCTATAGTAACATGCCTTAATAAATTACCTTTTTTTTGTTAAAATCATAATATAATCTTCAACAAGCTCATTCACTGACAACAATTTCATCGCTTTTTTAGTATCTCCTTCAACTAATATCTTACCCTTCATGAATAGCTTAGTTGCATCAGCTCTGCCATTTAAAAGATCTCTTGCAGCTACAGGATCTGTTAAAGTAATAATAACTGTTGGATCAGGGTGGATAATATCCATGTGAGCTTTAACTCTAGAGTTCTTTATTTCCATATATCCTGCAGCCACATCTCCGATTTTCCATTGTATGACTGCTTCTACATCCCCAAATTCGCCTTGAACCATTTCATCTTCTTCCGATATTATTTCAAGCGAAACAATCGTTGAATATAATAAAGTTTTTACCTGTATTATATCTTTTTTCGACCATTCGCTCATATTATTCCCTCAAATCCTTTAAATAAGTACGTATAATTTCCAAAATAGGTCTTAATTGTTCAATTTTCTCGTCATCCCCGCTTACTGTTACATTCCCTGCATCCACTTGTTCTTGTAATATTCCAGGAGACCCTCTCAAGACTTTTATTGCAGTTTTTCCATCTTTGATTAAAATCATAATATCTGGTTTAGGATGCCTTTGATCGCGAATAGCATTAAATTTACCATTTTCAATTTTGAAATAAGAAGCTGGTCCATCTTTATTTACCGCCCATTGAACAATTAGATTTTCATTTTTTATCAGGTTTTGAAAATCCGAATCAACCTTAGCAATTTCTTCTGTGGCATATGACATAATTGCCATCATAATTCTTGTAGCCACCTTATAATAGAAGCCACTCATATAAAATCAACTCAAAACTAATTTCCTCTAGTTAACAACTAATATAATGACTTAAATGTTTATTGAGGTATTTAATTAACCTTTAAAGAATTGAATTCTGTTATTAATTTTAAAAAAAATAGTGACAAAATTGCTTAAAATTTTATTTTTTTCATGAATTCCTTTAATTATGCATTCTCCTTAACCATTAGTATAGTTTTAACAAAGTCTTCAACTGTGGTTCCAGGTGATTGAATCTGATTACGTTCGAAAAATGAATTTAATAACTCGTTTAGCTCTTCTTTATGAATTTTTACTCCTACTAATTCTTTTTCTAAATCAGATAATTTTGGGGTTGGAAATAACCAAAAATCACCAGATATAAGAACATCTTTAATAATCCCATTTTCTATTTCTAATGTAACTCTTATCAATCCACCTGGAGATTTATAAACGGCTTCTCCTAAATAAACTCTGCTTGAAATTTTTACAGTTCTCTCAATTTTTGTAAATTTGTCAAAATTTTCTAATAGACTCGCATGGCGAATTTTAGGACCATATAACCATTTTTCTGAAGTATATTTTTCTCGTAAATCTCTCATATATTGTTGTTCTGTATCTGTTAATTTTCCAAGCTGTAGATTAATTTCTAATTTCTTTTCAAAATTAGTTTTAAGAGTTTCATTTAATTCTTTTTTAGTTGGAATCGTATTTAATTCCTTTTTTATAGTTGTTAATCTCTCTTTAAGACTTTGAGCTAATTTATCTCGAAATTTTTCATTAGGGACTTTTAATATTTTAACCATTTCATCATAATTAAAATCTAATATCAAATTGCCTGTTAAAATACTTACATTTTCTAATTTACCTGCCCCATTTCCACTAATTTTTTTACCATGAACTTCAATATCGTTAATCGGTTTAAAAACTGCTGGAATTCCAATATCATTATATGTCTGAATTGGAGCTCTTAATAATGTAAGAAATAAACTGTTAATACTTAGAGGAATTTGCTTATTTTTCTCGCTTACAATAATCTGATAAAAAAGTTGATTTGAATCTAGATAAACTGCACCGCCTCCTAAAATTCTGCGGACGATTGGAATATTATTTTCATTACAATAATCTAGGTTTACCTCCTTTTCTACCTCTTGATGATAACCTATACAAACAAGTGGTGATTTTGGTCGGCATAAAATTATTGTATCAGGAACTAAATCTTTACTTCGAGCGATAGCTACAGCCTCATAAATAGTTTGAGTATCAATTGGATCTATTTCACCAACATTAAGGAGCCTCCAATTTTGAACCATAATATTACCTCAATAATTAACTAACAAAAAATAATATTTCAAAAATTTAAAAAGTTCTGAATTTTATTTATAAACAAAAATAGATTTTTTAAAAGGACGTATTTAATTGAAAAAGCCAGTTTTATTTACAATGAAAATGAAAGATGAAAAAGAAAGGGAACGATGGCAAAAATTTGCAAAAAAAAAGTATGGAGAACCACTATCAGTCGTCATTAGAAGATTAATAGAAGAAGATATGGCAGGGACAAAACCTAGAAAAAGTGTAAAACTGGAAGAAATAATAAATACAATACGAGAAGAAAATAACCAAAATTATAGAGACATAATAAGTAGATTAGTCCTAATTACTGAAAATCTGGTCAGTTCAACAAGGGAATTAACATTTGAATTTGAAATATATAAGGGGCTGATTCTTCAAAAAATTGAAGAATTTCATAAAAAGTATAGGGATCAACCGTGTACTTTAGAATTAACTGAAAAATTAAAAAGTGAGATAAAGTCAATCTTTCAGGAAATAAAATTGTAAAGAAAATTAATTAAAATTGTATTAATTATATAATAAAAGGAGAAAATCCGGAATTTTCTGCGGCATTTTTGATAGAAGAGGAAAAATCTGCAAAGATTTTATTTACTAATGCACGAGAAAATTTATCAAGACTTTCAATATCATTTGAACTTGGATTTTTTAATATTTTAATCAATTTTTCAAGTTCTTTTTTACGTATCTCTTCTGCATTACTGTAAATTGAAGCAATTAAAGGTTTTATAAATTGTTGTCTAAAGTAACGTTCTTCGACTTCTAGAGCCTCTTTTATAATTTGTTTTGTTTCATCTATTGCATCTAAACGCTTCAATCGATTTTTTTTAGATAGAGATTTAAATTCGTCAATATCATAAACTTTTAGATTTGGAATTTCAAGCCCATTTTCAATATTACGGGGAATAGAAATATCAATTATAACTAATTCTTTTCCATCCCGTTTTTTCATTATTTTTTCTAGCCTGATTTTTGTCAATATGGGATGAGGAGCGGATGTTGCAAGAATAACAATATCGGAGATTAGGAGTGCATTATTTAACTCGTCAAGTCTTAGAGCTTGTCCTCCCAGTTCTTTTGCTAGCCTAATAGCTCTTGCAAAAGTCCTATTAGAGACAAAAGTTGCTTTTATATTATGTCTTAACAAAGATTTAGCAACTAAAGTAGCAATTTTGCCTGCTCCGATAACAGTGATAACTTGATCCTGAATTGTTCCGAAGATCTTTTTACAATAATCTACTGCTATTGAGCCAATTGAAACTGAACCCTTATTTATTTCGGTTTTGTGACGGATCTTTTTTCCAATTGACATCGCTTTTTGAAATATATGACTTAAAACTGGACCAACGGCTTTTTTTTCTTGCGCTATATTAAAAGAATCTTTTATTTGGCTTAATATTTGATCCTCTCCAATTACTAAAGAATCAATTCCTGAAGCAACCTGGAAAAGATGATCTATAACCGAGAGTCCTGTTTGTTTTTCAAACTTATCAGATAATTGAATTTTTTGATTTATTTGAGAAATGGCTTTAGATAGATCCTTTACAATAAAATAAAATTCATTTCTATTGCATGTTTGTAATATTAAGCTTTCAATAATATTTGAATTTTTAGAAAATGCTTCATAGAATCCATCAAAATTATTGAATCTGGTACACTCTAATTCTGCAATTTTGGCTGAATGATGAGTGATTCGGTAATTTAGCAAATACAAAAGTAATCCCTCTAATACAGTATTTGGTATAATTATAATACCAATTGAGTATAAAATCTTAATTCAAAAAGTAATATTAAAGACAATAACAAGTAATTTTTAGTTTAAACTGTTTAAAAATTAATAATTTTTTATTTTTTAAGTTATTTTATAAATATATTCTTCCTCATTATCATCTACAATCGCGATTTTTCTATTTTTCATTAATGCAATCATATGTTTTACTATTTTTTGAGAGTCGATTCCTGTAATATCTGAAATTTTACTAATTGTACATTGCCCCTCCTTTAGAATTTCGAGGATTTTTCTTCGTTCTGCTTCCTCTATCAAAATATAATTTAGTTTTTTTTGATAATCTTCTTCACTCATTAGTCCTTTTTCTACCAGTTCTTTCCCTTTTCTACGAAAAACGCGTAATCTTTTACTATAAGATACTTCTTCCTTTAAATCATATTTTGAATTATTAATCTTTTCCAATTTATATTCTCCTTAACAACTGCTTATTTCTTATATAAACCTTGTTTTATACTAGTATAGTCATTACTTTGATATTTTATGAAATATATTTTAAGGAATAGGAATGTTCTAATTTATGAAAGTTACTCGATATAAGAATTAGGAGGATGATTCTAATTTCAGAAAAAGAGAAGAAAGTTGAATTTGAAGACTTTCGTGGGATTCAAGTACAATTATTTGAAAATGAAATTAAAGTTTTAAAAGAAATTGAAGAACTAACGGGAAAAGAACTAGCAATTGTGGACTCGTTTGAAGTAGGAACCGTTGGAATTAAGGTAGAAAATGGGCGAGTAATTGGACTCAGTCTTGCTAGATGTGGATTAAGTACTTTGCCAGACTCATTAAGCAATTTAAAATCACTTCAAGTATTAAATTTAAGATATAATAGTTTTTCAACTGTCCCAGAAGTAATTTGCAATTTAAAATCACTCAAAATATTAGTTATGAGATATGGTGGATTAAGGTCTCTCCCTGAGTCAATAGGCAACCTTACATCACTTGAAGAATTAAATTTAAGTAGAAATGGGTTAAAAACGCTCCCAGAGTCTATCGGTAAACTTACTTCCCTAAAAGAATTAAATTTAATGAGAAATAGTTTAACTAAACTTCCAGAGTCTATCGGTAATTTAAAGTCGCTGGAAGATCTTCTTCTATTTGGTAATCAAATAAGTTATGTTCCAGAATCCATCGGCAATCTTACAAAAATCAAAGAATTAAGTTTTTACATGGGAAGAAATTTGTCAGCTCTTCCCGAATCAATTGGCAATTTAAAATCACTTGAAGAACTCGATTTGTATAGAAATAATTTAACGGCTCTCCCTGAGTCAATTGGCAATCTTAAATCACTCAAAAAACTTAATTTATACAGTAATAAGTTAACGACCCTGCCGGAATCTTTAGGTAATTTGGAATCACTGCAAATATTAAATTTGAGCTCGAACCAATTAACGACCCTACCAGAATCATTAAGTAATTTAAAGTCGCTAGAAAAATTAGATTTGGAAAGGAATAATTTAACGTCTCTCCCTGAGTCAATTGGCAAACTTACATCACTCAAAGAACTTAATTTATACCGTAATAAATTAACGACCCTGCCGGAATCTTTAGGTAATTTGGAATCACTGCAAATATTAAATTTGAGCTCGAACCAATTAACGACCTTACCAGAATCATTAAGTAATTTAAAGTCGCTAGATGAATTAAATTTGGAAAGGAATAAGTTTACAACTCTTCCAGAGTCAATAGAAAAATGGATCGAGGCTCCTAATAAATGGTGTGAAGTCAATCGATAAAATAATTGAGAATATTCATTCCTTTTTTTTCTTTTTTATTTTTTTCTTTTTCTTAAGCTTAATTTCTTTAATAAGTTCTTCGAGTCTACTATTTTTTACCTGGACTCCTTTATTTATAAGTTTAATTAAGACGTCCCGATTTTTGCTCCCTGGAGATATATCTAATTTGTCAATATATAACCCTAATTTTTCAAGAGTGTTTAAATTTTGTAGTGGGGTGATATCTCTTACACTCGTATTACTTATATTAATATATTTAATAGATGGGAGACTTGATAGCGGACTTATATCAATAAGATGAGAATTTAGATCTAGAACGAGTTTTTCAAGGTTTGGTAATTTGCTAATTGGACTCACATCTTCTACGGCATTATCAACAAGCCAAATTTCTTTTAATTTTTTTAGTCCGCTTAAAGGTGAAAGATCTGACACTGAATTACCGTCAAATGATAGTACTTCCAGATTAGTACAATATTCAAGCCCTTGAATGTCACCTATTGGTGACCACGTTTCTCCAGCTTCATCTCTATATTCACTCCAATCTAAATATGTGATATTAGCAAGATTTTTCTTTGTTAAAGTTTTTCCAACTTCATTTTTTAACGCATAGAGGAGCCACTTATCCTTAATCTTAATATTAGTCATATTATTTTCTCTCATTCCTTTTCTTTATCTTTCCACTCTTTACTACAATTTGGGCATATATTAGATTTTTTAACCAAACAGAAATACATTCAAGATGAAATTTTGCATTACATTTCTGACATATTATGAATTTGGGTTCTAAAAATTCTTTAAAACCACGACAAATGGAACAAATTTTAACACCATCATCATCACTGCTTTTTATAGCACCCTTATATGATGATATGTGTTGTTTTCCTTTCTTTACGGTATTTTCGACCTTTTTCTTAGAATATACAAAATATCCTAAAACTAAACTAATTGATAGACTAATTGCAATAATAGAATTAATAAAATCGTTTAGTCCTGGAGTAAATTTCGTTCCAGAAGCTATCATTATAATAACGCTTGTAAGAATTGAAGTTATTACCGAGCTCCATTTATCCTTATGTAAAGCATCCCATTGGGATTTAAATAAAACAAACAGTGAAGGTATTATTAAAATCACAGCCGAGGCAATCCAACAATAAGATAATGCCATTGATAACCTAGTATCCCAAACAAAAAGAATAAAGTGGGTTATAGAAATCAATCCAATTCCTAACATTAAAATACCAATTACTCTTTCCCTTTTTTCTTTAATATAATAATTAGCTATCGCGACAGCATTAGATGCAAATATAAGTGCAAAAAACCACTCAAACATTCCAGCCAAAGTAGCCAAACCAGGTTTAATTATTTGATTATTAAGTCTTAAGTTCATTAAAGTGATTCCTAATACCATTGATGCAACTGCAACCACGATAGGTAATATATACTCTATATAATCAATGTCAGTATTAAACATTGCAATCGATAAAAAAATCGTTGTGATGACTACCAAGCCAATAAGTCCCAATGACCCAAGTACCAATGGTGCGAAAAATATACCGTAAGCCAATCCGATGCCAATATAACCTATCCCCGCATAAAGAAAATCCTCACCATAACCAAAATATGTAGCAAAAAGGCAACTCAATCCAGCTACCCATAAAATTGCGGTTAACATCCACATTTCGGGATAAATACTCCAACTAGAAGGCCAAATTCCGCCAATGACTAATAGAATAATTAAAATAATAGAAATAGCCAAACTAAGATAATAAAAGAATTTTTCCTGTTTTCTTAGCCATTCAATCAAGTCTTTAATCCATTGTAGATCATATGCCGCTATTGATGTGAGGATAAATAACGCAAAAGTTTGGGAAATTGCAATCATAAAGCTTAACCATGCAAAAGGGAATAATGTTATAAGAATCCATAAATCACCTTGAAATGGAATATCATTCCCCCAGAGGTAATAAAAAATGAATTAGTTAAAATAAAAAGAATCCAAAAACCGATCGTAAAAGCTAAAGATCCAAGTAAAGTTTTAGACCTGTTATTTTGTTTAAAATCAAATTTTCTTTTAATTAAAATGTTTAATAAATAGGCAAAGCTAATGCCATTAATAAATAATGCCACAATTAATGATTGATTTATTGAATCTTGCATCAAATAAGCAAGACTACCAGAAAAAGGGGTCGGAAGGAGTAAAGAAATAAATATTATTGACCCAAAGGAAATCAAACCTGCCAAATTTAAGTAATACTTCTTTACTTTAAACAATTCTGAATAGTATACTGTAGTTAATGCATGACATATGGCGGAAACTCCCAAACCTGTCTGTAATGCAGGATCGGGATAAATTGCGCATAAAATAGTTAAAATGGGAACCATGACAAAGGAAATTAATGAAATTAAGATTAAACTTTTGTTTTTTTCTGGATCTATGCCCCAAATAATCCACGCTGTCGCACCATCCAATTCTATATTAACATAAATGATAAATAATGTAAAAAATATCAACATATTTCCTTCAGAAAAAAGGAAAAAAGGTAAGAGAAATATAAATCCACAGTATGAAATTAGAAGTAAAATAAACTTTGACTTTTCGCTTGGTCTATGATATGTAATATCAATTATCAACCATACGAATAATATGCACAGAACAGATCCCGATACTAATTCGTAAATAGCATATGTTTCTTGAGAGAAAGTAGTTGGGTAAACTATAAGGATTCCTATTATACCCAATATTATGGAATTTAAGACAATAACTGGTATGGGTAATCCCAGATATTTTTTCCGAGTATCTTTAGACCAATCGTCTCTCTTAATTCTTCGATATTTATCTAACGTGGCAACACTTGATAATGTTAAGAATGAATATAAAATTAAAAGGGCAATAATTCGAAGAATAAAGCTGAACCAATCATAATAAAGTGTATTATCCATAATCACTTTAATCATCCTTCTCGTAAATTGATATTTTTACAATTTAAAGAACTAGTTATTTAATGCTTTTTAAATTTTTATTTAAAGGTAAATTTTTACGTAAAGGATTTTTTCCTAATTTTTTAATTTTTGCAACCATGTCCTTGACAACTTCAACAAACTTTGTTGATTCCGACGCGGAAATCCATTCTAGTCGCACACGTTCTTTATTGAAACCAAATTGAGCTAATAATTTTTTCAATATTTCAATACGTCTAAGTGTTTTTTCATTTCCAGATACATACTGGCAATCGCCTAAATGGCACCCCGCAATTAAAACCCCATCTGCACCTAAACGGAGAGCATTTAAAATTAGTTCAGGGTCTATTCTGCCAGAGCACATTACACGAATTATATGAATATTGGGAGGATATTGAAGTCTCCTAGTTCCCGCCAAGTCAGCTCCTGCATATCCGCACCAATTACAGCAAAATGCAACAATTCGCGGATCAAAATCCTCATTTTCCAAAGATATCACTTTAATTATATTGATTTTAAAAGTGCTTCTAAAGATGAATATATTTGTTTATCGGTATAATGAAGAATTTTAATAGCATCAGAAGGACACGCTGCTCCGCATGCACCACAACCCTTACAAGCAGCTTCAACAACATGAGCTATCTTTATAGATCGGATTGGTTCCAATTCAATTGCATTAAAAGCACATGATTCTACACAAATTCCACAGCCACTACAT
>JABXJV010000550.1 GCA_013375355.1 Candidatus Helarchaeota archaeon
CAAATCTTGTCCCGCATGTATGTTCTCTACATTAATGGGTGCAAAAAAAGCGATAAAATTCAGAGAGGATGTGACAACTGAAAAGGTCGAAGCAGTCAAAATGTTTAACGTAGTGGGTGGTAGTGTACAAGTAACCCAAAAGTTGGAGAGTGATAACGTAGTACTTGTAACGGATCGCAAAGATAACATAATTTGGGTCTGGAAGGGTAAAAATACCAGCCCTCGTGCTTATTATGCTGCTGGAACTCAAGCAACAAAGCTAAGAACCGCTGAAAAAATGTATGGTGCAAAAATTCAAAACATTGAAGAAGGATCAGAACCTCTTGGCTTTATGGATTTGGTTGAAGAATCCAGTACAGACGTTTCAGAGATACCTTCAACAATGACTTTATATCGAATAGAAGGAGGGGAATTAAAGAAAATAGATGAAGCTGTGTTTACAAGCGGTGATGCTTATATTGTAGACTTTATTGATACAATCTATGTTTGGATCGGAAAAAATGCTTCTGTAGATGAAAAATTCACAGGTGCTCATGTCGCAACAATGATAGATGCTGTGAGAAGTGGCACACCTAAGATTATAACTGTGGACCAAGGTTCAGAACCTCTGAATTTTAAAGCAAAAGTGGGTGTCATTAAAATTGTTGAAAAAGACGTTGCAGAATCAATTTTAAGCCATTATGAAAAGCCAGTTCATGAGCCAATTTTATACAGGGTCTCATCAGAGGAATATGAGACAATAAACGACATTCAATATATTCAAGTCCCTTTATCAAAAGACAGCCTTGATAGTGAAGATGTATTTTTACTCGATGATAGGACTAATGATAAATGTTACGTATGGGTAGGCAAAGATGCTACAGTAAGAGAGAAAGTTGTTGCTGGTAGGATTTCTAGGAAATTTGATGTTGAACGTGTTGGAGTTCAATATGAAATATTCGTAGAAGAAGGAGACGAACCTGAGGACTTTAAGAAGATTCTAGGAATGGAATAAAAAAAATATTCCCAATTTTATTTCTTTTTTATAAAAATTCTAAAATTTTTAGTTAACAACTTTTTTAATTCTTTTAATTTTCCGCTTTTTTATTTTTTTAACTCTTTTTACTTTTTTCTTTTCTTGCCAATCTTTAGGGCGTAAGTATTTAGTATCAAGCCCATGTCCCATAGAAATTATGTCTTCTCTTCTTACTTCTCGGTCAAAATTCTGATCGATATCAAATAATATTCCTTTTAGGCATTCATCTATTGTTAAATCTAATTCTTTGTAATTAAATCTCGGACCTGGAGGATATTCATTTACGAGTTTTACCCATTTTTTTGTTACGGGGTCATATTTTGGCGGAGTTGATTCCATTGTTTGACGGGGAAGCGGAACGCCTTCTTTATGTATGAATCCCCAAGAAAGTCGTTTCATTATTACATCCCAAATCTCCCAGTTATGTTTTTTAAGAGCGTCTAAAATTTCTTTTTCAATGTGATTGACATAAAATAAATTATTAATAATCATTCCTGCAATTTTTTGACAAAATTCGCCTCTAGTAAGCCCAAACATGGTATTCAATATTGGAGGCCAAGGCTCATAGCCCATTCCAGGTTCTTCCAACCCATATACCGACTTGGCAGTGACTCCATCATAAATCCTTGCAATACTCTCCCAATTGCTTAATTCATAGGCCTCAGTAAATGTAGTGTAAAACACAGCTATTGAATATGCGCTGTGGACCCATTGTGGCGTACGTTCATTTCTATAATCAAGCATAATATCTCGTAGGCGTTTAGCACACTCGCCCCAATCCTGTATTCTTTGAGGGATTTCCTTTAATTGATAACCCAATTTCATATGTCTGCGGTTTAAAATGTCTTTTTCATCCTCTGTAATATACCACCAATCCGCAGGAAGCCCCTCTTCATAATGAATCGACATTACATGAACTACTTCTCGTGTATAATCATCTAATCCCATAAATGTAATATCTGTTGAAGGACCGTAAATCATCTTTGTAGCAAGTCTTTGTAGATCTGCCCTAATAGTCAAAACGGGTGGAAATCCGTAATAAGTAATTGTCTCTTTTGGTCTTTCTAATTTTCCTTCAGCATAGGCCTTTGCGACTTCTATAGCTTCTTCAAATCTAACCTCAATTATTTCTTGAGCATAAGTTGTAATATCATTTGCAAGAGCCTCGTATTGTTCCCAACTATCTAAGAGTCGTAAGAATTCAATTGCATTCCCACCAAGGGGTATATACTTTTTACTATGTAAATTATCAGGTATATCTTTCCATACTTCTGAAACTGACCGAAGTTTTATTTCAGATATTTCATATTCATCTGGCAAGGGTATTTCCCCTATAAATGCAATGAGCTTATAGTAGAATTGAAAAAAAATAGTTATTTAAAATTTTTCTTTTCAAATTACTAAAGATCAGACAATTTGAAAAAAAAAAAAGACAATTAATATTCAAATTGTGGATAAAATTAGTTTTCCGTAAAACTATTGATCTAATAAAATGTATAATTAAAATTTCAATTTTATTAGAATAATTATTTATGACTACATCTAGCCAAATCCTAAAGGCAATAATAGGATTTGTAAAAAAAAATTCAGAAGGTATTTTTTTTTCTGGAGTGATAAAAAATACTTCTTTTACATATTATTTTATTATTTATTCTTTGTTCTAATATCTCCTTTTACCGTAGGAACCTCTTCTGTCACTTTTATAAGGTCTTCGGCCGCCACCGCCGCCAAATCTACCACCGCCACCATATCCGCCACTTGGGCGATATTTTCGTGGCTGTTCATAAAATTTGTCAGAGAGATTATTTCCTGTATTCACTTCAGTAAGTTCTTCCTCACCAATTTCTTCGAAACTTCCATATTTACCAATGTTCAGTCTTAAGGAACCTTTAAACACCGTAGTATACACATTAGTCAACTGATAAACATGGTCAATTTCCATTTTATCGATATCATCGTTCCATAGTGTTAAATAGATACTTCCTGTTTCATCACCAACTAAGGCTTCAGTAACTCTTAAGGTTTCTCCGGTTTTTCTAGAAGTAACTTCTTTTTCTTCATTTTTTGTATTACATCTTATTTTTATATTGATGCCCCTTAGACCGGGTTTTAATTCATCAACAATTTTAAATTCTTCAACAGTTTCACTCATTTTTATTTCAACTTTTAGACAAACTATATTGTAATTTGTCCTTCAAACTCATTATTTAATAATTCGTTATTTCGACAAATTAAATTTTAGAATTAGAAAAAACTATAAAAACTCATCACAAAAAAAAGAGTTAAAGTATTACCATTTTTTCTATTAAGATAATTAATTTAAGATATATATAAAGTTACTCAGAGGTTTGTACTCCATGTTATTATAATTCTTCCACATTCACATTTCATGATAAGACCGTAATCAAATTAAAGTTAAATTGAAAAAGAACATTTATTTAAAATTTTTCTATCCAAATTAGTAAATATTAGATTAAATATTAGACTATTTGAAAATGATTAAATTTAAAATCTGATATAGCGAATTACTTTTTAACCCTAGACCTTTTATGGAGCTAATTAAATGAATTCTATTATCAAAGGAAAAGTCTGGAAATTTGGAGACAATATTGATACTGATATTATTATTCCTGGCAGATATTTAACCCTTAGAGATCCCGATGAAATGGCATCACATGCATTTGAGCCTATTGATCCTGAATTTAGCAAAAAAGTTAAAAAAGGAGATGTAATTCTTGGGGGAAAGAACTTTGGATCGGGATCAAGTAGGGAAGAAGCTCCATTTGTGCTAAAACAATTAGGAATATCTGCGATTGTAGCGGAATCCTTTGCTCGCATATTTTTTAGAAATGCTATTAATTTGGGAATTCCTCTAATTGAAATTAAAGAAATATCAAAAAAAGTTAATGCTAGACAAGAAATTGAAATAGATCTTTCCAATGGTACCTTAAAAAATCTAGAATCTCAAGAAACTTTCAAATATGCACCAATTCCCAATTTTCTAATGGATATTCTTGCAGCTGGAGGGGCAATAGAAGCAATCAAAAAGAGGATAAAGAAATAAGGAGCTATTACTATGCCTACTATTGCTGAAAAGATTTTTGCATCCCATTCTGGAAATGAAAAAGTAGAACCTGGTCAAATTATTAATGCTAATGTAGATATTATTATGGTTCATGATATGCTTGGTATGCGTGTAGTTGACACATTCAAACAAATTGGAATAAATAAAGTGAAAAATCCTGATCGAATTGTTGCGCTATTAGATCACTGGGTACCTCCAAATACTATTGATTCTGCAATTATAAACAAAACATCAAGGGAATTCATAAAGAAATATGGCATTAAAAATTATTTGGGTATGGATAAAGGCATTTGTCATCAAATAGTTCCTGAAAACGGTTTTGTTTGGCCTGGTGCTTTAATAGTAGGAACTGATAGTCATACCTGTACCTATGGAGCGTTTGGAGCATTTTCTACAGGTATTGGATCAACCGATTGTGCAGTTTTATTTGCTGAGGAAAAATTGTGGTTCAAAGTGCCAGAGACCATATTATACAAAATAAACGGAAAAATTCCTAAGATGGTTTTTGGAAAAGATATAATACTCAGATTAATTACTGATATTGGTGTTGATGGGGCTACTTATAAATCCGTAGAATTTACTGGGAACACAATTAATGAACTTAGTATTGATGGCAGAATGACCATATGCAACATGGGTGTAGAAATGGGTGCTAAAGCAGCTATTATTCCACCTGACCAAAAAACTATTGATTGGTTAAAAAATCGTGTAAGACATGATTATACAA
>JABXJV010000551.1 GCA_013375355.1 Candidatus Helarchaeota archaeon
GTCATAATTCCAATGGCTCTATCAGCATCTTCTAACATCACTTCATTTCTTAAAGCCATACGAGCATGTGATTCAGCTAGGCGAATTAATCCTTCAAGTTGTCTAGATGAGATAGCAATAGGGGAATTTTCGGAATCTCCAGAACCTCGCATTTCTAAGTAGAAGTCATTTATTTGTTTTTGCGCTTCGGGTTGTAGCACTGGTTTTATATTTTTACGGGCATATCTAATGTATTTATTTAATAAATCTTGAGGAATTTCAGGAGCGGATTTAGGATTTAACTCTTGATGTAATTCTAAAATATGCTCTGCCAATTTTGCATCTTTTTCAGCATCAGGAATATCTCTAAGAATAAAGATAAGGTCAAATCGAGATAGTATTGAAACAGGTAGTTTTTTAATATTTTCTGCCACATTTTTATAATCATCATATCTACCGTAGGTAGGATTTGCTGCCGCTAATATCGAAGTTCTTGCGTTTAAATTTGCTAATATTCCAGCTTTTGCTATACTTACAGTATTATGTAAAATTAATCCTTGACTTATAAAATTATGATGAGGTTCAATAGTGATATCATAAACCCAAGGAATGAAATTTTCTTTCTCATTTTTAATTTTTTCAATTTTTTTGATTCTATCCCATAGGATTTCTGCATTCATTAAATTTTCTAAATTTTTTACTTGTTTCTTAATTTCTTCAATTTTATTCTTTAATGCAAAAATAATAATATCTCTAATTTGTTTTCTTTTTTCTTTACTATACCCCCCTCTTTCATAATAATCGATAATACCTCTATTAATTCCAGAGCATTCAGCTAATTTTTTTTGAGAGTAGAGTTTTTTTCTTATATCACTTATATCTGTTTCAGTTGTAAAAGATTTCTCTATTAATTTGATTCTATTTCTAAAATTTTTTAATTCTTTTTCAAAAACGTCTCTAGTTATTCCATGGTGTTCTTTTTTATGTCTATAATAATAACCATCATCAGATAATCCAAGATTTTTTTTAATATCAATTATTTTATTAATTATAGAAGTAGGAAAAATATCATGATGACGAATTTTTTTGTCTTCATCATTTATTCTTACTATTTTATTAATTTTATCATATCTAAGGTCATTCTCTTCAACAATCTCATTGAAAAATGTGCTTAAAGATTGCCCTCGAATATAAGTCTTATAAGAGTTATTATAATTGTCAAAAACTATTCGGCTTTGAATTTTTAATTTTAGTAACAAATCTTGGTAATCATCACCCAATCCTTTAGAAGAAGTTCTATAGCATATCGCTGTGGATTCAACACTTCCATCCCCTTTAAACGCGCTTTTTAAAAATTCTCTTGCTATTTTTTTACTGTTACTTAAAATTTGAGAAGGAATACGTTTCTTCGGAGCTTTAACCATTATTTCTGGAAAATTGATTTTTAACCATTTATATAACTGAACAGATAAATATCTTAATGTAATTAGACCATCATTTCTCTTATTAATTGAAGGATTGAGACCAAAAATATTTTTCATTAATTCATCAAATTCATTTAATATTTCCATATTCATATTGGAAATGCCGATTTCAGCTGTTGTCCCTTTATAAGAATGCCCCTCAGTTACTAAATATCCCAATATTCTTGCTAGTTTTGGAGTAATATATTTAGGAAAATTGATTTCTATCTCTAATGGATGAACACTTTTAATATTCGAATTTAATTTTATTGGAACACTCGAATTTGGTAAGTATCTTGGAATTGGAATAAAATCTCCAATTTTACAGTTACTAGCATCTATACTTTTTAGTTTTTCTTCTCTAAATACGAAAATAGGATGTTCTGGTGTAACTTTTATAGTCCTTCCATTAGTAAATGTCATTTTATAAAAAAATTCAGGGGCCTTATGCCTACTGACTCTGTTACATTCTATTTTGAAAATATTATTAAAATCTGTAGTATATAGTTCTAAATCGTTAAATGGAAGTATTTCACAATTAATTCCGTTAATGGTATTATTTTTTTGGATTTTCATTAAATTATCGATAAATTCCCCAATTTTAATATGTCTACCATCAGTTGTTAAAATTTCCGTGGTGAAATGATAAGATTGTTGTTCCATTGCTTCATGTATCGCAACCCTATCTTGTGGATTCATTTTATCGAATTCATCGATACAAGCAACACCCTTATCAGCAATTACTAAAGCACCTGCTTCAAGTGTCATTTCCCCCGTATCTCTGTCTCTCATAACTGCAGCTGTTAATCCTGCAGCTGTAGATCCTTTTCCACTTGTATAGAGTCCTCTTGGAGCAATTGCTTTAACACTCTGTAAAAGTTGACTTTTACCTGTGCCGGGGTCCCCCACTAGAAGTATATGAGTATCACCCCTAATTTTCATACCATCTGGTAATTCCTTTGACCTTCCACCAAAAAGAAGATAGCAAATAGCTTCTTTTATATCATGGTTTCCATAAATTGATGGAGCAATTGAATTAATTAGTTTTTCATGAATTAAAGGATCTTTTGATAATTCTATAATTTTTTTTTCATCCTCATCCGTTATATCTTCTTCCAACTCTTTCTCTAAAACAGAAATGTTGTTCGTTTCCAAATAAGTATGAAAAGTAGTAAGTTTTCCTCTTCCTGAAGAATCTTGAGTAGATCTTAAAATACCAGTAATTCCTACATTAGCTCCTGGTCTCGCAATATCAACTAAATCTTTTAATAATATAGCATCAATTGTTCTTGGTAGTTGTCCAGCAGGTAATGCTTCAGGACTTTCTTGAATACTAATTTTTTGCCAATCTATAAATTTTGATTCTTCAGGTAAAAATTTAAAGGGTCCTTTTCGCCGACATGTCTCAATATTACATTGTATGGGTTTTTTGAATCGATAACCTTCTTGTTTTATTAAAAAAGTATTCCTACATTGTTCACATTTAAATGCAGCATCTATTATTTGAGGTTTTACTATACTCGCTCGGTTTAGGATGCCGTGAACTTGCATAAGTTTTCCAATATGCTCAGCGCGTAAATTTCTTAATAATATTGTATGATCTTCATCTAAATTAGTAAAACGAGCTATACAATCGGGTTTTTGATTATAATATTTGATATCAACATCTTTAAGTACGTTATTAATAGCTTCAGATGCTTTTCTGAGTAATTCATCAGGTTTATCGATAATTTCACGGGCTAACTGCGAATCAAATTTAAATAAATCATTAAAATTAATTTTTAAGGATTTTTTATTTTGTAGTGATAGCCCTCGTATGAGATCTCGATATTTTTTTTCATTTTTTTCATCAGTGAATTCTGAAAAAAAACTCTCGAATCTTTTTAAAGGGTCGGTAGTTGTTTCCATCAATCTCCCAATTTAGCTTATGTAAAATTAAATTTTTTATACAATTCCTTTAATTACTACTATTTATAAATAGAGGGTATTAAGGATAAATGAAAAAAGTAAATTTTAAAATATTTAAGCGCGATTATTAATTAAAACAAACTTTTAATTAATACTAAATATTTTTATTATATTCCTAGTTTACCCTAGACCAAATATTTAGCTATAATTTTTCTAAATTTTAAAAATGATCTTTAGATAATATTTTCAATCATTTTTGGGTAAAATTTCGGATTTCCATTTTTCGAAATTTGATAATATACTATCATATAAAATTTTCTCTTCGTTGGTCAAAGATTTAATAAGTAATCTTCGATTTTTTGCTTCAACAATACGTAAAATTTTGTATAATCGAAAAGTTAGTAAATCATCTATAAAATCCTTTGTTTTTTGTTTATTTTCAATTAATTGAGTTGTAGGATATTTCTTAATTTTTTTAGATAAATTTTCTAAATATTCCTTGATTCTTATATATAAGTCATCTTCTAGCGGCTGTAGATTCGAATTATTTTTTTCTCGCCATAAGAACTTGTCTAATTTTGCTAGGTCTATATTTTTTTCATCTAATATTTCAATCATTTCATTTTCTTTGAGGATTCGTGCCATCCAAATCGGAATTTCTGTTACCAAATCTTTTTTAGTATATTCTATCTTATTTTCTTCAATTTGTGGTATAGGTTTTAAAGTCCTAACTTTGATCTTTTTATTTTTCCACTCAAATAATAAGTTCATTTCAAACACTATCATAGATTAAATTATTAAAAATAAACTTGGGTCAATTAGAAAGATTTTTTATACTTCATCTTTTACTTTTTTAATTGCTCTTACCATTTCATCCGCTAATTTTGATTTTTTTATTTTCTTTTCAATTTTTTTTGGCTTTTTAATTTTTTTAATTTCCTTCATCATTGCATCCTTTAAATCAAGCCTTGAATCTGGTTTTTGAATATGGCTTATTTTTTCAAGTTTAATAGGGGGTCTATTTAAAATTGAAACAATTTTATCTTGTAAGAGTTTTAGGTTTTCATTAGTAAAATTAAAATTCTTCCTATTTCTATCTAAATAATTTTTTATTTCAGCTTCTGTTTCTTCAATGTTTGCAAAAATGATTTTTTTTATATTTTCATCAAATAAAATAGTGAGAGTTGCACTTGCTAACTTCGTTCTGTTGGGAATTTCAAATAAATAAATTAAACCTATTTGTTTTCTATTCAAAAAGTGAATTAAAGAATAACATTCCTTTATCTTGTCAGTATCACCTAATATTAGGACTAACCCTTTAGTAGCAATTCTTAAAGCTTCTTCTTCATTTATTGACATAGGAATCCAAGCGACTGGTTCTGGAACGAAATCTTTATTTTTTGATAAAATGATAGCAGTGATAGGTTCATTTGTTGTAAATTCGTCTCTATTTTGAAGTGTTACACTTGTTTTTTGAGGTGGTGCACTTATCTTTTGTATAGGAACACTAATTTTTTGAGATTGGATACTAGATTTTTGGGACTTGAAATATTTATAAAGTAAAAAACCGAATTTTAGTGCTATTTGTACAAATTTATCAAGAATTATTTTGATATCTGTAGAGGAAGTGCAAATAAGAAATCCATTAAAGGCAATTTTATAAATATACAGAGTTTGGTCACTATTTCCCAATTTTCGTTTAATATAGCTATTTACGGGAATATCTTTATTCTCAAAGATCATTTTCAATAAAATTTTTTTTGCAGATAAGCTGAGATTATTTTCAAAATAACGCCCATCTTTATTAATTAATCCATATCTTTTTATCCCCGTATCTCTTAATTCTTTTATAATTGTATTGATAAAAGTCAATCTTTCCAAACTCTTTATGGATTAATTAAATATCAAATAATAATCTCTATATAATTTAGTTATTTTTTGGATAAAACCTTTTAGATTCATGAAAAAAAATAAATAACATTAAATGTAGGAATTTATGATGTCGGATATAATCTGGGTGGAAAAATATCGACCTCGAACTCTGGATGATGTTGTAGGACAAGAACAAATTGTTTCAAGGTTAAAGATTTTTGTAAAAAATAAATCATTACCACATTTAATATTTTCAGGACCTGCCGGTGTTGGAAAAACTACTTGTGCACACGCAATGGTCAGAGATATGTTTGGTAGAAATTATTCTAGAGATTTGGTCAGAGAATTAAACGCATCTGACGAAAGAGGTATCGAAATAATAAGAACTGTGATCAAAGAATTTGCTAGACAAAAGACGATAACTGGAATACCCTTTAAAATAATGATTTTAGACGAATCGGATAATATGACATCAGCAGCTCAACAAGCATTAAGGAGGACAATGGAATCATATAGTAAAAATACCCGTTTCATTTTATTATGCAATTATAGTTCAAAAATTATTGAACCAATTCAATCTCGTTGTGCAGTATTTAGATTTTCCCCTTTAAAAGATGATGAAATAAAGCAGAGATTAGAATATATATCAAATTTAGAAAAAATTAAATTAAATCCAGACGCATTAAAAGCAATTTTGTATGTTTCAGGAGGTGATATGAGAAAGGCTGTAAATGTCCTTCAAGCCGCCTCAGCATCAACCAAAACCATTGATCAAGATGCTATTTTTCGGGTAACCGGAAAGGCAAGACCAGAAGAAATACAGAAAATGATACAATTATCATTAGAAGGAAATTTTTTACAAGCGAGAAAAATGTTACAAGATCTTTTGTTGAAATATGGCCTTTCAGGTATAGATATTGTGAAACAAATTCATAGAGAGATTTATAATTTAGATATTAAGGAAATAGAAAAAGTAAAATTAGCTGATAAAACGGGCGAAATAAATTTTCGACTTATTGAAGGTGCAGATGAGAATATTCAACTATCAAGTTTGCTAGCACAATTTTCAAATCTAAAAAATATTGAATAATTATATATTAAAAAGTCAACATTTTGACTTTTAATGTCTGTAAATTAATTATGGGCACCATACCTGGAGTGGGTCTAATACCTTTTTCTTTCTGAAATGAAGTTAAACTTTGAAAACAACCACTATTAATTAATTTTACACCCTTATAATCTTTATAACCATTAATATGGACATGACCGCAATGAATTACATTAGGTATTTCATCTATTACTAACCAATCTTCAATTTCTGGAGAAATTCCTGTCTTTTGCCCATAACTAGGTGCTAAGTGTCGAGCAATCAATAATTCTTGCATAGCTTTTTCTGGATGTTCATAAGTCAATCCTGGAATTGAACTGATAACGTCATCAAAACTATCACCATGATAGACTAAAAATTGAACTCCATGAATCTCTATAAAAGTTGGATTTCCTAACATAGTGACATTTTTCAAATCATATAAGCTTCGTGCATACTTTTTGGGTATCGCAGGATGAGGTAGGGCCTTTCTAATGGCATCATGAGCGCCTCCAGGGATAATTATTATATTAATATATTCAGGAATTTGTTTTAAATAATTTGCTGCGGTTTCATACTGAGATTTAATGTCAATTAGCTCTAAATCATCTTTTTGTGAAGGATAGACACCTATTCCATCAACAATATCTCCTGCAATTATTATATACTTTAATCGTGAGGCAATTTCTATTTGCTCTTCGTTTCCGCTTCTTCCATTTATCCAGTCTATAAAATTCTGAAATTTTTCTTTTAAAAATTGTTTGCTTCCAAAATGAGTATCTGAAATTAAGGCTACATAAATAGGGATCTCTGCTAATTTTTTATAATTTCTTTGTGGTATATCGGGAAAGATTATTTCATTTGCCATAAAAGTATCATTTTTCCAAATGCTCCCTTTAATACATATAACCTCGTCAGTGAGAATTTTCAAAGCTTTGTGAATTAATTCCTTATCTTTGTGTGGAATAAGAACAGATATATTATCTGAAAAATCTTCAATTTGTAAATAAATATTCTTAGAGCTTGTTTCCTTTTTTTCTTGAATTATGCCCACAATAGTTATTTCTTTGTCTTTTAGTTTTTTTGCCTCTAAAATCGAGGTACTTCCTTTAACATCTGTTCTATCCATTAATAATAGATAAATCTTTTTGTACCTGCTTCTAAATAAATCTCTAAAATCTTCAACTTGTCCCTTTCCGTATAATCTCCCAGTAGGATCCTTTAAAATTCCAATATCAGCTTCAATATCTTTTATTTCACTTTCAAAATATGTTCCTTTAGAAATTTTTATTTCTTCATCATCAGATTTAATATCCATCTGATTTTTTTTCGAATTAATCTCTTTAATTAAATCAAGAGTTATAAAAACTTGATTTTTACGTATATTTTTAAATTTTTCAATAAAATCATTTAAAAAATTTATAGGATCATTTTGATAAGATAAATAATCTAGTGCATCGGGAGTAATTTCTAATCCAAAATTAAGTAATATTTTAATAATCTCTTTCTTATACATTTTAATTCAAAAGTAAAAGGTATATTGATTATTTTTAATTTGAAATTGAATAATATATACTTATATTTAAAAAAACTATTAAAACAATAAAAAATAATTTAAAAAAATAATTCACGTATGTAATAAATAAAAGTTTTAAAGGTTTGTTCAATTGGAAAACGTAAAAATAGATGATACGACCCTTAGGGATGGAATGCAAATGCCTGGTATTAGATCTCCATCCCCTCAAGAGAGATTAGAAATTGCTCATTATTTAGATGATATAGGTATTGATCGTATAGAATTATTTGGAATGTTTTATGATGTAGATAGAAAAACAGCTCAAATGATATTAAATGCTGGACTTAAATCTCAAATTGGTATTTGGGTAAGGGCAGTTAAAGACGATATTGACGAAGCTCTTAGATTAGATGGAGTTAAAGGAGTTGGAATTTCTCATCCAATTTCAGATATACACCTAAAATATAAATTAAATATTTCTCGTGAACAAGCGTATAATCGAATTCATGATGCAGTTCAATATTGCAAGGATCATGGACTTATAGTTTTTTATCATGGTGAAGATTCCACAAGAGCAGATTGGGAGTATGAAAAAACAATAATTAAAATGCTAACAGAATTGAAAGCAGACGTATACCGTGTATGTGATACTGTTGGGGTTGGAATTGGGGCTCACAAGTCTACGGTTATTCCAATAAATAAAAGTATTCCTGATAAGATAAGTGAGATAGTAAAAAATTTTAAAATTGAAATTGAGTTCCATGGTCATGATGATTTAGGCGGTGCTGTAACTAATACAATGATTGCCTTACAAAATGGTGCAAAATGGGCGTCAACAACCATGCTTGGTATGGGAGAAAGAGCAGGAAACGCTGAAACAGAAAAAGTAATAATGAATCTTAATTACCATTATGACAATAAAAAGTACGATATTTCTTTATTGACTAAAACATGCCAAGTTATTCATGAAGCGATGGATATTAGAATTCCTTCCAATAAGGCAATTGTCGGTGAAAATGTTTTCACACATCAATCTGGGATCCACTCTGCAGGAGTGATCAAAAACCCTGAAACATATGAACCATTTGATCCTGATATTGTTGGGAATGTAAGAAGGCTTCTCGTTGGGCCTTTAGGAGGAAAACATGTAATTCTTTTCAAATTAGAACAAGTTTTAGAAAAAGAAGGTATAACGGAAAAAGTTGATCCAAACGATGGCAGAGTTAAAGCTTTAATAGATTACATTCGAGAAAATTTATTTGGTTCTGGAATTCGTCATTCTCCCTTGACAGATGTCGAATTTGAACAATTAGTAAGAATGTTTGCACTAAAATAATTATTGTCCTAACCTATTATTTTTTTAAAATTTACATTAAAATCAATTTAATTTCATTTAAAATAAAGGACTGAACTGTTATGACTTTAAAAGACCTTTTTATAATTGATGCTAATTTCTTCATTTCAATTTTCAAGTTGAAAAGAGAGGAGGTAATAAAAAATTTAATGAAGGGAATTACAGAATTAAAATTAGATAATTTATATACAAGTAATTTAGTCTTAAACGAGTTAAAACTTCCAAGAACATCTGTTGCTATGATAAAAAAATTCTTAAAGTTTGTTCCTGTTTCTCGACAAAAAATTAACGAATTATCTCAAAATGTGAATCCTAGCGCAACACCTCAGATGGCAGATCTTTCCCTAGTTGCACTAGCAAAAATACTTAAACAAAAATTTGGAAAAAAAGCGATTACTGTGGTTACTAACGATTTTAAATTAAGTAAATTTATTCACAGTTATTCCCCCCAATTCAATGTTTTACCTCCTAGCAGCTTTTTAATGATGTTAGTAAATAGTTTAGATAATCGTTTATTACGCAATTATTTTAAAAAAATTCGAAAAAAACTGATTAATTATGAAATGTCCTATGCGTTAGAGAGAAAAGATATATACAACCCACAAGAAAAATTAAGTTGGCTAGTGGAAAAAGCAATAGGTGTAGCTTGTCAGTGTAATCTTATATTGCAGAAGGATGACCTTGAAATAGAACAATTAGATTCTAAAAGAGAATTATTTCTTATAAATAGATATATTTTGGGAGAAAAATTATCTAAGTCTCAGTTTAACGCGATAAAAAATTTAATTCCTTTTTTAGATTCTATAAAAAAATCACAAAAAAAATTTAATAAAATTAAAAGATTATTGATTGACAACCGATTAAGTGATTCTTTGGTAAATGTTCAAGAAATTATCAGTGATCTAATGAATACTTTTCAATTATCAATGGTTTCTCTAATGGATAATGAAAAAGATACTTTTAAAAAAGTCATTTCAAAATTTTTAGCTCAATTCGAATTTTTTATTTCAATGCTTTATTTAGAATTAGATGAATTAGAACAAGCCTTGGAACATTTTGACAAGACAATTGTGTTTAGTTTTCTCGCAGAACAATCAAAAAATATTATTATCGCCAATTATATTAAGGGGCTCTCTTTAATTTTCAACAATCGTTTTAAGGATGCAGCTGATCAATTCTCTTTATCTCATAAACTTGCTGGAAAATTCAAATCTGAACAATATAGAATTATTAATATGGGAGGGGAGGCAATTGCGCGTTTTCTTGCAGGGGAAAATGAAAAAGCACAAGAAATTATGAAAAACGTTAATACCCTTGTTGAAAAAAATTTGGAAATGAGTTTGCTTTTAATGACTGAGTTTGCAGATAATTTTTACGTGATGAGTAGGCCAGAAATTGCAATACATCTTTATAATGAAGCCTTAGAAATTTCCATTGAATTAGGCAAATTAGAGCAATCAGAGAGAATTATTGAAAAATTAAAAAGGTGTTTTTACTCAATTGGGAGTTGTCTTCCCCCGATGGCAGCTCAGTTGCAAAAGGTTATAGATCTTGCACACCAACAAAGCAGTTCTGAAAGTATCGAAAAATATAATTTAGAAATTAGTAAAATAAGTGAAATAAATAAACTTTTATTTGAAGATTTTCCAATTAAGACCGGAAAAAAATGGATTAAAGGAATAAATTTACCTGAATTTTTAAAAGGCCCAATGGATTTAATTTCAGCAAATATCAAAGGAAATATTTCTATGGAAACGGGCACTTCTACAATAACTTCTCTTATTTGTTTAACAAGCGAGCATGGAGGTATTGCAATAAATGTTCCCGAACCTTTAATGATTGGCACGCCAGAATTATATAAAGTTAGGTTAAATAAAAAAGGAACTTACAAAATAATAGAAGCTTCCCAGATCGAAAAGGAGAAATTTTTCATTAGAGCAAAAATTTATGTTAAATCAAAGGATGACTTAATTTTAAAAAAGATCTTTCCAAAGCTCTATGGTAAATTTTTTGAGAATTAATTTAATCCCATATCTTTTAAAAAATTAGATTTTTGTGAAATTGATGGCTAAGATTAATTGGTACCTAATGATAGGAACAATTTGTATAATGGGATTTTTCATTTTTTTGGCAGTTTATTTTTATTCTTTAATTGGTTGGTTAGGATTTATTATAATTTCAATTCTAGCTTCATTAAGTGAAATAATTTTATTGCATTATTTAGAAAAGAAAGCAAAATCTCGTAAGAAACAAAAAATTACACAATTAAAATTAGCAATTAAAGAAGATATAAAAAGTGAGATCGGAGAAGAAAAACGTTTATTAATTGCTGCATTAAATAAAGAAACTATAGTATCTGCAAATGTATTAGAAAGTTTTAGAATTTATTTGCGAATTAATATAGCAGAAATAAATGAACTTATCCTTGATGTTGACGAGACTTACTTAAAATCTGTCGAATTAGTTAAAAATGGTAATACCAAAAAAGCAAAGGAAGGTTTTAATTCAAAAATTTCTAATATTTTCAATCGTATTTATGAATTAGATACCGATTTTAATTTCAAATTAAATAATCTAAAAACTTCAGATTTAAAATTCAGGAAGATTATTTCTAGTTTTAAAGATGAATGGATTGCTTCAATAGATAAAATTAAAAATATTATTAAACAAACTCAAGAAAAATTTGAGATAAATACCAATTTTCTTTATTATATTGAAGATATTTTTAGATTTGAAATTGAAAATCAAAGAAAAATCGAAAAAGAAGATATTTTAGAATTAGATATTCCAAAAGATCAAATAAAGAAACTTTTAAAATATATCAATGAATCTATTAAAATTAAACTTAACGAATTAGATAAAGATAAGAAAAGGAAATTAGCAGAAATAGGTAAAAAAATCATATCTCATTATGTAGACACTGATAAAAAACCTAATTTACCTGAAATGGTAATTAAATTAGGGATTGGAATCAATGAAAGTAAAGAACTTTTAAGCTATTTAAAAGAAATTGGAATGATTGATGAGATTAAATATCATATTGTATAAAATCCTGAAATGTATTTTATACAATATATAATTTTAATTATATGAGCTGGGATAGCCAAGCGGTAAGGCGACAGGCTCGAGTTAAAAAAATAAGATACCTGTTGACTAATTTAGTCGCGAGGGTTCAAATCCCTCTCCCAGCGCCATCCAATTTTGAGGAACTTATATGCCAGAATCTCTAGATGAACTCATTTTTAAAGGAGAACAGCTATTATTTGAAAAAAAATTTGATAGAGCTATCAAAATCTTTAGAAAGATTTTAAAATCACATCCGAAGGAGAGAAATGTAAGAAAAAGTATAGGAACCGCTTATTTTGAATTGGGAAAATATGAAGATGCCCTTGAAAATTTTAAAATAGCTACCGAAATAGAACCACCAGAATCTGAAATTTGGGATTATCTAGGAAAAATTCATTTAATCAAAGCCGAAAAGGAAAAAGCTCTTTGGTGTTTTAATAGAGTCATTGAAATTGATAGAAAAAATTACGGGGATGAATTCCAAGATTTAATTGGATATGGAATTGAAGAGAAGAAAAAAAAGTTAGAAGAAGAAGGGATTATTCCCATTAATCCTGAACTAGAACCTAAACATATTTATTGTGGTAAATGTGGTGAACGAATTCTTATTGATATAAATACAAAATTTTGTAGGAATTGTGGAGGGGAAATTTGATTTCTTAAAATTGATATTTTAGTAAGATTAAACTTTATTTTCTTTTTAATGCAATTAAATTAAAATATTAAGGAATCATTTCAATTTAATGAGGAAAGTTTTGCCACAAAATTTGGCAAAATTAACAAGCCTAGCAAATATTTATGGTTTTTTTGGATTTCTCATCTAATTCGATTTAATTTAAGGAAACCTAATCCACATACAAGCAAGATTTAAAATCCTAATAAAACTATAGTATTTAGTGTTGATGATTTTTATTTAAAGATACAGATGTGATTTGTTGTCAAAGAAATATTCAAAGGAATTTAATGATTATTTGGAAAAATTCAATGAACTGGGAAGTATCGATTATATTTCGCGAGAATTTTTAGGATTAATGCGACAAAAATGCTATAATTGTAACAAATCTCGAGTTGAATGTGCTTTTCAACCACATTGTGAAAATCGAAAGTATATGAATATAATGATTGAAATGAAAGTTAATTTGAGCGATATCCCAGCGTTTTGTTATTCCCAACAATTACGTAACATTCAAGATTTTTTAGATGGCAAGGCACATTTAATTGAACCTATTGATTATAAATTATTTTTTTCAGATTTTATTAAGCTCTTAAATATTAAATTGGAAATCGAATCTAAAAATTATGATAAATTATTTAATGAAATTATTACAAAAATAAATAAATTAAAAGGTAAAATATATAAAATCCAAAGAAAGGAAGATAAAATCAATTATTTTTTGCTAATAGCGGATGGAATTATATATTATTTTGATTTAAAAAAAGAAATTGTCACTATTAATTTACAGAATAAAGCTATAGAAACAGAATATGAATTAAAAGATGTAATTGAATTATATAGTAAATATTTTAATATTGAGATTGAAATTATAGAGGAAATGACAGGTTGGTGGTACTTAAAAGCATCGATTCCTTCAAAAAAATTAAAAAGTGACAAAATAATTAATGATTATAAAGAAAAAATTCAAGAATTTTCGGAATTTGTCAATTTTTTCCATGATGACAGCCTAATCTATTTTTTAATTGATATTAAAACCCCATTAAACCAAAATCGGAAATTATATAAATTAACTGTATCAAAATTAGGTGAAATTTTCAAATCATTAAATGAATTATCTAAGAAAGTTGCATAAAAAAAGAATTGAAGTGGTATAATTTGGAAAAATCAGATTTAACTCAAATTTTGATGAAAGCATTTTATTTAAATGAGGCACAAGCAGAAATCTATGGCCTATTACTTATTAAAGGAATATTGACTTTAGGAGAAATTAGTTTGTCTATAAAAAAAAGTCAAGATGAATGTAATAAGGTAGTCAAAGACCTTTCTAATCTTAAACTAATAAAAACAATTCCTGGGACAGTTGTTCGTTATGAGGCTTTACCTCCTTTTATAGGTTTTTTTGCTCAAATAAAAAGATATCAAAAATTATTTGAAAATTTAAATGAAGAAATTTCAAATAACTCTGAAAAATTGATAAGAGATTTTAAAAAAAATATAAAAAATCATATGGAAGAGATTCAAGAATTATTTAAAACCCACAGAGAAGAATCAAATATATTAGATCTACAGAAAGAACATTATAACCGTGAAATTTCAGCTTATATTATAGAAATCAAAGATAATTCAGCAAATTTAATTAATGAATTGAATAATTTTTTCACCGTCTATTTAAATTCATTTGAAGAACGAATTAATATTATTAAAATTGAGGTAGATAAGAATTTTTCTGAAGTGTTAATTGAACTTAAAGATATTAAAGGAAAGAATATTGATTTTTTAGAAGAAAATTTAAGCACTTTAATTTCTCCACAAAAAGATAGTATGAAAAAATTAATGGAAATTCTTTTTTCAAACCTTGATACCTCATTTGATAGTATTAGTGGTAATGTCGAGAATTTAAAAAGAGATTTAATTAATATAACCTCAAAAAACGGAGACATTCTCATTGATTTCTCCGCAGATTTACAAAATAAAATAATAAATTTTCTTACTGAACAGTATGATGATTTGAATGTTTCTATTTTAGAACTAAAAGACAAAATCTTAGATACCGAAAATCAAATAAAAGAAATGTTCTCAAATAAAAACTCAGATTTGGAAACTAATTTAATAAAGACATTAATTTCCCTTCAAGATGACATAGATCAATCCTTACAAATTTTAAAAGATAAAGAAACCGAGTTAATGAATTTATTTTTCCAAAATATCGAAGAGAAATTATTAGAACAAGTTAGAGAGCTATCCGAAATCTATGACTTGAATAAATCTCTTTTTGTAGAAAATACTGAACTTTTAAACAAAAACTTGAAAGAATTACTAAATTCCTATTTAAAGGATTACGCAAGCGTCTCTAATGAGCTTAAGACAAATTTTGAGACAAATATAGATCAATTTAAAGATATTCTAAATGAAGTGATAAAAAAATTAAACGATAAAATGATGGATACTATCTCAAAACATCGTAAAGCAACTGAAACAAACTCTAATGCCCTAGAACTTAAATTAATTGACAGTTTAAAACTGAATTATGATTTACTTCAAACCGAAATTTCTAATTTATTACAAAAAAATTCAACAGAATTCCAAAATTCAATAACCAGTTTTAAAGATAATAGCCTGATTTTGAAAGATGAATTATTACAAAATATGAATACTACACAATCTATAATACAAAAAAATTCAAAAGAAACACAAAATGAAGTTTTTAAAGTTATTGACTCCCAATTGAAAACAATTGAAAAGGAAGATGTTACAATAGAAACCCAATTAAAAGAAAAAATAGTTGGGGAATTTGACAGATTAAATACTGAAATTACATCAACAAAAAGTGATATTTTATCTTTCTTTTCAAATAATATTCAAGAATTAGAAAAAGATCCTACATTATTTAAGGACAAAATATCAAAGTTGATTGATAATCAACTAAATTCTTTGGAAAAAGATGGATTATTATTAAATGAATCAATTAAAACTACAAATTCCAATTTTATTATTCAATTTAAAAACATAATGAGTCAATTACAAAATAGATTTACCGAGACTTCAAATAAATATTATAATGGATTAAAAGATCATCTTTTGGCTTTAGATAAGGACATTATTAGTATCACTGATGATAGATTAAACAATCTCAAAAATAAAATTATAGATTTTCAAGAAAACTTAACAAACCTATTAGAGAAAGGTTCAAAATATTTAAAAAATGTGCAAACCTTTGAAAATAGAATAATAAACGATTTAAAAAGACATATTGAGATGATGAAAAAATCTGCTTCAATTATCACCGATAATATTTCAAATTTAATGGATAAACAAATAAGCGATCATAGTTTAGCTACTGAGTCCTTTAAGAGTTCTTATTCTAAATCTATTAACAAAGAAATAAGTTCAGCCGAAGAAAATCTTACTAATCTTTTAAATCAAATTAATAATATATTTCAAGAGAATTCAAAAATTGTTAAAAATAATTTCGATGCAGTGGAACAGGAACTTCCTAATATTATAGATAATTCTTTTCTTGAATATAAGACTTCAAATGAAAATTTAAATGCCAATTTGAAAGATTTACTTACCACCCACTTAAAGGATTATTCAGCATTATCCAAAGCACAAAAAGCAAAATTAAAACCAAATATTGATCAAATTGAGGATATTTTAAAGAGTTTGAATAAAAAATTAAACACAAGAATTACAAATACTATTAAAAAACATATAAATATTAATGAAAAAATGGCTGTGGATCTTGAATCGAATTTATTAAATGGATTAAAACAGAATTACGATATATATCAAACTGAGATCTCTACTTTAATTAACAACATCTCTTCAGGGTTTCAAACAACAATAATGAATTTAAAGAAGAATGTAAATGCACTAAATGATGATTTATTTCAAAATTTAATCAACTTTCAATCTACTATACAAAATAACGTAACAGACACTAAAGATGAAACCTTTAAAATTTTAAACTCTCAATTAATAACTATAGAAAAAGAATGTAACACATTAGAAACTCAATTAAAGGAAAAGATTATCGAAGAATATGAAGAATTGAATTCTGAAATAAATTTGGTAAAAAATGACGCAATTACTTTTTTTTCAGATTATGTTGCAGAATTAGAAAAAGATTCCGGATTAATTAAAGATAAAATAACAAAATTAATAAGTTCTCAAATTAATACTTTGGAAAAAGATTTGCTATTATTAAACGAATCAATAAAAACTACAATTACTAGTTTTACTAGTCAATTTGTAAATGTAATAGAACAACTCCAAAATAGATCCATTGAAACATCTAACAAATATTATACAGGATTAAAAGAGCATTTCGCAACTTTGACAAAAGACTTTTTTAATATCATTAACGAAAGAGCAACTTCTTCAAAAAATAAGATTATTTTACCAGGAACAATTTTCAAATATTATAGAAAAAAGGATAAAATATTTCGAAAATATTAAAGCTTTTGAGAGACGAATTTCCCAAGGTTTAAAGAGACATATTGAAATGATAAAAAAATCAGCATCAATTGTTATTGACAATGTTTCAAATTTAATGGATAAACAGATTAGTGATTTTAATTTAGCTTCTGAATCCTTTAAAAGTTATTTTTCTAAAATCATGAACAAAGAAATAAGCTCATCAGAAGAATCTCTTACTAATCTATTAAATCACATCAATAATACATTTCAAGAGAATCTGCAAAATACAAAAAATACTTTTAATGATTTGGATTTGGAAATACCGAAAATATTCGATAATTCAAAGTTAGAACATAATAGAATTAATGACGCTTTAGGAAAAGACGTAACGGAGCTTGTTAATACATATTTTTTAGATTGGCGAATCCATATTGATAAAATACGTAATGATTTAGAATTTGTTACCAAACATATAGAAAAGGCAGAAAAAAACTCTCGTAAATTTCAATCTAGCATTCGAGAAAGTTTCTCAAGTCAAATTGATAAATTTGACCTATCACTTAAAGATTTTCAAGACCGAATAAATACTACTACTGAAAATAACATTCAAAATCTTAAAACATTTTTAAATTCCTTAAAAATAGGTAAAGAAAAAGCCACCACTAATCTTATTGCACAAATAAAAAATTCTGTTAATTCTAACAAATCATCTTACTCAAACTCATTTGAACTAATCTTAGAAGATTTAAAAAGAAATTTAACTCTAAATCAAGATACTCTTTCTACTACAATTACAAATAATTCACGAATGTTAAAAAAACAATTAGATATTCAACAAGAAAAATTATCTCAATCATTAAATGAATTAAAATCTTTATTAACAACCAATTTTTTGGAAAAAAGTAAGGAAGAATTGGAAAACTTGTCTCAAACTCTTCTTCCCAACTTAAAAAATAAAATTGATCCAATTAAGGATAAAATCTCAAATACTTTTAATCATAACAAAGATAATTTCGAAACCTTTCTATCAAATCTGAAGAAAAATTTTCAAAAAATATCTGATCAAATACTTAAAGATTATGAATTCAAAATTCAAACGATAACTGAATCTATTGATAGTGGTATATTGTCTCAATTTGAAGATCGGAGAGATATTGTTTCTAAAATTGTTGAAAATACAAAAAATCTACTAAATAGAGAGGCTGAGAAATCGCAACTACTAATGGAGAATCTTAATGAGAGTTTTGAAAATAATACTGCTAATCAACTGTCAAATATCCTTAAACTCTTGAATGTATTAGATTCTAAATTAATGGAAAGTCTTGAACAATTTCCAGGTAAAAAAATCGAACCTTTAAGTAAAATTGTTGAAAAAATACAAAAAAATCTTCATGATTTAAATGACGAAAATCAAACTACACTAAACATATTAAGAACTGTATTAGATGAGATAGATGAAGGAACATACATAGACATAGAGAAAACTTGGAGTATAACCTCTAGTGAATCGATATTAGATCACGTGATAGATATGATTTCCCGTATAAAAAGATCAATTACAGTCATTCTACCGAATTTATCCTTGGTAGATCTTGAATTTCTAAATGATTTTGACCAAAGAATAATAATGCATATTTTTACAAACGTCAATCTGAAACAGGATAATCAAATTCTTAATGAATTACTTTCTCGGGGAAATATTAGAATATGGAACATTAATGGAAATTATCCGTTATTTTGTGCAGTAAAAGACACAGAAGAGATGATACTTGCACCGTATACTGAAAATGAAAAAGAGATAGTGGGAATAGTGACTGAACAAAAGGAATATATAAATATATTTCGTACAATTTTAGGACCCTTTTTCCAAACAGTATCTAATGAAGTAAAAAAAGTAGGAAAGGGTCCTAAGGCAACAATCGTAGTTTAAGACTCTGCTTTTAAAATTTTTTCTGCTAATTTTCTTCTTTTTGATACTATTCTTCGTCTTAATAGTATTTTATACATTTCAGATACAATTAATACAGTGGATGATACTAAGAAAACGATTACCCAATCATTGATATCGAGTTCTCTTGTATGAAAAGCTACTTGGATAGGTGGAAAATAAATTACCAGAAGTTGCATAAGAAATGATATAGCTACCGCAATCCAAAGACTTTTATTAGGAGTTTCAAGTTGAAAAGCCGATTCTTCTTGAGATCTACAATTAAACACATTAAATAATTGAAACATTACAAGAACTGTAAAGGCCATAGTTGCTGCCTTTGTATTAGTTTCAAATCCCAAAAATAAATATAAATCCAAAGAATCAATGGGCAAATAGTAAGCAAATACTATTAATGTTCCAATGCACATAGTTGCTCCTATTAATAACATATTAATAAATAATGGAATAGGAACTACACCTTCTTTCGGATCTCTTGGATCTTTTTCCATTACATGTGGATCTGGCGGATCAACAGATAATGCAGTTGCAGGTAATCCATCTGTGACTAAATTAATCCATAAAATTGTAATTGCAGTTAGTGGTAAAATGAAATTTCCAGATATTCCAAAAGTAAAGCCTATCATTATGCCAAAAAACATGGTTAAAATTTCGCCTGTATTACTTGAAAGGAGATAAAAAATGAATTTTCTTATGTTTCCATATATTTCTCTTCCTTGTTCTATTGCATTGACAATAGTTGCAAAATTATCATCTGTTAAAATCATGTCTGATGCTTCTTGTGTTACATCAGTGCCCGTAATGCCCATTGAAATTCCAATATCTGCAATTTTTAAAGCTCGTGCATCATTAATACCATCCCCTGTCATTGCAACTACATGTCCTTTGTTTTTTAAAGCCTGACAAATTCTTACTTTATGTTCTGGTGAGGTCCTGGCAAATACTGCAATATCTTCTACTTTTTCCTCTAACTCTTTATCATCCATATGATTAAGATCTGTACCGGTAATAGCGTTAACCTCTCCTGTTGTCAATTTTAATTCGTTTGCAATGGCTATCGCAGTTTTAGGATTATCTCCTGTAATCATTTTTGCTTTCATTCCAGCTCTTTTTACCTTTACTAAGGCGTCTTTTACTTCTTGACGAGGGGGATCTATCATACCAGTTAACCCAAGAAAGATTAAATCTTTTTCGTCATTTTCGTCATATTCCTCCTTTTTCTCAACTTCTTTATAAGCATAGCCTAGAACCCGTAACGCGGCACTTGCCATCTCATTATTTATATCTAAAGTTTTTTGCCTATTGTCATTATCAAAGTCAATGATTTGCCCATTTAGTGAAATTTTTGTACTTTTATTAACAATTTGTTCAGGTGCGCCCTTTACATATGCATATGTTTTTCCATTAGTAGTATGAATTGTACTCATCGCTTTTCGCTTGCTATCAAATGGTACTTCTGCAATTCTGGGGTGGGTCAACTCAAGTTCCTCTTTTAAAAAATCATTACTAACTTTTGCCGAAAGAGTTAATAACGCACCTTCTGTAGGATCTCCAATAATCTCCCACCGATTTCCTCTGATTGTATTCCTAATTAAAGCAGCATCATTACAAAGAGTTGCTGCTTTTAATAAAAGCATTAAAGTTTCATCCTTTTCTGGCAAAATTTCTTTATTTTCTATATAAAATTTTCCGACTGGTTCATAACCAGCACCACTTACATCAATTACCTTGTTATTCACCAAAATTTCTCTAACTGTCATCTGATTTTGGGTTAACGTTCCTGTTTTATCAGAACAAATTATAGTAGAACAGCCTAAAGTTTCAACTGCTGTAAGTTTTCTAATAATTGCATTTTTTTCAACTAATTTCATTACTCCTATACTTAATGCTATTGTTACAATCGTTGGTAAACCTTCTGGAACTGCTGCTACTGCTAGACCAACTGCTGCAAGAAACATACCTAGAGCCTCAAATGAATGATATGTTAGATTAGATCTTATATATGCAGTTA
>JABXJV010000058.1 GCA_013375355.1 Candidatus Helarchaeota archaeon
CCACAAATTTAAGGCAAATTGGGGATTTTTTAAATAAAAATAACGTTGAATTAATTGATCTTCTTCAGTATAATCCACTCTGGATTGAAAAGTCCAAGACTATAGGAGTTACACCAAAATATACGAGAATAACATGGATGCAACAAGAAGAATTAAATGAAGCTCGCGAGATATTTGCAAAATTTAACTTTATTTCTTTTTAATGAGATATTAAGCTAATTTTATTTGTTTTAAATAATATTGATTCATTTTTAATATTGCTCTACCAGCATCATAAACCGAGAAGAATACGGGAAAACCTCGAGTTTGAAAATGCTCTTTTATCATTTCTCTTTGTTGATAAAAATAAGAAGGTGGGCATGACACAAAATATAATTTTTTATGCTCCCTTAATATTTCTCCGCCATCAGTTAGGTATTTTAGAACTGTATTTGGGTTTCTCTGTCTGATTTTAAGCCAGTATGGGTCCGCAAGCCTTGCAGGGGCTTGTATAATAACAGAATCTACAAAATCTGATTGTGCCAGACTTCTATATATATCTAACATTCGTGGCTTTCGGAAGGTACCTGGGAGATCCAAGGGATTTTGAGGTTCAACCCATGGAGGAAAATATTTCCTCATTTCTTCTCGTATTTGCTTTGTGAATTGAGGAATTTCTATTCCTAATTTGCTACATAAATCTGATTGAACTACAGAAGTTCCACCAGAAAAGGACATAAGTGCAATTTTTTTAGATGTTGGAAGAATATCCGAATAAGAAAAAGCAAGAGCAAGATCTGCAAGTTCGGTCAAACTATCGACAGGAATTGCAGATGTTTGTTTAAAAATTGAATTCCAAACATTTAAATCGGACGCAATAGATCCTGTATGGGACTTTGCCGCTCTCTTCCCAACTTCCGATACTCCCCCCTTTAATATAATAACTGGTTTTTTGACATTCTTTAAAATATTCAATAAACTTTTTCCCATATTTAAAGGAAGCCCCTCTGAATAAATGCAGATGATTTTTGTTTTTGGGTCTTGATTTAAATATTTCAAAAAATCTAGTATCGATAAATCAATGCTATTACCTAGTGATATCAATTTTGAGAATCTAAATCCCCGGTACATTCCGTCATATACAAATCTATATGCCAAAGCTCCAGATTGGCTTATAACACCCACAGGACCACTTTCTCTTGAAAAACTTGGTCCAAAAGACAATTTTCCTTCTGGAGAATATAACCCCATACAGTTAGGTCCAATTATTCGAGGTCCTCTAGGCTCCTTATTAATAACTTCTAAAATTTTATCTTCAATTTCCTTTCCTTCGCTATCTTTTTCGCTGAAGCCTGCCGTAAAGATATGGACAAATTTCACTCCCTTTGTTTTACAATCTTTTATGGCTTGTAATACATATTCGCGTCGAATTGCAATTATCACGAAATCGATTGGATCGGGAAAATCAAAGATAGATTTATAACATTTAAGTCCAAAAATTTCATCTTCTGTATCAGAGATTAAAAATAATTTACCTTGATAATCGAATTCTTGAAAAGGCGTGATATATCCTGCTCTTTTCTCTTTGGCACCGTAAACTGCCACAGATTTTGGATAAAAAAGTGGGCTAAAATCTAGTTCCAAGCAATAAACATCTCAATTAATGATTAACGTATTATTGAATAATATTTTCTTTCATTTTTTAATTTTATTAATAATATTTGTTTGTACTAGTCC
>JABXJV010000552.1 GCA_013375355.1 Candidatus Helarchaeota archaeon
AGTAATGGCAATCTCAATGACTTGTGGAAATTCAACGGTACGCACTGGACGTGGGTGTCCGGAACTAATTTATTAAATCAGTAGGGAAACTACGGCACGAAAGGCGTGGCTGCTGCCAGCAACGTGCCCGGAGCAAGGGACGATAGTATCTCCTGGATAGACTCGAACAATACCCTATGGCTCTTCGGGGGGTATGGGTATAACAATGTAACTGGACCAAACTATCTTAATGACCTGTGGAAATTCGATGGTGCGAACTGGACTTGGGAATCAGGTAATTATTCGCTGAATCAGCGGGGAACTTATGGCGCAAAAGGAGTGCCTACTGCCAACAACGTTCCCGGAGCAAGGCAAGGTAGTATCTCCTGGATAGACTCGAACAATACCCTCTGGCTCTTCGGGGGGTCTGGGTATAACAATGTAAGTATTGGCACTCTTAATGACTTGTGGAAATACACAGAATAAGTGCTTCGGAAATTCGCTTAACTCAACCATAGTTTCACTTTTTTTTAAAATTCTCTCACATTAATTAACTTTTTTTAACGAAGATGATGTCAGCTTTATCCCGAAAAATATTCTACTGTTTCAATACTAAAAAACTCCTGCCGAAGTAAAAAAACATGTTAAAGGATTAATTGAAATTTTGGCACCTAGAGGGGGTTTTGTTTTTAATAGTATTCATAATATCTTGCCAGATGTACCTCCTGAAAATATTGTAGCAATGTTTGAAGCTGTCAAAGATTATAATCGATTAAAAATTTAATAAATGAAAGGAATTAATCGCTTGGTTTTCTTCATATAGGACAAGTACTCCTCACCAAACTCTCCCTTTAAAAGTCGTTCTTCCACGATAATTCGTTGTCTAAATACAAAGAAATACAGGATAAAACATGAGACTAGCATAAATATGGTACGAAAAACTAATCCACTCCCAATAATTCCTATTAAAGCACCTGAATACATTGGATGTCGAATTTTTTGGTAGATACCTTTCGTAATTAATTTATGATCTTCTTCAATAACAAGAGATCCGCTTCCAAATTTCCCGAGTTGTATTCTACTTACTATTGCAACTATCCCTCCAAGAATGTATAATGAAATTCCAATATAAGATATGACCAAATTATCCCAAAATGGAAAATGTTTAGAAATAATGTATAAATTTTCATAATAATCTATAATATGAATAATTGGGCTTACTAAAAATAATATCAATATTATTATTGAAAATTTATCAGCTTCCCCTTTTTCTGAAATTGGTCGTATCATCGTATCAAGAAATTGAAAAAGAAATAGGAGAATAAGGTATATTTGAAAATGAAGAATTGAATATATTTCTGGTATAAAAAAATAGAAACAAATGTTATAATATAATAAAATTACTAAACAAAAAAAAATCAATTTTTTTAATATTTCTTTCAAATCTATCAAACATTTTAAATTTTTTCTAATATCATTAGTACTTTGTTTTTAGGCCCCGATTGATTTCAAATATTTCCCAAGTAAAGGAAGGAGGACTTGTGGAATAAAATTTTTGAAATAACCTCTTGTACCAAACATATAAGTTGTTCTAGAAGGCCAGTTATCTAAGAAATAGGGGCGTGTTATTTCGCCATTAAACTCGGGAGGTACCCCATATGATTTTATTTGTTCCCAGAGAGAATCATCAAATCCAATTTCTTTCCAACTTGGAATTTCTCTTTTATATGTTTTCCAGCTACCATCAGATTTTATAATTTGCTTCTCACCATTTTCAAAATAAATTTCAGCATATATGTTTATTGAATTAATATCATCTACAAAATTCGCAGCTTCTACAGTGATGACATTTTCTTTTTTCAGATGTTCAGTAATATCAAAAACTTTCACCCTTTCATCAATGGGTCTTACTGCAAGTGTAAATCTACTGAATACTTCTCCAAGTTCAGAGCCATTGATTGATACTTTCATATAATGATTGGAAATTCCCTGAAGAAACGCTTTTTTAATCTTTTGATTCGAAATGGCGAATGTTTTTCGGAAATATCGGTAATCCTGATGCAGTTTTTTTTCAGGATACCCAATCCATTCCGATTCTAAAAAAGGATTAGTCCAGCTAATATTATTTTCGATTTCCTCTAGTTTCTTTTTATATAGATAATCCAACCAATCATAATAAGGTAGTAATCTTTTAAGACTATCCGGTTTTGCACAACGTAACCACAGGTCTGAGTAAATTTCCTTAATATTTTTAAAATCTTCTCTCAATTCGGATATCAAACTTATAGCTTCTTTTTTATTTTTAGCAGGAATGGGAGTTTCTTCAAGGAGTTTTGAGATCTTAACACTATATAGATTTTTATTAGCATAAAACTTTGCAATTTGGGCAGAGAATTTTAAATAATCTATGTAATCTTTATTTTTTTTAATAAGCGGCTCAATTTCTTCAATTTTTTTCTGTGTTAATTCCATTTTTTGATGTAATTTTTTCATTTTTCCTGTGTTAACTTTTGGTTTTTTTGATGGAAATGGATGTCTCCAAAAAAGATGGTAAAATATTGGGACAGCAAGCATTCTTGATATAGTTCCTGTAATGATTCTATTAACCCATCCAAGAGAATAAAAGATTTCTGTCATCCTGTC
>JABXJV010000553.1 GCA_013375355.1 Candidatus Helarchaeota archaeon
AATTATTAATCCTGAAAATGTCTTATATTTTATAAGTATTTGTTATTCTTAAATATATGAGAATTTTAAGATTTGTGATTAATATTTTTCTATGTATCGGATATTTTTTATTTCATTTATACTTTAATCAGATAAAAAAGTAAATCTATTTTGAATAAAGGTTAAGATATAAGTTTAATAATTGCTGTGATATAAATCACAATCATGAAAAAAATTTAGTTCTTTTCTTAAGTGAAAATCTAAGTTCATTTAAAAACAAAACAATAGAAAAAACCGCTTTATCTTTTTTATTTAACTTTTTTCTAAGAATGAATATATGATAACTTGAATATATTATTAAATAAGATTTAAAAAATTAATTTTTTTTCATTCATATTAATTATAATAATTATTTTATATAATGTCAAGAAAAAAATGAATTTTAATTAAATGAATATATGATTACATGAATATATTAATAATCAAAAATAATTATTAAATTAATGAAAAAAATTGAATTTTTTATATTGATTCAATATAGGTATGAAGTAGTCTGGAAAGTGAACAAAGGATGTGTAATTTGTTTGCTTCAAAAATTTTAAGTCAGCAGACCATTTAGTGGGCTTCAAGCCAGTTTTTCCCTATATCTATATCCACCTTTATCGGAACTGATAATTTTAATGCATTCTCCATTTCCGTCTTTATTATCGATTTAGCCGGTTCTATTTCCGACTCTGGAAGTTCAAATACGAGTTCATCGTGAATCTGGATTATCATTTTTGTCTTCATTTTCTTTTGTTTTATCTTCTTGTAAATATTAATCATAGCAAGCTTTATCATATCGGCGGCAGTCCCCTGAATAGGGGCATTAATCGCGATATTTTCGGCACTCTTTCTAATCCTCTGGTTGTCACTGTTAATGTTAGGAAGGTATCTTGTTCTTCCTTTAAGTGTGGTTACAAATCGATTACTTCTTGCCGAATATATCTGGTTTATAATATATTTATTCACATTGGGATAGTTTATAAAGTATGCATCAATAAATTCCTGTGCTTCTTCTGGGGTTATATTGAGTTCTTTAGCAAGTCCATAAGCCCCCATTCCATAAATTATACCAAAATTTATAGACTTTGCTCTATATCTCATCTCATCTGTTACATCCTCAGGAGAAACATGAAATATAAGTGCGGCTGTTTCTCTGTGAATATCACCACCCTCTATAAATGATTCCCGAAGCCTTTCATCACCGGAGAGATGAGCCATAAGGCGAAGTTCAATCTGGGAATAATCGGCTGAAAGGATAAACCAATCGGGATTTTCAGGGATAAATGCT
>JABXJV010000554.1 GCA_013375355.1 Candidatus Helarchaeota archaeon
AATCGAAAATTTCCTTAAATATTAATTTACTTCTTATATGATAAAAATTAATTAAATATCTTATTATATCCTTCATATTATAGATAATTTCTTTAAATTCTTGCTTATTAAGAAGTAGAGATATTACATTTTTTTCTAATATTAGTTCCTTTATGATACTTTGTAGGATCTTATGTTTGATATTTTTTATATTAACATGAACATCTACTAAATTCAAAAGATCTATACTACATTTATCTTCATGAAGAAGAATAACTTTAACACTGTTTTTTTGTAAATTTTCAACTAAAGCTGTAAAGTCACCATCATTAGTTATCAAGACACAAGTCCTAATTTTTGGATTTTTGTTTATATAATCAATAGTTTCACTCATCAAATAGAAATCAAGTTGATTTTTCCTAGTTCGCTTAGTATGTCTAATATCAAACCGATGGTTTAAAAAAACATCCCAAATTTCCTTTGGACTAGATAAGTTATCATAAACCTTTCGATAAACAGGTCTCCCAATCTCTTGCAAATAAAAATCCATATTATTCAATAAATATTCTAAATTATAATGATCTGCTACTCTTATATTTTCAAAATCCCACACAACAGCTATATCGTTATCGTCTTTATTATCCTCTTCATTTTTTGAATTATTTTGACTCACTTTATAACCCTTTTCTAAAATAATCTAAGATATTGTATCGAGTTATATTAATTTTAATTCTTTTATTTTGATATCGGGATAAAACCTACCCAACTGAGTAAAATATTTCGTATCATATTGCAATCTCCCCGCTGCCAGCCCCTCTAATACCGCATTATTCAGCGTTTCCGCGTCAAAATCCGGTTCTTTCTCCTTCTTAATCCGTTCCTCTACAATCTCCAACGGTGTCACAACCAAAATGGTTATGTGGTCATGTTCCGCAACCAGTTGATTCACCCTCAGATTTGTCCCCGAACTCTCCACGACCATAATTTTATTGCTTTTTTTGGACTCCTTCAGGCAATCTTGAAATTCATGTTCCAAAGTATGTGCAGTCCTGTCATGATAGGAGGTTGCGGGTAGGAAATCATGGGTTTTATAGAATTTTTTCATATCCAGGACTACTGCAC
>JABXJV010000007.1 GCA_013375355.1 Candidatus Helarchaeota archaeon
AATCCTGTTGAATCGATTGTTCCAATTGAAGAATCTGATAAACTCCAGATGAAGGTTGTATCGATTAAATTTTGATTTATATCATAAGCAGAAGCACTGAATGTAAATGATGAGTCTATGGTAACAACTGTATCTTCTGGAGTAATTTTTATAGATGTTATTTGAACTTCAGATTCAGAAGTGCTGGTTATTTGAGGGGCATTATTATCACCATTATTTTTGACTTTGCCCTTTCCTTGAGAATAAACTGATAAAGAAAAATATAATAAGATAATAAAACTAAGAAAAACAATTCTATAAAATTGTATCAATTTATTTTTCATTTTTTTCATATCTCCTTGATTTTAAAATTAAATAATAAATATGATTCAGGCAACATTTTTGCAATCTTTTTTGTTTTTTAATTTTCAATTAAAACTGTTTATAATAGCAGACCAGAGATAATAAATATTAATTTTTTATCTTCCTTTAAATTATGAAATATAAAATATAATATAAAAATTTGATGTGATTTATATCACAATAAAAATTATTGTAATGTTATTTCTCCCAGATTTGTTGTCTGTCCAACAGTAACTGAAACACCAGAATTGGTATAAGTTTTTCCTAAAGTATCTACAACAGATACAGTATATGTTCCTTCTGGAATATAACCTAAAAGAAAATCACCACTTGTTGTATCAACACTGGATGAAGTTAACGTATCAGTTCCTGAAATAGCATAAGCAATAGGCAAGTCTTCTTTATTTGTTACTCTCCCGGAAATAGAACCTGATGCTAATTTAGGAATAACTCTTATGAATGGCTTTAAGATAAAACCAGTATATTCTTTTCTTGGTCCAAGTGGAACTATGGACTTGTTTGCATCGAAATCAACGATTAATTCATATGTAATGCCTGCTTCAATATCAAAAGATGGTCCAAATTTCAGTCCAGATTGGGCTCCACTTGGCACTGTCAATGAATAGTTTTGCCCATTATATATAACTTCTGCAGCAGAAACCTTAAGCCTTATCTGATGATATTTGCCTGGTTCTAATTCTGATTCTCCAAGTAACACTGTCTTGCCATTAGTAAGTGTTAATAGGTCAAGTGTTTGAGATTGACCGTTGATAATTTTCCATTCATTCCCAAATTTAACACTGACTTCTGAGAATGTTATATTAACATTTTCATAATCTACCGGGGCGTCTGTTAAACTAATCCTTAATGTACTCATAGTTAAAGGTGGGGCTGTCGGATTCTTGGTGCAATTATATATTAAAAAAATAATTAAAGATACTGACAGTATTATTTTCAATAAACGCATTTTACACCTCACAATTTAGAATTCTATTTTGTGCTTCAATTATTATAAATGCAATAAATATACCAATTCACAAATTTAATAAAAACAAGATGTATGGATATAATAATTTTGATTATTTTTCAAAAGATAAATTTAATGGTTAATATTCACCAGTTATTTTTTTATATTTACTGATAATTTAAAATTATTATATAAAAAAGCAATATATTTAATAAAAAGTATGGGGCAAAATCATTTTTGTAAATTTATAAATAATTTAAATATTTTCCACAAAAAACTTGACTTGGGGAAGATTATGTTTTAAACTAAATTAATGAGGAAAAAGTGGAACTTTAATTGTAAAATTTTCTTTTAATATTGTTAAGGTATAATTCCATATTTAATTATTTCTAAATTAAAGTAAATATTTTAATTTCCGATATTATAAATAACCTATTATCTTATCTATAAATATATAACCAATGTCAAATACTTTTTTGACAAATTTTTTATTTTCAAAAATTGGGAGAATTAAAGATGAAAAGATTTCTTATTAGCATTGGATTGATGGTGGCATTATTGTTCCTAATTCAGGGATTAACCACAACAGCCATAGCTCAGATATTCGAATATAAAGGA
>JABXJV010000555.1 GCA_013375355.1 Candidatus Helarchaeota archaeon
TAATCTAACGTCAACTTCATTTCATTATAAAAGTGCATATCCACATTCTTTAAAAATAAAAAAAATGGGTATAGATGAAGATAAGAAGTTAATTCTTAATGATCTCGATTTAGAATTGGAATTAGATATGGGACAATCACCAAAGAAAAGATTATATAAACTAATTGATGAAAAAAGTGTAACTTCTATTGGCTCATTCCTTATTGAAGCTATTCCTGTTGATCATTCTGTTCCTGGAGCATTGGTATTTCTTATAAAAGATAATAAATCAGGTAAAATTTTATTATATTCTGGAGATTTCAAATTTGGAGGGGAGACATCTTTAGAAATAGAGGATTTTATTAAAAGAATTAAGAAAACAGCTGAAAATATTGATGCTTTTATTTGCGAAGGGACTAGAATATATATAGATGATATACCTAAAGAAAAAGATATAGAAAAAAATATTTTAAACAAAATGAAAGATGTCAAAAAATTAATTATGATTGATTTTAATTGGAAAGACTTAGGGAGATTAAACATCATTTTAAATTGTTGTAAAAAGATAGGAAGAACTCTATTACTCTCTCCAAAAACGGCATATTTATTATTTCAATTTCATCAAAAATTCCCTGAGGATTATGCAAAACCAGTTGAAGATGAAAATCTTGGGGTTTATATAAAGAGAAGAGGGGATTTATTGTATTCACCATCTGATTATAGTAAATTTGACATGGGTTTTATTAGCTATTGGGGAAAAAATTCAGCCCAAAAAGATCGTAATATTACTAGAATTAAGCATATGTTAGATTTAATTGAATTGAAAGCTGGAAAATATTTAGAAAAATTTGATCAAGAGCCTAAAGATAATTATATAAAATATTTAAAGAATCTTGAAGAATTACAAAAAGCTTGGTTCGGAGATTTAGAAGAACAAAAGCTTGTTCAAAAGTTAGATATTATCTGGAAGTTAGCAACCTTTCATTTTAAACAAGGGGTAAGAGCCTATGAAATCCGAGAAACTCCTGAAAAATATGTTTTGCAATTATCTTTTTGGGATGCAAATGAATTGTTTGATCTTTCCCCAGAAAATGGCGATATGAGCGGTTCTTATTTTATTAAAGCGAACACTGAACCCTTTAACGATGAAATGCTCATTGACGAGCAAAAGATGATAAATTGGTTTGATCATTTTAAAGTTGGATATGATATTGACCCAGAAACCAAAGAATCTGAAAAAAAGGTATTTTTACGGGAGCACGTCTCTGGACATGCTAGTGGACATGAAATTAAAAAAATTATAGCAGAATTGAATCCAAAAATAGTCATACCAATTCATACTAATCATAATGAAAAATTTATACAAATTGGGAAAGAAATTGGAGTAAAAATTGTGATACCTGAATATGCTAAGCCAATTATTATTTAATCGATTCATTAAATTTTTTTTAGCTTAAAATATTGTTGAATTATTTTAAATACATCTATAATATCTTTTTTTGAAGCTATTTCTTCTGTAGTATGATTATTATCGATATGGGGTTCTAACGCTACTGTATCTGGTATTGCTTTAATTAGATTAACACCATCGTTGATAAAACCAGGAATTGGATGTAATTTAACATTTAGTGAACTTGCTGTATTGAAAATTTCATCTAAAAATTTGTTGGATGGTTTTTTATCTTCAAAAGATGTATAAAATATTGGACCATTCCCAAGTTCTCCAAATGGGCTTGTATCTATTACAATTGCACTCTCAACATTTGGGATTAAATTATTATTAAGAGCAAATTCTGATCCTCTTAAACCGTCTTCCTCACCTATACTTAAAAAAGCAGGAAAGTCAAATTCTTGTGCGAGAGTTAATATTATTCCAATTCCCACTGCATCATCAAGTTTTCCTTTAATACAATTTCCCAGATCTTTATAATTAGGAGGTGCTTGTTTATCCATGTGTGCTGAAAGAATGATTTTAAAATCATTTTGAGATAACAAATAAAGATTACCTATTTCATCGACTTTGTATTCACGTTTAAAGGATTTCAAAACAGAAATAATAAAATCTCGTACTTCTTTTTCTTCAGGATAGATGCTAGGAATTTTTGCAACTTTTTCTATATGTTTAAATAGATTCTTCAATAGAATATCACTATTTCTTCTCAAATAAAAATTTATTAATATATTTTTTTCATCGGTACTTCCGTCAAAAAAGGTAAAGAGTTAAATATAACATA
>JABXJV010000556.1 GCA_013375355.1 Candidatus Helarchaeota archaeon
ATTTTTTAATTAAGTTATTTACTGCAATTAAAAAATTATCAGGTTTTCTCCACATATACATATTTCCAGAATGAATAATATTAAACTCCTTCTCAAACCTTTGGGATTCTATATCTTTAAAATCATCTTTGTCAAAACCATTTGTTATTACTGAAAATTTGCCTTTGTCAACTTCATGATATTTTTCTTTAAGTTGACTTACCCAAGGAGGAGAAGCCAAAACAATCCTATCAGCATATTTAAAAACCTTACTTTCAAAAAATTCCTCCGTTTTTATCTTAAATTTAAAATTAAAAGGATTATAAACATAATTGTATGTTTCCCATAAATCACGGCAATCAATTATCCATTTTCTGCCTGTAAATTTTTTCAAAAAATATCCAATTATATGAACACTGATTGGAGGTCCGGATGATATTATTAAATCAACATCTTTTTTCTTTATAAAATAATATCCTTTTATTAAACCAAATGGAATCCATCCAATATATTCATCAGGAAAATAAACAAAAGTATAAAATACCTTTTTTAAAAAATTAAAAATAGTTTTTATAGGTTTTAAAAATATATTATCTTTTCTGTTTACGTTCTCTAATTTTTCTGAATTATGATGAAATATTTTCCTGAAAAATCTACCGAAAAGAATTGCGTGTGTATAACAAATATTTTCTCTATCAGTTACCTGCTCCATTAAAGTATGGTCTTTAATATAATAATCAGCATTCTTAACAGTTAGAATTAATGGTATCCAGTTGAAATCTGGCAAATATTTAATAAATTTTAATATCCTTTGAACACCTGCACCGCCCAATGGAGGAAAGTAATATGTTATAATCAAAACTTTTTTCATTATCGAACATAATTAAAAAGTTTAAATAAATATTTTCTATACTTCCGAATTTTTTCCTCAATTATAATAATATTTATTAAAGTATTTACTTATTATTCTGTTATAAATTCTTCCGTTTATTTTCCTTTTCAGATAACAAATTCTGCTCTTTTTATAATTTTCCCACCTTTTATAAAAATTGTAGAATACCTTCAACCTAGTAAGGTTATATAAGACTTTTAATTGACAGATATGTATGTTGTGATAAGTTTCCGAAGTAATGCGTCTGAACAAAAGGTCATACCTTGACCAATAACCCGAATCGTAAAGATAAAGATTTTTCTCAAGAGTTTTTATCCCTTCATTCCATAGAGAAAAACTCACCTTATCTTTTTTCATTCGATAAAAATCAAACAATCCAAAAAATGCAAATATAAAACCATTCAATATATGATTGGGAGGATCAGTTGGATTTTCTTCACACCAAATATTCTTATTTTCATCATTATATATAATATTAGTCTCTTTAAAAGAATTTAATGCCTTTTCAGCGTTGGATAAATATTCACTATCATAAAAAATTTGATATGCCCTTAAAAGCAAAGAAATTGCCTCTCCCTGGGTCATTGCAGAAAACCAGGGAGGTTCGATATTATATACAGGCTCTATCCATGTATGTTCCCATACTCCATAATTTCCTTCATCTTTAACATTTTCAACAAACCAGTCTGCACATTTTTTAAATAAATTCAATTTCTTTTCATCGCCATCTCTATTATATTCATACAACAAACCAAATGCATATTGAGCGATAGTTATCGGGGTATAATGCATGCCAAACTTATTATTTTTATATTTCCGAATATACCACATATTTTTTTTAAATAATTTATCGTAATCAACTATAGGTATTCCAAATTTATCTAAAATGCCATAATATCCTGACTGAACTAAATCAGTCATCGATGAATAATCTAAATACCAATCTCCTAACTCTTCACTTTTCGATACATTCCCAAGAGAAATTTTAAAACCCATCTTTAGTTTTCAATAAACACAATCCAACTAATATTTTTAATTTCTTTGTAAAAACTTACTATTCCTTAACTCATCTTACTTATTATTTCTAGAAAATAAACCTTTTATAATTTTAACATCACTTCTTCTTGGAAGAAAAACTGATAATTCCAATTTTTCCTTTCTTAAAAAATAGGTTAAAATTATAATAAAACTTGCAAAATATGCAATTGAAGTAGAAATTGAAGCAGCAGTTAATTCATATATAGGAATATAAATTATATCTAACAAAACATTCAACAAGAGAGCACATAAATTTGATAAAATAAAGATTTTTACCAAACCTCTCGCAATTAGATACCCACTCATTACCTGACTTAATCCAAGAAAGATAATACCTGGAACGAGATAAATTATAAGCAATGAAGAATCTAAAAATTTTTCACTGAACATAAAAACTATCAAAGGCTTTCCAAACTTTATAAAGACAATCCCGGTAAACAACAGTATTAAAAAGATAAATTTCATTATTAATACGATATTTCTGCTTCCCTCAAGATTTTTGTAAGTAGGTATTTTCGCAATAACAACTAACTGCATAGATTTAGAAATATACTTCATTAATTCCACGAATACCACAGCGATTCCATATATTCCAGTTGCAGATGCTCCCAAAAAATTATAAACAATAAAAACATCTACCCTATAAACCAAAAAACTTAAGAATCCAGATATGTAAGGATATTTACCAAAATTCAAAAGTTTTTTTATATATTCAAAAGAAAATTTATTATCTTTAAAATCAACTAATCTATACCTATAAAGAAAAAGTAGTCCAAGAATAAAGGTGAAAAAGATACTGCTTAAATAACAAAAAGAAATCTTTACATAATTCAGTCCCATTAATAAGAAAATCAGAGATAAAAATATTAAATAAAAAAAATTCTTTCCACTTTCGAGAACATTGTAATTTAAGACCTTATCACTTCCAAGTAAAATAAAACCTGAAAGAAGTGTCAACCCACTTAAAGGAACCGTAGAGATAAACAGATAATTTTCAAGACTATATTTTAAAGGAACAAAACTCCAGAAAAATAGAGAACTTAATGTAAAAATCAGAGTAGATATAATACCTATAAAAAATATATTATAAGTAACTGTCTGCCTGTCTAATATTTTTGAACCCAAAAAATGTGCCGCAGCTATGTCCAATCCAAGCAAGCTCAACATACGAAGTATAAAGGTAAAAGTAATAATTACATCATATTCCCCTTTTCCTTCGGGTCCTAATATTCTCGAAATAAATACATTAACAATAAATGCCAAACAAACTAATAGTATTTGAAAAATAAAAGTCGATAATGATTCCTTAAATAATTTACGTACATCAGACATCTGATTTACTTTAAAAATACTCTCCGAAAGCCGAAGTTATTTATTATTCTTCGGATACAACCACAAGCGCTACCACATATTTATCACTATGAGAAATAGTTAATAACACTTTTTCATTTATAACTTCTTCTTTTGAATTTTGACCTTTTGCCAATATTTTTAGATAAGGTTTACCTTCGTCATTATTTTTTACTTCAATATTTGAAAAATATAACCTTTTCAAGCCGGAAAAAGCTTTAATAACTGCCTCTTTCGCAGCAAATCTTGCAGCTAAATGAGGATACGGATCTTTTTTATTAAAACAATATTCCAATTCTAAAGATGTAAATATTCTCTCATAAAATTTTTTATTCTCGTCTTTTGGTCGATTTCTGAATCTATCTATTGATTCTATGTCTACACCTATCCCTAATAAAGCGGACATAATTTTTTAAATTCTTTAAAAAACTAACCAATAAATACTACTTTTTTAAAAATTGATAATTAATAAACGATAATATTCTGTAAAAACAAGCGTTTCATCTACAACTTAAAAAATCCTACTTTGATTAAATAGTTTTTCAGAATTTTATCCTTTCTTTTACAAACTTTCAGAATTAATTAAATTTATTCACTTCTCTTAACGAATTAATACCATTTTTTTCGAAATCATAAAATCCTTTACCTTAAGACAATAAATGTAAACACCTGATGCAACAGACACACCGTATTGATCCCTTCCATCCCATTGAATGCTATATTTCCCGGGCATCTGCCTTTCCTCTAATAACAACGCTCTAACTTGCTGACCTAAACAATTGTAAATCAATATACTTACAATAGTATTTTTATTCAATTTATACTGGATGATAGTTGAGGAATTAAAAGGATTAGGAAAATTGTTTTCTAAAAAGATTTTTTCCGGGTTTTTTATTATAGATTCTTCATCTATGGATGTCTGAACACTATCCTGTAAAAATTTTTCATATTTTTGCCGATATTCTTCTAAATATTTTTCAACTACATTGTCATAACTAATAAAGGGCACATCTTCTTGTATTTCCCAAGTTATTTGCACCTCATGAGTTTGAATTGGAAGTATAAACCAGTGTGATCCTGAACTACTAATCGACTTATGTAAATTAACACTGACAAGTTTCCGGTGAACCGGGATATGAACAATGATAGAATCAGGGTTTGTATGAAATTGGTTCTCAAAAGTCAATTTGGCGCCTAAAGCATTGCTTTCAAGTCTAAAACTGATTTTTCCGAAATTTGTTGGGGCGTTTTCAACAACAATTTCTTTCCCTTCATCAATCCAAGAAGGAGCCAAACATGAAAACAGGTGGAGTACACTACCCTCTTCTCGTACCAACATGTTACGTAAAAGGGTTCTGTACTTTGACGCAAATGTACCATGGGGTGCTAGTACCTCACTATAATCTCTGTTAGTCCAAGGCCGAATCAAGGTCTCAAAACCAGAATGAGTTGAACTAGTATGAAGAAGCAATCCATAAAAACCATCTAAACACTTTTCCTGCTCATTACGAATAAGTTCTGTTTCTAAGACGACTTCGGTAAGATAATGATGTAAAAAGCCAGCCCATGTTATAATTCCTTGTTGGAACAATTCCCTGGCATGCTGCATAGTTTTGTTCACATTGGGATGAAACGGTTGAAGAAATCCTGTTGGATACACCAATAAGAAGTTACCCCAATCCCATCCCTTTTCATCATCCAAGCCAGGAGTAACATACCCGAATCGTTTTACAACTCCGTTTAAGGCAACCATAAGGCTATCAGTATAATCTGAGAGTTCCTTGGAAAAAATATTTGCTAAAGAATCCTCATTTAATACTTCTGCTAGATATAATGCATTCTTAACACCTAATATTCCCCAAAGATTATGACCTGTGACATGTCCAGAAACATACTCATTATCATTTGGAGTGGCTGTCGAAATAAGACCTATGGGATCCGATTGGCGCACATTGTGTAACCATTCGATAGCTTTGGTAACAGAAGGGAAAACCTCTCTAGCAAAATTAAGATCCCCCGTAATAGCAACATGTTGACCAAATGACCAAAGTGTCTGTCCAAATCCATCAAATTGATCGGGATGTG
>JABXJV010000008.1 GCA_013375355.1 Candidatus Helarchaeota archaeon
ACTCCAAACTGCCTTGATATAAAAGGGAGTTCTGGTTCACCCTGATTCCCTGTGCTCAATTCGCCAGGTATGATAATTTTCTTATAATTTTTATCAACTATAGTAACATAATCAAATTTCAAACTTATTTCGCTTATCGAAAATATAATTTCATCTTCAGAGGAATTTAACACCTTTATCTCTGCGGCAAATGAGGAAAGTATAAAGGAAATAGAAAAAATCAAAATATATAATAAATAATTCTTCAGAAAATACATTTTAGACAATTTTTTTATATAAAAAAAGTCACAATTGAAAATGTGACCACACTTTAATTCCGACTATAAATACAACATTTATTTTATGCTCTGTTTAGCACAGTAAATATCTTTTGATAAAATTAAAAAAATTAGGGCATAATGTCAAATAAAAAATTGATTAATATTATTTAAATAATTATATTGGGTATTCAAATATTGATATAACCATTAATTCATTTTAAATATTTATAATAGACATTATGTATAAAAACTATTAGCATATTCAAAAATAAAAGATGGAGGATGTTGGTATGAGAAAATTTACGATTAATATAATAATCTTTACCTTATTTCAATTTACTGTTATTAGAGGTGGTGATCCAATAATTCTGACACTCGAAGAGAGCCTGAGAATTGCATTAGAAAAGAGTTATGATATAAAATATATGGAACAGGATTTGATTCGCGACCGTGAGAATGTAAAAGCAGCGAGGGCAGCACTCAAATCAAATGCAAATTTTAATTTCTTCCTCCCATCCTTTAAAACAGAATATAGGGAGGTATACGACTGGCAGAATGATATGTTTAAGTATGAATATACCCAGAAGAACAGATTGATGAGTCAACTTGTAATAAACCAGCCAATTCCCACTAACGGCAATTTCTCTCTAAACTATGATTTTTTTCATGAAACGCAGCTTGGCGATATCAGAAATTATTCTAATTATCTATACCTTAAATTTGAACAGCCAATCTTTACACCAAACGTTTTAAGTATGGGGATAAGAAGAGCGGAACTTGGACTGGAATCAACAGAACTCGATTATAAAGATGAAAAATTAGAAATTGAATATGACATTACGAGGTCATACTTCTACCTATATAGAGCCTTTGCTCAGGTTGATGTTAATGAAAAAGGAGTTGAACTGCTTGAAGAATCTTACGACATAGCGAAAGATTTACAAGAAAGGGGATTGCTTGAAGAAATGGAACTTCTTCAACTTGAAGTAGAATTAGCAAACAGCAGAGATGAACTCCTTACAAGGGAAGGTAATCTGGAAAGGCAGAAAAACTCTTTTAAACAAACTATTGGACTAACTCCTTCCGAAGATATTAAGATTATTACTGACCTAATATATACTCCAATAAATATCAATGACCAATTAAGAGAAAGAACAATAGCAACAGGATTAAAAAACAGCATAAGAATCAGAAATAATGAAGTAAGAAAGGAGTTTAAAGGGCTTGACCTTACAGATGCTGATAGATTAAGCGAATTTAAGGGAAGCATCGTTACTACTCTTGGATTTGATAAAAAAGATTCCCTTTTTACAGCAACATTAAGAAATCCAGACCAAACCAGAAGCATCACACTCGAACTATATTTACCTCTCTGGGATTGGGGAAGAAATAAAGCCCAGGTCAAATCTGCAGAAGCCTCATTGAGACACACTGAAATTGCACTCGATGAGAGCATATTAGATGTAAAGAGAAGGTTAGAAGATGAATTAAGAAATCTACAGGAAGCATCTAATCGCCTTGAAATCCTTGAAAGAAGCAAGCGCCTTGCTGAAAAGAGTTATTATCTCGGATTAGACAAATTCAAAAATAGTAAAATTAGCAGCCAAGATTTAATATTATCAATTGATCAATTAATCAGTTCTCACAATTCTTTTTTAAATGCATTTGTTGATTTTCAACTTGCAAAAGCCAGATTAAAAAGAATGGTCAATGGCTCATCATAATACTGATAAAATTATGGTATATTTCTCTGATGAATATAAAACTTTTTAAAATTATATTTCAAAAAATGGATAAATCTATCAGAATAGTATCACTATTGTTTCTAATTATGGCTATTTTTCCAAATCAAAGCTCTGGATTAAATATTAGAGTCCTAACTCTCGAAGAGTGTATTAACACAGCACTCGAAAAAAGCACCGAGATTAGGTATATAAAATATGACCTAGAAAGAGACCAACAGCGAGTAAAAGCAACAAGAGCAGGTCTCAAATCCAACGCTAATATCAGATTTTTTCTTCCCTCTTTAAATGTTAAGATTGATGAAATTTACGACACAAGTGAGAAAATATTTAAATTTAAAAATACAAGAAAAAACAGATTTTTATCCAATTTAAGAGTAAATCAACCTATTGCCACAGATGGAAATTTCTCACTTAATTACATATTCTTTTATGAAACCCAATTGTTGGGTGTCAGAAATTTTTCTAACTATTTCTATTTGGAGTTTGTACAGCCAATATTTACACCTAACCTACTTAAAATGAACATAAGGAGAGCAGAGCTTTCATTAAGAAGAACACAATTAGCATACGAATCAAGAAAACTTAACCTAATACATTCTATCACTGCAAACTTTTACCTATTATATGAAACAACAGTGGAATACGAGATTCAATTGGCTGAAACAAAACAAAGAGAAACAGCAATGGTGTCTGCGATGGAGAAACTGAAATCGGGTGAAATTGATGAAATGGAACTTTCTCAGCTTGAAGTTGCACTTACCAACAGCAGGGCCGAACTCATCCTGAAAAAAAAGTATCTTGATGAACAAACAAATTGGTTTAAACAACTAATCGGACTATTCACAGAAGATGATATTAAGGTTAGTCCAAATCTCGACTTTACACCCGAAAAAATTGACCCCGAATCTATGGTTAAAGTGGGTCTTAACAACAGTATAATTTTAAAACAATTTGAAATCTACCGGGAATCTTCAAGATTGAATGTTATCGATGCTCAACGAAAAAACGAATTTAAAGGAAATATAATCCTTTCGTTAGGTTTAGATAATAAAAAACCATATTTTACTGAAAGTTTTTCTCATTTTGATAGGACAAATAGCATTATTCTGAATTTTACAATGCCTTTGTGGGACTGGGGGAGAAATAAAGCACAAGTTGCATCTGCAATGGCTTCATTAAGAAGAACAGAACTATCAGCAGCAGAAAACAGAAAAAGTGTGGAGCGGGAACTACGCGAGGCTGTTAGAAAAATTAATGAAGCAACAAATAGACTGAATGTTTTAAAGAGAAGTCAGCAAACAGCCCAAAGGAGCTACGACATAAGTTTAAAGAAATTTAACATAGGAGAGATAAGTGCCCAGGACCTCGAGCGAGCACAGAGAAGACTAACAAGGTCTAAATTATCATACATCGATGCTATTGTGGATTATCAAACTGCTATGTCTGACCTTCAAAGGAGAAAAAACGGGGGGTTTGGATACATCAGACTGTACAGAACAAGATATAGATGAAGAAAGTATTAAAATATTTATTTTTTATCTTTAAAATTTTTTAAAAATTCATCTCACAAATTTCTTAAAATAAGACTTATTTCCTTATAAGTTCAATAATATCTTTTTCTTCAAGATTTTTATAGAAATTTATCACGTCCTCAATCTCCACTTTCCCAAACTGAGATGAAATAGAGTTTTGTATATCAAGTATAGATAATCCGGAATCGATAAAATTCATAAG
>JABXJV010000557.1 GCA_013375355.1 Candidatus Helarchaeota archaeon
CAGATCCTTCTACCATACTCTACTCACCTTTATTGGAATTGTTTTACCTCCCAAAGATCAAACAAGTTCTTCAAAGCCCTAATTTTGACATTTTCAATCTTAAAACGGTAGATTCGGATTCTTCCAAAGCGTTTTTCTTGTAATACGTTGTGTTTTGCTAAATATTTCAAATGGTTAGAACAAGAACCGTGATTTAGCTCTGCCCGTCTTGCTACCTCTGAAATATTTAACTCTCCTGCCTTTGCGAGGATCATTAGTATTTTAACTCTGCCCTTGGAACAAAATAACCTATCCATAGGAGGTAATCCGTCTATTAACTCTATATCCGATTCGTCCATAAAACCCAATCCTAAGTTTAATATTACTTATACTATAGAAATGCGCTAAGATAAATGTTTTATTTATATACTAGCCAATTATGCGCAAACTTAAATAGAAGTCTTATTTTCTTGTTGGGTGTAAAAAATAAAAATATAAACCTAATGGATCAAAGATTTAGCTCTTTTCTAATAATGCGGGGATATGTCTAGATTGTATAACTTTGTATGGATAGCTGTTATTTAATCTACTACCTATTTTCTCAAATTTTTGAATGTTTAATTGTTATTATTGAGACAATTCTGCAATCATCTCTGACTTTTAAGCGATCATAGTTATTTTGAATTATCTCTAAAATTTTTAGATTATCATCCATTTTAATATCTCCTGATATTTCAACATCCTTTCCGTAATCAAGAGTTATTTCTTCTGAGTCGATTATTATGTCTATGTTCTCATCATCAAAAAGTTCAATACCCATAACAATTTTTACAATTTTCCTATCACCTAGAATATCTTCAGCTAGTTCGTTTATCTCATCAATAAAATTTTCTGGATGTAATCCTGTAAATTCGTGACCTATCAAAATTAAAACCCAAAATTTCTAATATGCAGTTAATTAATTATATCTAAAATGATATTAAAAGGGAGCTCTATATCTAAAAAAAACGATATAACTTAAAAAAAAGATATATTAATTACCAATTAAATTAATTTGGTCATTAGGAGTGGGAATCGTGTTTCGTTCCTATAAATATAAAAAGGATATGAGAAAAGTTTGCGTCGTCTAACTCTATCACGTCGCATGGAAAATAAGTAATATCGCATATTTTACAATAACCGAAAATACCGTACTCACCATTAGGCATTTTATCGCCATAGGTTTCAATAACTTGAATACATTCAATACATACTTTTTGGTATTCCATGAACAGATTTGATATCATTCAGTATTTAAACCGTTTAGTCCAATTTTTCGATATTAATCCAATTTTTCGATCTTTTTAAACCGTTGAAAAAAAAATTCGATATTTAACGACCTATTGTAGCCAATTTTCCAATAATTGTAACCATTTACAAACCCCCATAAGAGCCCGAAGACCCAGCATTTTCGTTAACAGTTATTATGAATTTTAGGTGTCTATAATTCCCTTTTAATCTTGAATGAATATATTCAGAAAGACATTCAACAGTAGTCGATCTAATTGGTAATATTACCAGATCTTCTTTGGGAAATGCAAATTCGCAAGGAAGCGGTACGGTCTTTAACACCATCATGTCAATTCCACTCAGCTTCTTTTTGCGAAATTCGCAATCGTAAGCCATTTTACCTTTTCTAGACTCGAGTCTTATTTTATCCACAGTCATCTTACACACCACATTTCCCATCTTTTTTTTAATTTTTAGATAGTTTTTTAAAGACATACTAAATAAAGACCTTTCAATTTTAGTTCTAGTATTCCAAACTACCTTAATATACCCATTAGGGCTTTTCGTTAAGTCTTTCCGCCATTTTTTCGTCATTATCTTGTAGGAAGACTTTTTTATTATACATATTAAATGGGGTGCAATTTTTTGCGACTCCGACATCACATCAGCTCGAAATGAGTAACTTTTTTGAAAGTGCCAAGCTATGATCTCGTTTTTTAAAGATTTTGATCGATCTGAGAAAATTTAATCTTTAACAAGAAGTTCTAAGATGGGATTATGAGAGTAGCGAATTCCCTACATAAATAATCAATGATCCCAGTTTTTCATATTCTTAAAAACAAGATCTCGTGATCCCATCTTTAATAAGCTGATCAGTCCCCTCTTATTTTGCTTAATCTAGTCTGGCTCCTAAAGAAAGGGAAAGCGTAATCCGATATACTTTTGGTTTGGTAATAAAGTCTAAAATTTTACCTTTGGACGTATATATAAGTAAACTTTTTAAACATTTTATCACAGTATGTGATTAAAAGAATTTAAAAAACGACAAAAACTAGATTTGTCAAGAATTAGGGAAATATCCCATACAATTCTTGTATAAAGTAAAAATCTGATATATATTTAATTATAAACAAAAATGAAAGGTGAAAATATATGGCTTATTTAAGTGGAACGCCAGTTCTTATCTTAAAAGAAGGAACTGAGCAAAGAAAAGGTAGGGATGCCTTAAGAAATAATATTACGGCATCCAAAATAATTGCGGAGACCGTAAGGACTACATTAGGACCACGAGGCATGGATAAAATGCTTGTAGATAGCCTTGGCGATGTTACGATTACAAACGACGGTGCTACAATACTTGAAGAAATAGATGTTCAGCACCCCGCAGCAAAGATGCTTGTCGAAGTAGCTAAAACACAAGACGATGAAGTTGGCGATGGAACCACAACAGCTGTGGTTTTAGCTGGAGAATTACTTAAAAGAGCTGAAAAATTGATTACTCAAAAAATTCATCCCACAACTTTAGTTTCTGGTTTGAAGAAAGGGGCTGATAAAGCTCGTGAAATTTTAAAAAATATCGCTACGCAAGTTGATATTGAAGGACCAGAAATAACAAATGCTACTATTACATCTATGAACTCGAAAAACGTCTCTGGCGTAAGAGGTACATTTGCAGATATTGCAGTAAGTGCAACCAAAAAAGTCAAAGAAACACGTGAAGGGAAGCCTTATGTAGATATTGAACAAATTCAAATCATCAAAAAGAAAGGTAAAAGCTTGTTAGATACCGAATTAATTGATGGTATTATAATTGATAAGGAAATTGTACATGCAGGTATGCCGAAACATGTTCATGATGCCAAAATTGCACTACTTAATATTGCATTGGAAATTAAAAAGACTGAATTTGATTCTGAAATTAGAATTAGCGATCCGACGCAAGTTCAAGCGTTCCTTGATGAAGAGGAGAAATTGTTACGAGAAATGGTAAACAAGGTAAAGAATTCTGGGGCTACATTTGTTGTATGCCAAAAAGGAATCGATGACTTGGCCCAACACTTCCTTTCCAAGGCTGGAATTGCCGCAGTTCGAAGAGTGAAGAAATCTGACATGGAAAAAATTTCCAGAAGCACCGGTGCGAAAGTAATAATGAACCTTGATGATCTATCTCTTGCAGATCTTGGAACTGCAGCATCAATTGAAGAGAAGAAAATTGGTGATGATAAAATGATCTTTGTCATGGGTACTAAAGATTTAAAATCAGTTAGTATCTTAATCCGTGGCGGTGTAGAACACGTAGTGGATGAGGCGGATAGATCCATGCATGATGCTCTTTGTGTGGCAGCTGATATAATAAAAGATAATTATGTAGTTGCTGGCGGTGGTGCTATTGAAGTTGAGCTCGCAAGACAATTGAAGGGATATGCAAAATCAATTGGTGGTAGAGAACAATTTGCTATCGATACTCTAGCCGAGACACTTGAAATTATCCCAAAAACGCTTGCCGAAAATGCAGGATTGGATCCTATCGATATTTTAGCAGAATTACGAGCTAAACATGAATCAGATGGAAAGAATTACGGAATTAACGTAATTTCAGGAAAAGTTGAAGATATGTTTCAAGCAGGCGTATTGGAACCTATGGTAGTAAAGTTACAAGCAATAAAATCAGCAGTAGAAGCTGTAAATATGATTTTAAGAATTGATGATGTAATAGCTGCAAAAGCATCTGCAGGTCCGCCAATGCCTCCAGGAGGTATGCCTCCAGGTATGGGCGGTATGGGCGGCATGGGAGGTATGCCACCAGGGATGATGTAATAAAGAGGTGAAATGATATGTGTGCACAATTTAGTGGAACCCCAATTTTAATTCTAAAAGAAGGAGCAGAACGAACTAGAGGTAGTGATGCCCAAAATACGAATATTATGGCTGCAAAAGTCATAGCAGAAAATGTTAGAACTTCTCTTGGTCCAAAAGGTCTTGACAAAATGCTTGTCGATTCTTTTGGCGATGTAACCATAACAAATGATGGTGCGACAATATTAAAAGAAATTGACGTCCAACAACCAGCAGCTAAGATGATGGTAGAAATTGCGAAAACTCAAGATGATGAAGTAGGAGACGGCACTACAACAGCTGTAATTTTAGCAGGAGAATATTTGAAGAATGCTGAAAATTTATTAGATCAAAAAATTCATCCCGCAATTATAATTGAAGGATATAGACTAGCTTCGGAAAAAGCAATAGAAATATTGGATAATATCGCAACTCCTATTAGTGTAGACGATGAACAGATGTTAAGAAACATTGCAATTACAGCAATAATAAGCAAAGTCATCGGGACATCTGGTGACCTAATGTCAAATATTGCGGTAAAAGCAATCAAAGCTATAGTGGAAAAACGTGATGATGCATTAATTGCTGATTTAGATAATATTAGTATCCAAAAGAAGGAAGGTGGCAGCATAGACGACTCTAAAATAATTACAGGTCTTATTCTAGATAAAGAGGTAGTTCATCCAGGTATGTCAAAGACAGTAAGCGATGCAAAAATTGCACTTTTAGAAACTGCTTTGGAAATAGAAAAAACTGAGTTCGACGCCAAAATAAATATAACAGAAGTCTCACAAATGCAAGCTTTCTTAAATCAAGAGGAACAAATGCTAAGAAATATGGTAGATAAGATAAAAGCAAGCGGAGCAAATGTTGTTCTTTGCCAAAAAGGCATAGACGATATGGTACAGCACTTCTTATCAAAGGCTGGCATTACAGCAGCAAGGAGAATTAAAAAAAGTGATATGGAGAAATTAGCAAAAGCTTCTGGTGGAACAGTAATAACAAATATAGATGATTTAACTGAAGGCGATCTTGGTAAAGCGGGTCTTGTAGAACAGCGAAAAATAGGAAATGACGAAATGATATTTGTTGAAAACTGTGATAACCCTCGTGCGATTAGTATATTAATCAGGGGAGGAACTAAAATGATCGTAGATGAGGCGGACCGTGCTCTACATGATGCATTATGCGTTGTGAGAAATGCAGTCCAAGAACCGAAAGTTGTTGTTGGTGGTGGTGCCTCAGAAATAGAAGTAGCGACTCAATTAGGCGCCTACGCAAATAAATTCTCAGGGCGTGTCCAAATGGCAATCAAAACCTTTGCTGATGCAATGGAGATAATTCCCATAACATTAGCTGAAAATGGTGGTTTAGAAACTATGGACATCTTGGTAGAACTTAGAGCCGCGCATAAGGAAGGAAAAATAAATTTCGGTGTAGATGTGCTCGAAGGAAAGGTCGCAGATATGGCAGAAAAGAATGTGTATGAAGGCGTTGTGGTCAAGAAGCAAGCCATTAAATCGGCTTCAGAGAGCGCCCAATTGATTCTTAGGATTGATGACGTAATTGCATCGTCTAGATCTGCAGGTGGACCTCCGGGTATGCCTCCAGGCGGTATGCCAGGTGGCGGCGACGAGGATTAATACAATACCACAACTTTTTATCTTTTTTTTTAGTATATAAATAATAGCTTGTTTAAAATTTAGTTTAGAACTCTCTGAAAAAATATAGGGATTTTTTTTAATGTTTGATGATGAAGAAGATAAATATAAGAAGAAAAAAAAACGCAAAAGGTCATTTGACGATATTTTGGACGAAATAAAAAGGGTTATGGAGGATCTAATAGGAGATAGTAGTGTTTTTGATGAAATTTTTGATGAAAAAAATTTTCCTAAGTTTAAAACTCCTTCTGGTGATGAAATTTTTCGACCACTGGTTATGGGGTGGTCGGTGCATATTGATTCAAACGGAAGGCCGGTTATCAGAAAATTCGGTCATTCTCCAAAAAAAACAGTCAAAGAAGAACCTTTAGAGGAGAATAGAGAACCCATTATTGATATTTTAAATCAAGACAATGAAATTGTAATTATTGCAGAAACTCCTGGTGTTAAAAAAGAGGATATAAAATTAAAATCCACCGAGACCGAAATTACTATAAAAGCGGGTTCAAAATTTAAAAAAACAATTTCATTACCCGAAATAATCATTCCAAGTGAATCTAAAGCTAATTATAATAATGGTTTATTAGAGGTTCGTCTTCTAAAAAAGAAAATCGGTAAAACGGACAAAACAACAATCAATATTGAATGATATCTTTCAATATTATGGAGGAGTAATATGGACGAAGAAAATGATTCTAAATCGAATGAAAATAACTCTGATTTATCAAATGAACAAGTTTGTATTGATTTAGAGGTTGAAGAAAATAATAAAGAGGAAAAAATTATAGAAATTCCAGAATCTGAATATTTAGCATTAAAAAAAGAAGTAGAAAAATATAAAAAAGTAGCAGATGAAAATTTTTCTAAATTACAGCGTGCACAAGCTGATTTTGATAATTATAAGAAGATATTAGATAAACAAAAGATAGAATACTTAAATTATGCTGAAAAGGGGATATTATTAAAAATATTAGATATAATCGATGAATATGAAATAGCTTTAAATGCTTTAAAAAAAGAAATTGGGGAGGGGAAAGAAATAGAAGGTATGGAAATTATTTATAATAAATTTATTGAAATGTTACAAAAGGAAGAAGTAAAACCCATTAAAAGCTTGGGTGAAAAGTTCGATCCTTTTATTCATGAATGTTTATTAAGTGAAGCTACAGATGAATATCCAGAAGATACTGTTTTAGAAGAAATTAAAAAAGGATATTATTTTAAAGATAAAGTTTTACGTCCAGCATTAGTTAAAATTGCCAAAAATAAAGAAAGGAAGTGATATAATGCCAAAAAAGAAAAAGGTCATAGGAATTGATTTGGGTACGAGTAACTCAGCTGCGGCAGCATTTATTGGAGGGCGTGCAACCATTATACCTAGTGCAGAAGGAACTAGTTTAGGGGGAAAGATGTTTCCATCCGTTGTAGCATTTTTAAAAGATGGAACTCGATTAATTGGAGAACCTGCGAGAAGACAAATGGTCTCAAACCCTGATAGAACAATAACTGCAATTAAAAGAAAAATGGGAACAGATCACAAAATAAAAATTGATCATAATGAGTTTACTCCTCAAGACATCTCTGCAATGATATTACAAAAAATTAAACGTGATGCCGAGGCATTTCTTGATGCTGAAGTTGACGCAGCTGTTATTACAGTTCCTGCATTTTTTAATGATAATCAAAGACAGGCAACAAAAGACGCTGGAAGAATCGCAGGATTGGAAGTAAAACGATTAATCAATGAGCCTACAGCCGCATGTTTAGCATATGGTATTGATAAAGAGAAAAAAGATTTAAAAATATGTGTTTTGGATTTGGGTGGAGGCACATTTGACGTTACAATAATGGAAATGGGAGAAACCGAAGAAGGAGCAGTCTTTCAAGTTATTTCCACAAGTGGTGATACTGCATTAGGGGGAACTGACATGGACAAGCTGATTGTTGATTGGATTGTTTCTGAATTTCAAAAAGAGCAAGGAATAGATTTGAGAGGTGATTCCATGGCTATAATGAGAGTTAGAGAAGCTGCAGAAAAAGCAAAAATTGAACTATCAACCACTTTACAAACGAATATAAACCTCCCTTACGTAACTGCAGATAGTACTGGTCCAAAACATTTGAGTTTAACGTTTACTAGAGCAAAATTAGAAGAAATTATAGAACCTATATTGGACAGATTGGATAGACCAATTAGACTTGCATTAGAAGATGGAAAAATGGGGTCATCAAAAATAGATAAAGTAATACTTGTCGGTGGACCTACCCGCATGCCTTGTGTCAGAGGAAAGTTTAAAGAAGCTTTTGGAAGAGAAGCCGAAAGGGGAATAGATCCAATGGAGTGTGTAGCTTTAGGAGCTTCTATTCAAGCTGCTGTAATGGAAGGTGAAACAAAAGAATTACTCTTATTAGATGTAACTCCTTTAACTTTAGGAGTTGAAACATTGGGTGGAATATTTACTCCTTTAATTGAACATAATACGACCATCCCCACAAAAAAGACTAATATATTTTCCACTGCAGCAGATAATCAACCTGCTGTCGAAATTAATGTTTTACAAGGAGAACGTAAAATGGCAGCAGATAATTTATCATTAGGTAAATTTCATCTTATTGGCATTCCCCCTGCTCCAAGAGGAATGCCACAGATTGAAGTAACTTTCGATATTGATTCAAACGGTATTTTAAATGTATCTGCCCATGATTTAGGAACGGGTAAAAAACAGTCAATAACAATTACAGCAACTACAAAATTGTCTGAAGATGAAATTGAAAAGAAAATTAAAGACGCTGAAAAATTCGCAGAACAAGATAAAAAGACAAAAGAAAAAATAGAAATTAAAAATCAAGCAGATTCGATGGTTTACAATACTGAAAAACTTCTAAAAGAGCATAAAGATAAAATACCAGACCAGTTACAGAAAAAAATTGAAAAAGGAATTGAAGATTTAAAAGAAGTTATAAAAACTGATGATGCTGGAAAAATAAAACCTAAAATGGATGAATTAGAAAAATCTCTTCATGAAATGTCAGGTATAATATATCAAGCTGCGGCACAACAACAGGCAGCACAACAGGCTTACCAACAAGCGGGTCAACAAGCAGGTCCGGAGACACCTCCGAAGACAGAAAAAACAGAAGAAGAAGCAAATGTAGTGGATGCAGATTATGTTATAGAAGACGAAGATGAAGAAAAAAAATAAACCCTCTTTTTATAAATAAATAAAATGGTAATTTCTGTATGTCAAGCGATATGTATGGAAAAGATCTGTATAAAATATTAGGTGTTGATGAAAATGCAACACAAGATGAAATAAAAAAAGCATACAGAAAATTAGCTAGAAAATACCATCCGGATATAAATAAAAGTAAAGATGCAGAAGAAAAGTTTAAAAATATAAATTTAGCCTATGAAATTCTTGGAGACGAAGAAAAGCGGAGACGTTACGACCGAGGTGGTCTTGGGGGATTTGGAGACTTAATTAGTGAGATATTTGGGGGAGGTTTTGGTGGATTCGGAGATATTTTTAGTGATTTTGGCATTGGTGATATATTTGGAAGACGGAGAAATTACGCAAGACCTTCTCGTCCGGAACCTCAACGGGGAGAAAGCATAAGGTATGATTTAGAAATTACTCTTGAGGAAGCATTTTCAGGAGTAAAAAGGAAACTTGAGATTCCTCGAAATGAACGTTGTACAGTTTGTGATGGTTCTGGTTCAAAGGCTGGAACTAAACCAACTGATTGTCGTGAATGTAATGGAACAGGCCAAAAAAGAATTGTAAGAAAAATAGCCTTTGGTCAAATGGTTAACATTGTTACATGCAATAGATGCCACGGATCTGGTGAGGTTGTAAAGGATCCATGTAAAACTTGTAAAGGGACAGGGTTAGTTAAAAAAATTAAACATATTACAGTTAATATTCCTAAGGGTGCATATACTGGGTTAAAATTAAAGATGACTGGAGAGGGAAATGCAGGTCTTAGAGGTGCAAATCCAGGACATCTATATATCATAGTATATGTGAAGGACCATGATTTCTTTATCAGAGATGGTAATCATATCGCTATTAAAATTCCAATAACTTATTCTCAAATGGTCCTAGGAGATGAGATTGACATCCCTACTTTAGATGGGGAAACTAAATTAAAAATACCAAAAGGAACAGAATATGGGAAGATTTTTGAATTAAAAGGAAAAGGAATGCCTAAAATTAGTATAACAATAGGAAATGATTATATAGAGGAGGAATCAAGAGGAAACCAATACGTACAAGTATATATTGTTATTCCTAATAATATTAATAAAGAACAAAAAGAAATTTTGAAAAAACTTAAAGATTTGGGGCTCTAGTAAACTTAATATTGTAAATTTTCAAAAAAATGATTAAATTTATTATTTAACTCATTAATTTTCAAATTTTTCCTATTTTTTATTCTTATAGAAAATAATAATATTTAAAACAATAGAATTTAAAAAAAATAATAACCAAGCAAATGAAACAGAGATTACGTTTGTCATTAAAGAATAAAGCCGCAGGGATAGCCAAGCTGGTCAACTAGCTTTAGTCAAGGAAGACTAAAGGCGCTGGACTCAAGATCAAAAAATAAGTTATCCAGTCTCGAAGGAGTTCGAGGGTTCGAATCCCCCTCCCTGCACCATTGATTCTCCTTATTTTTAGGGGCAGTAAATTATGAAACGGCTTATATCCCATATAAAAACAGAAGAAATAAAAAAGATTTTGCTGATTTCACACCCAAACGCAGATCCAGACGCATTTTGCGGCTTGCATGCTTTAAAATTAATATTAAATAGGATCCTTTCAAATCTTGAAATTGAAATTTTCGCTGAAGGATTGAGCTCTTTATCTGAGCAAATTGCTGCAGAATTGAATATTGAAATATCAGCTGAAATACAAAATTTTTCCCCCGATCTAGTTATTTTATTTGACGTCAATAATGTTAATAATATAGGACCCATTTCTGAACAAATTAAACTCGATACAAAATCAATCATAATAATTGATCATCACGCAGCTCCACCCAATATTGAAGATTATTCTCCATTATCTGTTATCGATGATAATGCAATATCTGCCACAGAAATTATATTTGATATTTTTGATCAAATGGATATTCAATTGACACCAGAAGAGGCATTTCTTATTTTGCTAGGCATGTTATATGATTCGAGACATTTTATTTTAGGTAGCTTAAGGAGCTTCTCAATTGTTCCTAAATTAATAGAAAGTGGAGCCGATTATTCTCGAGCAATTTCTATTTTAAGGATCCCCATGAGTAGACCTGAGAAAATCGCCCGAATCAAAGCCGCTCAACGCTTGGAAATTCTTGAAATTAAAGATTGGATTATACTGACCTCTCATGTGAGTTCATATGAAGCTAGTGCTTGTCGTGCTTTATTAAATTTAGGTGCTGACGTGGTAATAGTAACTGCAGAGAAAAAAAATGAAGTGAGAATAAGCGCAAGAAGTACAACTAGATTTTATGAACAAACTAAGATTCATTTGGGAAAAGATATAATGGAAAAATTAAGTTCAATTATAAATGGCGTAGGTGGAGGACATGCAACAGCTGCTGGTTGTAATGGTACTCAAAATGCAAAAGAAGCTAATGAACAAATAATTAAGATTTTGGAAAGCCTACTCCAGGAAATTAATAATAACAATCAACTTTGATATTTATGACTAAAGAAAAGTTTGAAAGCGAAATTAGAATATTATTTAAAGATGTTAATCCATTCATAGAAACTTTGAATTCACTTAATGCTCAAATTATTAAAAGTTACTCTTTTAAAGACCATTGTTATAAGCCTAAAGGAGTTGATTGGGATTTAAAAGAGAAGATAATGAGAATCAGAGAATGGAAAAAAAAATCCCAATTATTATTCACAAAAATAAAAGTTATTAAATTCAAAGATATTTCATTTAAGCAATCCTTTTTTCCAGAAGGAAAATTGGTTCTCTATGAAGGTACTTTGCAAGGAGCTCAAACACTACTAAAAGAATGGAATTTTGAATTGTGGTTTTTAATTGAAAAAGAAGAAGGCCATCTATATAAGATTATAAAACCATTTGAGTTAACTATCGCTTTGGAAAAGATTAAAAGTTTAGGTTATACTGCCGAACTTGAATTTTGGGGTGAAAATATTCAGGAAATTTACAAGAAGTTTCAAAAAAGTATTTCATTATTAAAGTTAAATCCCAAAACAATCACCTATAAACCCCTTCCACAGATTTTTTATGAAAATTTAGTTAAATAATAAAAAAAATGTCAAAATCATTTTAATTTTAGAAAATTTTGTGTTAAATCCAATATAAAATCATCAATATTTTCTATAGGGATTGTAGCACCACATGCAAGCGCATGACCTCCTCCATAACCATTATATTTTTTGGCTAATCCTGTAACAATTTCATTAATTGGTTTTCTAGCCCGAATACTTACTCTTACCTTTGTATAAGCTTGAAGATTTCGTCGAAATAGATTTTTTATAAAATCTTTAAACCTGATTGAGATATTTGCTTGACCATCCCCAACCGCTATTGCAAAATCGGTATTTGGCTGCTCAATTAGGTAACTTGCAGCAATACCTATGTATTTTGTGTAAGCATGGACTATTCTAACATTTTTTATAACTTCTTGCTTATTTAATGTGTCTTTTTTTATTTTTTCTAAAATAAAACGCCGATTCGTAGCATTTTCGAATAATTTCTTAGTAAAACCGACACCATTTTTATCTCGTTCATAGAATAGATTATTAAGGAATTCTCTACCATTATGTAGTCCTGACATGAGACATGCATAAACATCAAATAATGTTTCAGTTCGCATTCTCGTCATTCTTTTCTCGACTAATGGAGTTATTATTCGATCGTCATTTGCTCCAAGGCATAAAAGAAAATCAGCCTTTTTCTTTTTACTTTCATCTATTTTTTGAATAAATCTCTCATAAACTAATTGAGTGCAGCAGATATTTGTGTTTCGAATTACATTTATCCCTGCGGCCTTCAACTGGGCATCATATGGAAATCTATGGTGATCGATTAGGTTAATTTCAAATCCTTTTACCGCTAAATCGGTTAATCTTTTTAGATATAGATTACTGTTGTCTGCATTAATATCTACCAAAAACAACTTCTTTGGTCTGTCCTTTGCTAATCTTTTCAGAAATTTATTTATATAACCAACAGTTGCATAATTTAAGTCTTCTAATTTATCTAATTCTGCTAAAATAAGAATTCCAGCCGCGCAGAATCCATCGAAATCTTTATGCGCAATGATCAAAATATTACTCCTTGAAATCTACTTATATTTCACCGAATTTAATTAAATTTCTAATCTTTTAAATTGTATATATTTTTTAAAATATCCATTAAAAAAACTTAGAGCAAGATTTTTGATATAAAAAATCCTTGAACTCTCTACAAAATAATTATAATTAGTGATTAAATTGGATTATATCTACTTCAATTGGTCGAAAATCTATTTTCAATGTCTTGAACTAGCTAAAAAAATTAAGACAGATGGTTTTTTTCCTGATTTAATATTAGGGCTAGCAAGAGGAGGACTTATAATTGCAAGATTACTTTCTGATTTTCTCAAAGTTAAAGAAATTTTGACTTTACAATTAGAATCCTATAAAACATTAAATCAAAAGAAATCATCTCCAAAACTTATAAACGACATTTCCTGTAGCGTAAACAATAAAAAAATTCTTCTTTGTGATGATTTGGTAGATACTGGAGAAACAATGGTTTATATTACAAATTATATTAAAAATAAGGGCTGTAACAATATGAAAGTTGCAACATTGCATAAGAAACCTCATTCAAAATTTACCCCCGATTTTTATATTCAAGAAGTTAATGCTTGGATAATTTATCCTTGGGAGCTCCAAGAATTTATAACCGCTTTACAAAAATCAAAAAAAAATATAACAGATATTGAAGAAGAACTATCTAAACTCGAGGTTGAAAATGA
>JABXJV010000558.1 GCA_013375355.1 Candidatus Helarchaeota archaeon
CCAAACAATAAGGAGGCAGTTTCTTGACCGAATTTACCTAACTTGGTTTTCGTACGGTCATCAGTAACGACAAGAAACCGCCAGGGGAAAATACCATAAAGAGGTGAAGGAATTGTTCTGAATTTCTTAATGATATTTAGAAAAGCTTCTCCATCTGGTGGTTTCATCTCAGTTGCAGCTTGACTTTTTTCTTTATCAAATCTTCTCATACTTCTTCTCTTATAAATAGCTTCAAAAACATCCATTTTGATTCCTCAAATAATGAATTAAAAGCGGTAAAATTTAAAAATTTCCAGTTAAAATTTTATTAATTCGGATTATTAAATGTTATATAATTTCTAATTAATTTTCTGCAGTGAAAAGGAAAATGAAAAAGCATTTTGTGATTTCAATAGCAAGTTACTTAAACGCCTTAATTTGGATGATTTTTATTTTTATTTTTTATTTAGAACATGATATGCTTATATTTACTATTATTTATTTCCTCTTGGTTTTCCCTAATTTAATTTGTGCGGCTTCATATACTTACGAATTTTCAGAACCCATTGATGAAGAAGGTTTTAAAGAGTTTATGATATATTTTATTCTATTTTTAATTCCCGGTGTAAGTGTTATAAGAATATTAATGTATCAAGATTTTGAAGAGAATACAATGAGAACCTTTGGTTATTCAGGCTTAATTTTAATTGCATCTATAATTGCATTCGTCTTTGGCCTTCCAGCGAACCCTAATCTTTATTTTATAGATGTTTTATTAGATCCCTCTAGAAATCCAATTATTTTTTCAATCTTGTTTATTTTCAATTCTGCAATCTATATACTTTTTTATCTTTCCGAAACAATTTAAAAAAAATCTACGATGGGATTTTGGTTTGTTACATTTAGCTAAATTTATATAATGAATCAAATTTAACCTATAAGGAGGTTGATAGATTTGGCAGAAAATTTAAAGATTGGATATCGGATTGTTGGAAAAATTAAAAGGGTCAAAGGTCACTGCAATGCAGGTCATAAAAAAGGAGACACAATGGAACTTAGTGGACATAACACTGGTGGGCTATGTGGATTTTTTTATCATGATATTTTCCCCTATATAATAATGCTCCAGTTTGGAGGGTCGTTTCCTAAGGAATGGGGAGACCCAGATGTCGTTGAAATGGAATGTATGGACAAATTTAATGCAGTTAGAATACAATTGAAGCGGATAAAGGAATAAATTCTCTTTTTTCATTTTTTAATTCTTATATTTAATTTAGGGATTCAATATTTTCAGAAAATTATATAAGCCAAGCAAATGCGATTGATTAAATAATATCATTTAAATTTCTTAAAAGGAGGTGATAAGTATGCCTTATGTTGTAGTATTTATATGGTGGCCACCTAAAAATGGGGAAGAGGTTGGGAAAAAATATTTAGAAGTTTTACAAAAAATTCCTTACGAATCTTTTGAAAAAGTTATTGTTCCAGCGGCTACGACAACAAACAAAGATAGTGCGATGGGTATAAGTATTCTTGATGTTAAAAATGAAAAAATTGGAGATGCTTTGGATCTTTCTACCAGACGTATAATTGAGTTCCGATTCATTGAAGGAGTTACTTACGAAGTAAAGGTTTTTCAAAAAGCGGAGGAATCGCTTCAAATGATAGGATTGGCTTAAATCTAATTAGATTGCCTTCAACAATCACAGTTGAAAAGAAATATCTTAACCATTTTTCCTTTTTTTTCAAATTTTATTTCTATTGGATTGCATGATTAGTCCCCCTTTTTAATCCAATCTTTTTTTTGAGCAGTGTAATTAAAGATTATGAAGATTGAAAATATGAAATGATCTTTTTGGAATACGTAGTTATTCCTTGATCTCTTTCTTTTCCGGGATTTAATAAACCTATTACAAAGTATCTGCAACCAGCATCTACAAATTTACTAATTTTTTCAATACAATCGTCAGCTGTTCCGTAAATAAAAATTTTTTCAATTGCTTCAAATGGGATCTCTTTTATTTTTTGAAA
>JABXJV010000559.1 GCA_013375355.1 Candidatus Helarchaeota archaeon
CTAATTGCTCCAGGATACTTCTTCAAATTAAAAAATTTATTGCCGTATTTTATCAATTTCTCATTTGACAATTTATCCATCATTAATGCCTTTAATTAACAAATATTACTAGAAATATTGTTAATTTGAAATTTAAATCTTATAATTTAGCTGGACGAGATAAAATAAGGTTTATTGTTGAATCTAATTGTTAAATAAATGCTATAAATCTTATAACCAATGGAATGATAGATATAAAAATTTTAAATATTTTAGTTTAAGAAAATATAAAAAAAAAAACAAAGGATTGGTCCCTCCCTGCCCTCCACTTCTTCATTATATGTAGGCACGGAGTGTCTCAATCAATAATCATGAAACTCGTAGTTTAATTTTGTCAAATCGCATTTTTAAATTTTGTCAATAGTGTAGAAGAAACTTTTTAATAATTATGAACTTTAAAGTGTTTATTTACGAGAAAAAATAGATGATTAAAATTTTATTGAAATATTAGTTAATAAAGGTTTTTATCAATGGAAGCCATTTCAAAGTTAAAATTATTTGGACTTACAAATAATCAAGCTAAGTTACTTAAATTTTTTATTGAATCACACCAAAAAGAAAATATTAATGAAGAAGACTTAACTTTTAGTAGAATCAAAGAAAAATTTCAATTTAAAAGATCCTTTTATCGGGAGTTACTCAGTGATTTAACAAGGCTAGAGTTTTTAAAAGTTATTAATAAGACAAAGCCATTTGTATATCGTTATAACGAATCAAACATGTCAGAAATTATCCAAAAGGGGCAAAACTCATATTTAATTGAGCAAAAAAATTTTGATAAAAAAATTAAGGATTTAAAAAGTCTGGCTAATCAAAAAACAAGCTTGAAACAAATCAAGGAGATCCTGAAAGATTCAATAGGTCAATTAAGGTTGAATGATGAAGGGGTTTCGATTTTATGTACACTTTTTTCTCAGAAAAATGGTAAAATTGTTCCAATTTCAATGACTATTAAAGAAATTATTAAAAAAATTGGTGAGAATAAAATTCGTTATAACCTGAAATTATTAGAAGAACGAGGTTTTGTAATTATTAAAAAAATAGGTCGGAAAAATATATATGAACCCAAAGATTTAGTGACGATATTTAAAATTGAAAAAAACGCTCAAAAGAAAAATTGGATGGAAAAAAAGAGGTTGATGCAAGATACCATCCGATACTTCCAAACAAAACCATCGATTGATCAGGAAGAAGTTCAAAAATTTGGAGGAGTTACAAAATTATTAAATTATTTAAAACTAGCTAAAGAAGAGATTTTAATAATACACCCTTTTTATAGTGGTAAACGTGATCAGATAAATAAAAAGGTTCAGACAATAATCGAAAATATATTGAGCTATACTGATAGTATAGATATTAAAATAAAAGTTCTTATTGCAGGAAGGGTTGAAGATTTAGATAAAGAAAATATTAGAGAAATATTAAGAAAAATCCCACAGATTGAAGTCAAAGTAACTTCAAGATTATTGAATACATTCGCTGTTATAATTGATTCTAATTATACAATTCATTCATTTAAAAATAATTTGGATTTTATTCTTATCCAAGATGATCAAACTGCAAAATTATATGAAAACGAATTTTATAAAAGTTGGAACCTATCAGAAGATTTTCGAATGCAATTATCTCGTCATGATGAACTAAAAAAAATTTTAAAAGATGAAATAAAAGAATCAATTGAAAATTACCCAATCATATCTGAAAAGAAAGAGGAATACGAGATTTTACATCTTGGTGAAGAAGTTATACATATACTTAAGAATTTTTTAAGACAGGCTAATCGGGAAATTATATTAGATTTTAGAGGAAATATTGAAAAAATACAAGAGGTACAAAAATATTTTGAGGCGTTTTTCAAGGATTTGATTGATTTCTTAAAAAATAGGAATATAAAGGTAAAATTACTTTTTGGTATAAATTCCTGGATAGTTAATAAGCTAGATCAAATTTTCATTCAATTAATTCATTTAATTTCCCAAGGAAAATTAGAATTTAGAGTTCCTACTGGGAAAAATTTAGTAAGTAGAGCTATTATTATAGATGATTCTACATTATTGAAAATTATAACGGATCATAGGACTGTTTCATCATATAAAGCCCTAATAATACGAAATCCAGCTGGTGTGCTAGAAATAAAAAATGAATTTACTCAAATTTTCGAGCAAGGCATAGATTTTAGAAATGCAATATTGCAATATGATATTGATAAGGAACTAGAAAAAGCAGCCAGAGATTCTATTAATAAGAATCCGCCGATTTATAATTTTGGCAATCAGCCTATCGTAATGCAAGGGAAAAAAGATGTTATAGAAATAATGTTAAATATACTTAAAAAAGCAAAAAGAGAAATTCTAGTTTCTGTAAATCCTTTTATTGTATCTAAAGATGGTAAATATGACATTTTTAAACCGGTTTACCAAAAAGAATTATTTAATTATTATTTTGAAATATTTTCTAATAAATCTAAAGATGGTATAGATATAAAAATATTAAGAAATTCCTCAAGACCATTATCTAAAGATGTTAGAGACGAATTTCAGATAAAGATTCAGCTTTCGGTTCTTTTAACTTTGTTTCCCGCATTTCAAATGAGAGAAATTGACCTATATCAATCTAATTTTTTAATAATTGATAAAAAAATTCTACTTATTTATGAATATTTGGAATCAAATCAAATTAAATTGATTATTCTTACTGAGAGTCTTTTAATAAAAAAATATCAAGAGACGTTTCAAGATGCATGGGACAAAGCGTTAGATATGAGATTGAATTGGCTGATAAATGCAAATCCATCATTAAAAAAGGAAATCCAAAACTCTTTTGAAAAGGTAGATTTTCAAATAACATTACCAGAACGGGGCGAAATGAGAGTTTATGACGCAAAATATCTAAGATATATTATGAATTATTTATTGGACAACACAAAAAATGAATATTATATGTTTCTAGCTGCTGCAGATTATTTTATTGAACAATCCAAAGGAAAGGCTGCTTTTGGACACATGGCAATGTCATATACGAGAAATGTATATAAGACTGTTGAAAATAAGAAGGTCAAAACAAAAGTAATTACATTATTTCAACCTCTTTATTTAAATTCAATAACAGATAATGATATTGAAGAGAGTCTTAAGCTTTATCCTTATTATGAAATGCGTTTTCTACCGCAAGCTTATCAATTAAATAATATTTTTGCTATTTTTGACCATTTTATTATTCATGTCATTGGTGAGGGAACTAAAGGGCTATTCCAATTACTTGTCATGAATGATATTAATTTACGTAATAATTATTTAACTCAGTTTAATGAAACTTGGAAGAATTCTGTTGACTTTAGACAAGTTTTTTATGAATATGGCTCAAAAAGAACAAAAGAAATTATCTTCGAATCTTATAAAAAAATCAAATTAGAAAAGGAATATTCATCAAGCAAAATTCAAGAATTATTTCCAATAAAAAAATCAATTGATGGCAATTAGATCCTTATTTGAAAAAATAAATTAGAATTGGTGATTTAAATGATTGAAATTGAGAAATTAAAGGAATTTGGTCTAACTATAAATCAAGCCAAACTTCTAAACCTCATTATTAATTCAAAAAATAGATCTGCGTTAACTTATAAACAAATTAAAGCTGAGTTCAATCTAGAAGAATCTTTTTACTGGGACCTTTTGGATGATTTAATAAATAAAGAATTTTTAACAGTTGATAATGAAACAAAACCTTGGAAATATAAATATGATGAAGGTAGATTTGGGAAAATAATTGAAGAACAGGAAACCAATTATGAAAAAATACAACAAGATTTTGAAAATCTAATAATTGAATTAGAAAAAGACTCGATTAGCGAAGAATTTGACTTAAAATCTGTTTTTGAATTATTTCAAAAGGCCCAATCCCAAAAAAAATTAAGTAACGATCAAATTTTTATTTTAAGCTCCTTTTTTTCTAAAGAAAATGGCAAAATCATTCCAATGACGAGAACAATTAAGCAGATTGAAGAAATTGTTAAGCCATTAAATGTTAAGTTGAAGAAACACAATATACGATATTACTTAAATAATTTAAAAGAAAAAGGCTTTGTAATCTCCCAAAAGGATGGGCGGTTGAATACTTACGGTCCAAAGGATTTATTGACAATATTAAAAAATGAAAAAAATTTTCATCAAAAAATTTGGGAAAATAAAAAACAACGCTTACAAAAAACACTTAATTATTTTAATAATAACCAAATCTCGGACGATGAGGGGATTCGAGAACCATTAAAAGAAATTCAAACAGTTTCTTCTGAAATAGAAGAAAAGTATAAGTTTATAGATTTTGATTTAAATACAGTATCTTGGGTAAAAGATCAGATGTTTAGAGCAAATGAAGAAATTATTTGTGATTTTAGGTTAACTATTGATAGAACTGAATTAAAATTAAGAATCTCAGAAGAATTTTATAAAAACTTAATAGAACTATTAAACGATGTTCAAAAATCATATCTTAAAGTAAAACTCCTTATATATCTTGATGATTGGTTATTACATAAATTGGAATCACTTTTTGCTCAAGCAATACATCTAGTGACTCAAGGAAAGTTAGAATTTAGGGTGCCACCTGATACAGAAGATAAATTAGTTAAAATCATTTTAGATAATTCTACATTAGTGGACTTTTTAGCAAAACACGATTTTGCCAAATTTGATAAAATCTTTATAAATAGAAATGAAATGAGCGTAAAGGATGCAAGACACATATTTGAACAAGTTTGGGAACGCTCTTTGGATGTTAGGGACGCAATGTTGGAACATACAATTAGTACTGAATTAGAAAAGGTGATTAAAAGTTCAATTAAAAAAAGACCGCCGGTTTATGAATTTAAAAAACAGCCCATCATAATTACTGGGTATAAGAAAGTATTAAGTATCAATTTAAATTTGATTAATCGCGCAGAATCAGAAATTCTCTCCATCAGTAGTCTATTAACACCTATAAATATGAGGGGTCAAAATCTTGTTGATGTGTCTTATCAAAAATCACTTTATAAAGATATTTTTAATATTTTAATTGAAAAATGTAAAAATGGTGTAGAAGTTAAAATCTTAAGAAATTCCACAGAAACTAGTGTCAAAACAAGTCAAGATGCAGAAATAATAAAAGGTGAAATCCAATTAATAATTTCTTTGTCCCCATTCTTTCAATTACGGCAAATAGAAATACCTCAATATCAATTCACCATAATTGATAAAAAACTCTTATTGATTTACGAATTTTTAGAGTCTGGCAGAATTAAATTAACCGTATTTACTGATCGATATATAGTTGAAAAGTTTCTATTTATATTCAAGAATGCTTGGTCTGATTCTTTAGATTTTAGACTTGATTGGCTTACAGAAAAAACTAATCCTTTACAGTTGTATCTTAAGGACACTTTAAATCAGTTAGATTTAACGCTTTCCTTACCAGAAAGGGGAAAAATGAAAATCTTTGATGGAAAATATACGAAACTTTTAATAAACCATCTATTAAAAATTAATAAACATGAAGTAGATGTTTTTCAATCTTTCTCTGAGCATTTTTTCAAAAATTTAGAAAATTCTACGGATGTAAAAGCTTTTGCTGGCCTTGTTTTATCATATGGTAAAGATGTAATGGAATCTGTGGGGAGTAAAAATATGAAGGCGAGGGTTATTGTATCCTATCTTCCCACCTATTTAAAAGCAATTTCAAATAAAGTTTTAAAGCATAGTTTAGATTTGTACCCAAAGTACCAAGTTCATTTTTTCCCTGCTGGGTTGGAATCAAATATAATCTATGGAATCTTTGATAATTATATAACGTTAGTTATTGGTGATTTAGCTTCTAATAATTTTCAAATGCTTGTCATAAATGATTATAATTTAAAACAATATTATAAATCTCAATTTGAGAATTCTTGGAATAATACAATTGATTTACGACAGATATTTCAGGTTTATGGAACGAAAAAGAAGAAAGAATTAGCTAATGAATCTATTGATAAATTTAAATTAGAAAATGAATTTCCATTAGAGGAAGTTAGGAAGTTCTTCCCACCATTATAACTTAATCTTTTTTTAAACAACTAAATTAAGGTAAAGTGGTCCCCCTCAGACCCTCAAATTGTATTAATATAATAATTTATTAGTTAAATTAAGTAGGGAATAGGAAAATTTAAAAATTGTGCAAAAGATAGTAGAAAATAATTTTTAATTTTTATCTTTAATTTTGATATATATGATTTCATTAGAAAATCTGCAAGTATGGGGGTTAACGAAGAACGAGGCCAAGCTATTGACCTTCTTTATTAATAATAGGCACAGAAAAGATCTAAGCTTTAAGAAAGTCAAAAAGAATATTAAATCAAAGAGATCATTTTATCGTCCTTTATTACAGGATTTAATAGATAAAAAATTTTTATTTGTATTAAAAGATCGTCGTCCCATAACTTATCAATTCAACGAAAATAGATTTAAAGAGATTTTTCAAGAAGAACAAGACGCATTTTTAAAGAGAAGACAAAATTTTGATTTGTTATTTGAAAAAATAAAGGATAAAAAGGGTCAACTTAATTTTTTAAAGGTTGCTCAAGCTCAATTAAGACTAAAAAGCGAACATATTGAGATTTTAAATATTTTGTTTTCAAATTTTAATGATAAAAATTCTCCGAATGCGATGACACTTAAGGAGATTAGTCTAGAATTTAAGGGGAAATATCCAGAAC
>JABXJV010000059.1 GCA_013375355.1 Candidatus Helarchaeota archaeon
ATGCTGCAATCCATGGTATTGTCGAAATATCTCGCGGATGTGGGAGAAATTGTCAATTTTGTGCTCCTACTATGAGGAGACGAAAGGATATTCCTTATGATAATATAATCAATGAGGTAAAGGTAAATGTTAGAGAAGGGCGAGAGTTAATCACTTTAGCAACTGAAGATTGTCTTATTTATGGAGCCAACACACATGATGGTAAGTTTCAACCAAATGTTCATGCAGTATGTGAGTTATTTAGAAAAATAACTGCAGTTGAAGGTGTAAAATATGTACAACCTGCTCATTTATCCCTTGCACCTGTTGCAGCTGAACCAGAAATGATTACAGAACTTGACCATATACTAGATGGATATGGTCGTTTTGTAATGAGAAGAGGAAATAAAAAATTTCGAACCATTGGAGAATCAGGAATTGAGACTGGGAGTTCTCGATTGATAGCCAAATATATGCGAGGAAAACCTTTACCATACACACCAGAAGAATATCCAGAAATGGTTATGGAAGCCTTAGGAATTTTGAATGACAATAATTTCATGACACTTTCAACTTTTATGATAGGTTTACCAGAAGAGACGGACGCCGATGTCCTTAAAAGTATTGAACTGGTAGATGAGATGATTTACGGGAATTATATGAGCTTTTTGGTTCCGAATGTTTTTATTAATTTACATGATTGCATTTTGCGTAAAGAAAGAAAAGCAGATTTCAACCAACTAACAGAGTTACAAATGGAAATGTTTATTAATTGCTGGAAATATAATTTAAAAAATTTCAGAGCAAAATGGTTAAATAGTAATACAAAAGGAAGAGAAATTGTCTATCATGGTGTTGCAAGACTCTTATTTCCTTCTGTATACTTACTCTATTACCGTAAACACCACGATAAATTTGCTAAATATTTGAAAGATTTCTTCCTTGCTGCTAGTGGTTATACTCCTATCAATGTTTCAAGGCAGTTTAATATAAATCAATTGAAAGCTAAACATAGATACACTTGAATTATTTTCCGAAATTGCATTTTTTCATTTAAATCAAGAAAATTTTAAATGTTCAATTATATAATTAAATAAAATCAAATAATATTACAGATTTCATATTTTATAACTTATAAATATCAAAATAAACTATAAATTTCATTAAAATTGGATTATTTTAAATTAGAGTTGAGAAAATGAAAGTACCTGAAGGTTTTAAAGAAATATTTAAGATGTTCCCAGTTTTAAAATACACCACATACGTAACGCCATTCTTTGTATCCGAAGAGGATGCAGAAACAGAAAAATCTAAAGAACGAATAAAACAATTTCAAGCAGATTTAACCAAACGTATAATTCAAAATACTAAAAGAAGTATTGAAGGCAAAGGGAAAAAAGTACGAAATTTAAGACTAGCAACAGAAAAAGAATTGGCACATTATGAAAATATGCATAATCTCTTTTTAAATCAAATTAGAATACGTATAAGGCTTAGATTATTACAATGGGGTACACCTAAATTCAAAAGAAATTATTTAAGAGATCTAGGTGCTACTGTGGGAGAAGGTGTGATGATAACATTTGGAAATCTAATGGAAGTAATTTTCCCTAAATTTCTATCTATTGGGAGCGAAACTGTTTTTGGTATGGGTGCAAATGTTACTTGTACTCAATTCTTCGAAGATGAACTTTATATTGGACCTATAAATATTGGAAATAATGTCCTAATTGGTGCAGGTGCCGCAATTTTGCCAGGAGTTACAATTGGAGATAATTCGATCATTACACCCGGAGTCGTTCATTATGATGTTCCTCCACAAACATTATGCGTTGGATTACCCGAGGATGTGAGAGTTCCCTTAGAAGGCAAAATTAACTTGGCTGCTGCTGATGCCAAACGGAAAGTAACAAAAACTGGCTGGGATTTACATGACTGGCGACAATTTATGCCTGCATCAATAATTTTAGCAAAAAATTTCCTACTGGAATTACAAAAACTCCCAATGGGTCAAAGTTTAAGACAATATCTGCTTCGGTTAGCAGGAATTAAAGTAGGAAAAAATGTTCGTATAGAAGATAATGTGGTATTTGATGCTTGGTTTCCCGAAAAGATAACGATTGAAGATGGAGCTACTTTAAAAAGACATTCTGTCGTTGCTTGTCATGAAGGAATTCCTCCTACTAAAGCTGGTGAGAAAGGTCAATTTAGAGTAGGTGAAGTAGTAATAGGTAAAAATGCACTTGTAGAATCAGGTTCGGGTATCCTCCCAGGTGTTACAGTTGGAGATGATGCTGAAGTTCTACCTTACACATTTATCGCAACAGATGTAAAGAAAGGGATACAAGTTGTAGGCATTCCAAGCCGTAAAGTAGGTGAAACATTTGATATTCAAAATTTTATGATGCAACAATTTGGTTATAGTGCTACTGTCTGGGATGAAATCCGAGAAGACCATAGAAGAGAAGAACTTATCGAAGCTGAATTAAAAAAAGCCGAAGAAATGGCAAGACACGCTGAAAAAATATATGAAGAAAGGTCAAAAGCTGTGGAAATCAGCGAAACAATAGAAGCAGAATCAGTTGAAATTAAAGAGATGGCAGAACCAGAACCCTCTGCTATGAAGGAAATGAAAAAATCGGAAATAAAAAAAGTTGAATTTGAAGTTGTAGAGCTTGACAAAGAAAAAAAGGAATTAAAAAATAAAAAAGTGGAATTCGATATCGATTAACAGTTTTCTAACACTTTGCTAAGTGTACGAATTCTGATAATACCTTCTATTGTAAGCTTTGGTTTCTGCCCTATTGTGAGTGTGGAGTGCCACATGATGAATTAACAGATATAAATATTCTTTAAATATCGAATATTCATATCTTAATGTATAGAACCGATAAATTTAGCGGATTTCCATCACATTATAAGCATTTTTAAATCCAAATTTTTCGTAGTAAGGTATTTGCTTGGTTGTTGCGTTTATTCGAATGACTTCTGCTCCCATTGACTTAAGATATTCGATACTTTTTTCTACTAATTTTGACCCAATTCCTTGCCCACGATAATCGGTATCAGCAATAACTTGACGAATATAACCCTCTGCTTTTCCAAAGGGGTCAATAATCAATTCTGCATAAATCATACCTGCAATCTTTTTCGCTACTGAATCTTCAGCTATAACTAGTCCATGTTTTTGAAGTCTATCAAATAATCTTCTCTTAATACCCCAATCAAATCGTTTTTCTTGGAATTCTACACCTTGAACCTCACACAATTGGATCATTAATCTCCGCATTTCATCAATATCGCTTTTTTCTGCAGTTCTTACTTCAATTACCATGAAATTTCACGACCATAAAATTATAGTTATTTTCTTTATATCATTCTAATATTTTATAAGATTTTTGTCGAAACTTTTCAAAAAATTTTTGAATGAATAATCTTTGAATAAGTTAAGAACTTTGGTGGAAGCCATGTTTTTTGAATCAGATGACGGAACAAAACTCTACTATGAAATTCATGGAAATAATAATGGGAGACCAATTTTATTTTTACATGGCTGGGGGGTAGGATCAGCATTTTTCAGTGAGCAAATTCCACCACTTATTAAAGCTGGATATAAAGTAATAACGATGGACGCGAGATCACATGGGAAGAGTGATAGAGATGCAAAATACATGGAAGAACATAAGGATCGCATGTTAGACCTAATGTATATGGATTTTATGAACTTTTTAGAACATTTAAATTTGCAAGAAGATTTTACTCTTATCGGTCATTCTGCAGGAGGGGGTATAAGTCTTGTTTTTGGAAGTATGACCCAATTAAAAGAAAAAATTGCATCGATGGTTATAATTAATTCTGGTTATACAATTTCAGAAAATCCATCAGTCTTGCTTTTGTGGGAATTAGTCCCGCTTTTCGTCAATGTCTTATATAATCCAATACTACGAACAGGATATAAATTAGTCTTACGAAATAATGCAACTATCACTGCCCTAGCTTTGGCCCTACAGCAACCCCGGGAAAAAATTAGAAAATGGATAGAAGATTTAACGAATATCCCCAAAGAGCAAATAATATTGGAATACCAAAATTTTAAACGCTACAATTTGAAGGTTCATTTAAAAGATATTAAGTGTCCCTCTTTAATTATTGGCGGTCAGTTAGACATGGTAACTCCCGTCTACATGTCTAGACAGATGGCAAAACAAATTCCAAATTCAGAGTTATTTATTATAAATGCTGGACATTTTGCTATGCTTGAACAGGCGGCGCAAGTTAACAAAAAAATTATAGAGTTCCTACGAAAACATTATCCTGCAAATGGAACTTCTATTTAGACTTCTTTATTTTGCCTAGAGCTTCCTTAGCCGCATTTTTTACTCCATCATCGTCATCATTAGTTGCGGCTTCTAAAATTTCGATGTATTTTTCTATTTCATCAGGAACTTGGGTGCCAATTTCTCCTAATGCATATGCAGAATAATACCTGACTATCCAAGATTCATCTGATTTTAATCTTTGCGCTAGGTAATCTAATGTTGATCCCGGTAAAATAAGATCTGGAGATTTTCGACCAATATCTCCTAATGATTTAGCAGCTGATCCTCTTGCCCCTTCATGTTCATCTTTTATTAGGACTGATACGATATTGGGGATAATGTCTTTAACTAATTGGGGATTGTTAGCACCAATTTTGCCGAAAGCCTTTGTAATGGATTCTCGAACCCAACCATCTGTCTCATTAATTAAATGCATAGACATGGACTGAATAGTTGTAGTAAAAAGCTCCTCCGATAGGGATATCTTACCCAATTCCCCTAAAATCTGAGCCGAATACGATCTTATACTCCAGTCTGGATTAGCCAATGAAGCAAGTAACACTTCAATCGCTTTTTTAGTTTCCCCTTCTGCAACTAACTCGATTGCCTTTCTGACTAAATTTTCTTCAGTAGGCATTTACCCAATCCCGTCACTATTTATCTAATAAAATAATTACTTTATTCACAATTCTTTATTTCAATTATTTACAATTAAACTAATTATCATTCTTTATTAAATTTATTTTTTATAGTTTATTATTTAAAAATCAGATAATTTTCTTTTAAATAAGGACATATAATTTAAAGGCAGTATTATACAATTTTTATCCGTTCTTTCTGACATTTCTGACAAATCCAAGTTGTATCCTCCCCCCTCGGAAGTCTTTTTACCATTTTAACTCTTCCTACTTGCTTTTTTGGAAATTCTTGACTACAGATTTTACAAATAAAAGTAGATTTATGTTTTTTTGGCATATCGAGTCACCATTATTTTATTTATTTATTTTAAAAATTCTTGCTTATATTAAATATGAAATAATTAGATTTTGAATAATAATGTGTAATTAGTCGGTTAATTTTAATAAACGAAAGATATTTATGTTAACGATTTTCATTTTAAACTTAATACTTTTAAATCAAATTGTTAATTCTTTTGAAGTATTGGAAGAATAGATTATGAAAAGAAGGTCGAAGAAAGCTATTAAAAGGATAATGCTTTGTCTAAGCATATCTATGTTAACAGGATTATTCCTCAATATTGCTTTTAACAATAATTTATCCTTTGGTTGCCATGATCTAAGCTTTCAGGGTATTGGGGGAACATCTCTTGTAATTTTTGGCATAGGATTGAATAAATTTTCAGATTTTTTTACACCGACTAATCAAAGAACTGAATTAGAACAGAATACCCGCTCTCGTATTTACAATCTTATATTGGAAGATGAAGGGATTCATTTAAGAGAAGTCTGTAGAAAATTAAACAAGAAAATGGGAGTCATTCAATATCATATTAATGTATTAGAAAAAGCAGGATTAATTAATTCACTCAAAGACGGGAGATATAGGCGCTTTTTCGTGAATAATAATCATAATATAGATTCCAAAAGAAATTTAATAATTTCTGTTTTAAAAAGAAAACCATCTTTCAAAATTTTACAGACTCTTATTGAAAAAGAGAAAGTATATCACAACGATTTAGCAAATCTTTTACAAATTAGTAGTCAAGCAATAACTTGGCATATAAAAAGATTACAAGCATACGAACTTATTGATTTTGAAAAAGATGGCAAACAAAAGGTTTACTACATTCGCCAAGATGTATTACCACTTCTGAAATCGGTATTGGAAAATGTAAAATTAAGTGTTAGCGGGAGCTCCGCACCATTTACAGAAACGCCAACCGGGATCTAAATAAGTTCCACAACTTTTGCACTTATTTTCTTCTCTTTCTCCCTTACTTTTTAATAAATATCCACATTTTTTACAAAAACGCCATTTTATATCTATTTTTTGTCCACAATTTGGACATTTCGTAGGTTTTTTTCTAGTTTTAATTTTTTCTTCTTCTTTTTCACTTGGAACACTATGTTTTAATTTAAACTCTTTACCATCGATTTTAACGCCTATCACAGAAATTTTAGAGTGCAATTTCTTGTATGCATATTGGACCTTTTTAAGTTCTACCGATTTAAAATCATCAAATTCGCGAATGCGAAAAAATGAACCACAATTAGCACAGTAATTCCCAATATTTAATTGTGATTCGTTTAGGTGTTTTTGATGAAAAGGAAACCCACATTTTATACAAGATAGAGTCAGTTCGTCATCATCGAATCTTTGCTCACATTTTGAGCAAATTAAATTTCTACTAGCCTTAGATAATTGAATATCAAGGGATTTTAATTTAGCCAAATATTTCGATTGAATAATTTTAAATAATTTAGGATTAATTTCTTTCATCTCTAATTCTCTAGAAAGAATTTGTAAAACATCAAAAATAAGGTTCCGTTCAACCATTAAATTAGAAAAAGTTTCGAATTTCGAATTAACCATGAATATAACAGCCCAAATTAATATTAGATTAAATAATATTAATAGAAACGAAAATTTAATAAAAATTAAAAAATATAAAGATTGTTAGAGATAGTTTATTCTTCTTCTACCGCAATCCCTGGAAAATACCATCTTTTTCCAGTGACACGATCCTTGTGTGCAACAGCAATATTTTTTTCTTCTAATTTTTTTATTTCTTGCTCCGCTATTTCTGAATTAAGATTGCAAGTCTTCATGATCTCTTCTAAATTAGTCCAGCCTTTTTCTGCAGCCAATTCAATAATAGTATTTTCAATACCCGTTAATTCCAGGGGTGTAAATTCGATTAGAACTACTTTTTTCTTTGTTTTTTTCATAGAAATTAACTTTTGATCTTTTAGCTTATCCAGTGCTTCATTTATCTCTTCAATTGAAGCTTGATCACTTTGCATTCTCTTTTCATTTATTTCTAAAAACAATTGAGCAAGATCCATTATCCCATGACTGATATCAGGGTTCTTTCCAATTTCTATGATCTCGTTAGTTAATCGCTCTATATTTGCTTTCTCAATTTCTTTCTTGGATAACTTTTCCCCTACTTTTATTTTCTTGCCGCCAATTTTGACGGTAATTCTTCTTTGTGACAAATTTGGTCTCCCTAATCTGCTCCTAATTCTTTTAATCTGTTTTTATATCTTGTCATCATTTTATCGTATCGTTCTTCAGAGATGGATCCATCCATAAGTTTTTCATCTAATTTTAGCATTAATTCTCGGATTTTTACAACTTCACTTGATTCACTTGGTCTAGTTTTTGCCGTATCACTTTTAATTGGTCCCATTATATTAGCCAACACTTGCGAATCGTAAATAGTACCTATCCCGCCACCTTTACGTTTTGCAAATTCTTGCATTGCTTTGATTTTTTCCATGTCTAGGGCACTAATCCCTGCCTCTTGGAGCATTTTATACCTTGTTATCTCCGCTTCTGCGTCTGTTACAGAAACTACTTTCTTGGTATAGGCTTTTTCGATTTCATCAGGAAGTTTAACGCTTATTAAATTCAAATCTATAAATTTAATCCCAAATTCATTAAACATTTCCCTTGATTTAACCCTTGTAATTGATTCAAATGTTTCTTTCTGTGTATACACGTCCATGGATCCCATTTTTGATAATGCAGAGCCTAAAATTTCCGAGATTTCATCTCTGACCCAATTTCGGAGATCACTTTCATAATATTTGGGCTGACCAGATACAAGATTTGTGAGAAATATTTTTGGATCTTCAATTTGAATCGTGATATTTCCATACGAGCTCATAGGTATCCTATCGCGTGACATTATTTGCCCTTCAGGGAGTCCAAATTTAATTTTCATAAGTCCTAAATCAACATAAGCATAATCTGAAACTAGAAAGAATTTATCATCGACTTTATGTCTTCCAGCTCCCAAAACGTCATAGATTTTTCCGTCTCTATAATAAACACATGCTTCTCCTTCTCGTACTAGAACATTTTTATCCCCTTTGGGGACATCTTTTCCCTTACGTCCACAAAAGAAACGTTTAATAATTTCTTTTCCCCTCCCTCTTTCTTTCGAGGGAGAAGAAATCCTCATATCTTCGAGCTCAGCAGGCGTATATTCATGTTCCCATCCTAATTTCCAATCTCTTCCCATTTTAATCACTCCATTTCTATTATTTGTTTAGTCCCGGAAACGATATCAATACGTTCCTGGTATTTATCTCTAAAATCACCCATTTTTTTTACGACTTGACGTACTTGTTCAGTTACATCCTCATTACTGAATGCCCTACTATTGATATCTGAAGTATATTCCTTAAGATCTTGAGCCATAAGTATAATCTCAGAATCACAAGCTATCGTTGCTTCCAATAATTTTTCTTGGATTGCTACTACGTTCCAGCCAGGTGTGTACCCATATTCAGCAGTTTTGATTTTTGTGATATAATTGTGAATATCTCCCCTGGCTTTTTCAATAAGTTTCATAAGATCTTTATTACCGGCGTTAACTGCACTTTCTAGTGTGCTGACCATATTATCTTCACTTTCTTTTAAGAGTCTTATTGCTTTTTCTCTTACAATTCTATCTGTCTCTCGGCGTTCTTCTTTCTTTTTGTACCCACGATATCCGGGCATTAATTTCATCAATTTTCCTAACATATTCATTTCTCCTAATTTATTATTAGATAGTTTTGTTTTAAGTTACTCAATGTAAATTCATTTTTGGTTTGTAAGTAATTTATTACTTAAAATATATAATTTTATGGAAAATGGTATTGTAAATGGCTTTTTTTTTTATGTTTTTTAATTTTTTTTATGTATAATAAAAATAAATAAAAAATATTAATCTTTTTATGAAATCCGAATTTTAACGCAAAGATTTTATTGATTTCTATTTATAAAAGTCTTATATTAATAAATTTATTCAAAATTGAAAATTATAACTAGCTAAAATGCTTATAATTTTATTAAAATCCCCTAATTTTAAAAATATGATTTTTGATTATTTAATACTTAAATTAATATTCACCAATCGAAAAATATATTTATAGGAAACAAAACACAATTGTAAATATCAATTTTCACGAGTGAATTAACATGAGTAAAATGGTAGAAATTGAGAAAAGTACTACTACTGTTGATAAATTAAAAAGTAAAACTTTTATTGTATTTAAAACAAGAGAACTTGCAAGTTTCATGAAAAAAGTTCATGATTTAATTTCCTCTAATGATACGGCAACTGCTAGCCAAATGATCATTCAATTCCTACAAGGATTAGCCCATAAAATTAAGGGTTAACTTATTTTCTCTTTCTTACATCCCCGTTTCTATTTCATGGATTAGATTATTAATTTCATCAATCCAGTGTCTAGCAATAAGTGTTGCTTCTTTTTTATTTCTTCCTTCAGCATATATTTCAAAGGAATCGTCCATTGCAGATGGTTTTATTAAGACCCAGCCATAATCTTCGAAAAACATTTTAATTCCATCTAGAGTGTTAAAATTAAAATAATAAGCTTCTTCAATCAAATTCAACATAACTTTTCCTCTGATGGTAATTGGACATGGAACAACCTCTTTCGCCATGAAAAATGGTGGAATAGCCTTAGTTAATTCGCTTAGAACTTTTTCCTTTTTAACAAGATATTCAGTAAGATAGGCTGCAGCAAGGATTCCATCACGTAATACTTGAAAATCTGGTATAACAAAACCTCCTGTTTCTTCCCCTCCAAAAATAGTGTTATTTTCTTGAACGGCAACTAATAAAGGTCTATTTCCTGATTTGGTTCTAATCACCGTTCCGTTATATTCATCTGCAACTTGTTCTATAATATTGGAAGTATGTACTGGTACTGCAACCTTTCCCCCTCCTTTTTCTTGGAGCCTTATCTTTGTAAAAATAGAAACTGTTGTATCCCCTTCTAAAATTTCACCTTTTTCATCAACAAATATAACTCTACCTGCATCTTCATTAAGCAGAAACCCAAAATCTGCATTAAGAACTTTAACAGTCTTTGATAAATTTGAAAGTGCTTCAGTATACGGAGAGAATGTCTTTAATGGAGCGGGTGTTTCTAAAGTATTTAAAGAAATTACTTCGCAACCTAATTTTTGAAAAATTTGTGGTGCTATAAGAGAACCAGCACCATTACCACAATCTATAACTACCTTGGGTTTCCTTTTCTCTATAATGCTACTATTAATAAATGCCATGATCTTCTCTAGATACTGCTCATATGCCATTTTAAATGGTATTATATCCCTTATCTGATTAGGTTCTACTCTTCTAATGTTTTCCTTAAAAAATATACCTTCAATTTTTTTGGCTGCCTTTGGGGAGAGTTCTATACCATCATTTTCAAATATTTTTATATTAATAGAATTTATTTCTGCATATGGTACTTTTAACATAATACCGGCTCTGCCACCATTAAGAATAGTTACATACTTAAGTATTGGAAGTGGAAGGGCTTCAACATTATAGACTTCGACACCTGTTGACATTAACCCTGTAATTACGGCTCTCTTCATCATTCTTGACATCAACATCGTATCTCTGCCTATAAAGACTTTTGATCCGGCTCCAAAATAAGTTCCTATTGCGGAACCAAGTTTTGTCATTTTTTCAGGAGTAAATTCATAATTTACAAGTCCAGTTATACCATATGGACCAAATAAACTCTTTTTTACATATGTTCCATGTTTTAAATTCATATTTATAAATGAGCCAGGTTCAATCTCCTTATTTGGCCAAATTTTTATGTTATGTTTTATAACACTATGTTCGCCAATATGACAATCTTCCCCTATTACTGAACCAGCCATAACTTTAGCCCCCTCTCCGATTTCTGTCCTTGGACAAATTATTACGTTATTTTCAATAAATGCATCATCTCTAATAGTTGCATCGTTTAAAATAACAGATCTCTTTATTTGAGCATTTTTACCGATGTGTACATTATTACCTATTACTGAAAGCCGGTCAATAGTAGTATTATCACCTATTTTACAATTTTTACCTATTATACATGGTCCCCACAAACTTGCACTAGGCGAAATTTCAGTTTCATCCCCAATCCAAACACTTTCTTTTATTTCTTTCCCCAAATGGTCTAAACTAATTCTTTTTGCTAAAACGTCATGATTTGCTTGAACATATTTAGTATTTTCTCCAATATCTAACCAATAACAGTTCATAGTAAATCCGTACATCGGAAAGTTTTCTTCCAATAATTTTGGAAAAAGTTGTTTACTAAAATCAAACTTTTCGCCTTTACTAATAAATTGAAGAACATCTGGCTCCAAAATATAAATACCGGCATTAATTTTATCAGAAAATATTTGACTCCAACCGGGTTTTTCTAAGAATTTAGTAATTCTAAGATTTTCATCAGTAACTACAATTCCATAAGCAACTGGAATTTCTGCTGTGGTGAGTGCAATTGTAGCAGTAGATTCATTACTTTTATGGAATTCATACATCTCTTTTAGGTTTAAATCAGTAATTATATCACTACTTATTACAAGAAAAGTTTCATTAAATTGTTCTTCCAAAAACTTGAGTGCTCCCGCCGTTCCAAGAGGAAAATATTCTTTAAAATATGTTATATTAACTCCTAGATCTTTTCCATCCCTAAGCAAATCTTCAATTTGATTTCCTAAGTATCCAATTGTGATTATTATGTCATCAAATCCGTGTTTCTTTAATAAATTAATAGTATGGACTATCATTGGGGTATTTACAATTTGTGCAATAGGTTTTGGTATGTTGCTAGTTAGAGGACGCAAGCGAGTTCCTTTTCCACCAGCCAAAATAACAGCTTTCATATTCCGCAACCAAGAAAAGTTGAAAACTAACAATCAAATTGAAGGTTATTAATAAATAGACATATATAATTATATTCCATAATATAATAAATTACTTTACTTAATAAGGGTATTTCAATTATGAAAACGCATGGTGTTTTAAAAAGAATAGTTATTCTGTTTTTTTTCATCAGTTCACCATTTTTAACCTTATTTTTATTCAATTTTTCATCCTTTCCTTTTCATGATTTAAATAATTCACATAAAAATTTTTATACAAATCCTCCTCCTTCAAAACCTCCTCTATATTTAGGAACTTCAACAAATGACGCTATAGATGGTCAAGGAAATGATCTAACGTATTGGGCAGTAGCTAATGTAACAGGAAGCACCACACTCTTTGTTAGTCAAACAATTTCTGTAGAAACTAATGTATGGAATATTACCTATACTTCTTTTAATATTACTAATATTAAGGCGTACCCAATTACCCGAATTATGGAAAATAATAGTAATTTCCAAGAACCAGTTGATACAACAAAGTTATTCGCCAGACAATTTTATGTAGATAATAGTTGTATAATAGATAATTTTTCTATTTATAGAAGTGCCCTTGCGAATGATACTCTTCAACTCACTAATGGAAGCACCGTAAATG
>JABXJV010000560.1 GCA_013375355.1 Candidatus Helarchaeota archaeon
ATAACTCGTTGTTATTTTCTTTGTTGCTTCTTCTTTTTCCATTGATTACAAGCCTCTTTAATATTAAGATATTTTTTATACATAACAAATATAAAAAATATTAATCAAATTTACAATAGAATCTTGTGAAAATGATAAATGGGTGAAGGTTAAATGATTAAATATGAATATTTAATTGGATAAGTTGTTATAATTTGGAATGCTTGGTTGAAACGTGGGAATTATATATACATATCGATTACTTTGCCCAATGACTCATTTTTATTTGAGGTTATCTTTTCTTTAATTGTGATTTCAGTTGCTTTTTGATTAAAATCATTATTTTTTTGGAAGGCAGAACTTATTATATTGAACACGGTGTTACTATTATTGATAATCTGTTCGGTATTTATTTTCATAAAAAATTTCCTTATATGTGTCCTTACAAATTAATAATCGGTTGAAAATGAAAAAACATAAATAATATTTTTATAATTCAATATATAATATTTCTTTCTTTTATTTGAATCTTCCTGCTATCGTCAATATATCCAATAATTTCCGCATTAGGTTTTAATTCCTCAATTATTTTTTCTGATTGGTCAGTAACAATTACAAAACCCACACCCATATTAAAAGTTTTGAACATCTCGTAATCTGTTATGTTTCCCTTTTCTTGTGTCAAATTGAAAATTAGTGGGATTTCGGGTAATCTATCGATAACGTAGCCTTTTTGCTCATTTATTCTTCTTATGTTAAGAAAACCTCCACCGGTTATATGAGCCATGCCGTGTATATCTTCTCCATATTTTCCGATTATATTCAATATCTGTTTGGAATATATCTTTGTTGGTGTGAGAAGTTCTTCACCAAGAGTTTTTCCAAGTTCTGGAATGAAGGAATCTACTTTCATTTCAAGTTGTTCAAAAAATAACTTTCTTACGAGTGAAAATCCATTACTGTGGAGTCCACTCGATTTCAATCCGATTATTTTATCTCCAGTCTTTACCTTTTTGCCATCTATAATTTTGTTAATTTCAACTGCTCCGACTATAAATCCGGCAAGGTCGTATTCGTTCTCTTTATAGAAGTCAGGCATCTCTGCAGTTTCTCCTCCTATAAGGGAACACTCAGCCTCATCGCAGCCCCTAACAATTCCTGTGATTATCTGTTCAATAACATCGGATTTAAGTCTGCCTGATGAAATATAGTCCATAAAAAAGAGAGGTTTTGCACCTTTTGTA
>JABXJV010000561.1 GCA_013375355.1 Candidatus Helarchaeota archaeon
ATTTTGCATCATTTAAAAATCGTTTAAAATCATTCCTTAAAAGATTAGATGTTAATGGAATAAATTATGCTAAATTAGAAGAAATAAAATAGTAATTAAACATTTTAGAAAAATATAATTGGAGAACTACATTTAGAAAATTATATAGAAAATTAAAGAAATCAAAAAATACCACTCAATTTATTAAAAATTATATAAGAGAATAATTTAAAACTTCTTTAAAATCTTTCAAATATAAATTAATGGAGAAATAAAATATGGAAAAAAAGTTATCTACAGATGAAATTGCCAAGTTACCCTTTATGAATAGTAACCTAGATTTAGAAAAGAGGGTTGAAGATCTTTTAGGTCGATTAACATTAGAGGAAAAATATCATATTTCTTCCGGAAGAAAAATTTTTCATACAAAACCAATCGATCGATTAGGTGTAAAATCGTTTAGAATGACAGATGGTCCTCATGGAGTAGGAACGGGTTTATATTTTCGAGAAAAAACTACATATTTTCCTGTTGCTATTTGTAGAGCAGCCACTTGGAATCCGGAGCTTTCTGAAAAGTTTGGAATAGCAATAGCTCAAGAAGTTCGGAATTTTGGGTATCATATGCTTCTAGCACCTGGAGTAAATATTCAGAGAACTCCTCTTTGTGGGAGGACATTTGAATATCAATCTGAAGATCCACATTTAAATAAGATTTTAACAATTGCTGTGGTAAAAGGACTTCAAAGTCAGCGAATTGCTGCTTGTGTAAAGCATTTCGTGGCAAATAATCAAGAAACAAAACGTTTATCCGTGTCTTCTGAAGTAAGTGAGAGAGCTCTTCATGAAATTTATTTCCCAGCTTTTGAAGCTTCTGTTCGCGAAGCGGATGCTTGGTCTTTTATGTCATGTTACAATAAGGTAAATGGAATTTATGGATCTGAAAATAAATATCTTTTAATTGATAAACTAAGAGATGAATGGGGGTTCCGTGGATTTGTAGTTTCCGATTGGGGAGCCACTACGCGAACAAAAGGTCCCGAAAGTTGTATAAATGGTGGATTAACTCTTGAAATGCCAGGAGCATCCAAGTTTCGAAAGAGTAAATTAAGAAAAGCTTTTAGCGAAGGAAAGTTTAACGAGGAAACACTAAATGAAAATATAAGAAGATTATTAAGAGTGATGTTTCTAGTCGGTCTTTTTAATGATCCAGATAAACTTCCGAAAGGCAGTGTAAACACACCAGAACATCAAGCTATATCTCGAAAAACTGCTGAAGAAGGAATTGTTCTTTTGAAAAATAAAAATAATCTCTTACCCCTAAATATTGAGAAGTTGAAAAAAATTGCAGTAATTGGACCAAATGCTAAACAAAAGATGGCAGCGGCTGGTGGTAGCTCAATGGTTCGATCTCTTTATGAAATCACACCATATCAAGGGATTGAAAAGAAGTGTGAGGGGAAAATAGAAATAACTGAGGTTCCTTCACAGGCAGACGTAGCCATCGTTGTTGTCGGACTTAATCATAAATTTGAAATGGATTCAGAGGGTAAAGATAGGAAATCATTTGATCTTCCTACAGAGCACGTAGAGTTAATCAATGGCACTGTTAAAGAAAATGCAAATACTATAGTTGTTCTCATAAATGGCAGTCCAGTTCCAATGGATGGTTGGATTGAAAATGTACCTGCTGTTATTGAGGGCTGGTATGCGGGAATGGATGCAGGAAATGCTATAGCAGACGTTATTTTCGGGGATGTAAACCCCTCCGGTAAACTTCCCATGACCTTTCCAAAAAAACTCTCAGATTCACCAGCTCATAAATCCTCAAGGACATTTCCTGGTAATAAACAAGTGTTTTATGATGAAGGGATCTTTGTAGGTTATCGACATTTTGATAAAGAGAACATTGAGCCCCTATTTCCATTTGGTTATGGTCTGTCCTATACAACTTTTAAGTATGAGAATCTTCAAATAAGCAAAAAAAGAATATCTAAAAACGAGAAAATTAGAGTATCTTGCGATGTTGTTAACTCTGGTAAGCGTGAAGGAGCAGAAGTTGTTCAACTTTATGTACAAGATGTTGAATCAAGTGTGGAAAGACCAGTAAAAGAGCTCAAGGGGTTTAAAAAAATTAATTTGAAATCGGGTGAAAAAGGTACCGTAACATTTGAGCTTGAAAAACAAGATCTTTCATTTTATGATGAAAAAGATCATTGTTGGAAAGCGGAATCAGGCATTTTTAAGTTATTTATAGGTAGTTCATCGAGAGATATTCGCTTACAAGACGAAATAGAATATAAAGTTTAAAAAACTAGATATAAAAATCTATTTTTTTATATTGAAATTATTATTCAATAAACGATGCAGCTCTAGATAAATTGTATAATTCAGTCTCACCTTTTTCTAAGATCCTCTTGGTTTCTTGATATAATGTCCGTCTAATAGCCTTACTAACCTCTATTTTTTTTTCAGAAAGAAATAATTTTACATTTTCTCTAGTTAATCTTGTTAATTCTTGTTCTTCTAGCCACTTAACAAGCTTTTGGATTAATTCACCCCCATACCCCCCTATAAATGGTGGTAAATAAAATTCAGCCATTGATTCTGATAGAAATATTCCACGAGCGAATAACCCTTTTGGATCTAATACTTTATAGACATGTGGAACTAATTTGGGAGGCGGATCCATTATAATATTTTTGCCGGCTTTCTGAATTTTTTTATAAACTGGCATCCATTTTTCTGTCCCATCCGGAGGTTGACCAGCTCCAGGTACCCACTGAATTCCTGTTATTTCCTGAACAGCTAATAAATCATCTAAAAATTTAAGAGCAAATGGACCATCTAAATGATAAATTGCGTAATCCATATGAGCAGCTTGTTCGACAATATCTGGTAATACAAATTCTTTAAACCATTTTGGGGAGAAAATTGCGCTAATATCACTTTGAATTGGGTACCAATGCTTGTGACACCAAACAAATTGCCAACTACTGCACCCATCGCAATATTTATCTATAATGTTTTGAAGTGCATCGTATGTTTTTAACAATTTCTCCAAAATAATTGCTCGACA
>JABXJV010000060.1 GCA_013375355.1 Candidatus Helarchaeota archaeon
CCGGACCCCGCTACCGAATCAAGCAATTTTTTTCGGTTACTTTTGGTCGCCATAAATATCAACTCTTTTTTACTGTATTTGAAGTTTTAAATTGAATCTTTTTTTCTAATACATTAATATAATGCTCAACATATATATTTTTGCATATATAAAGAATTAATTTTGCGCAAAATACTCTATCTTAATTTTGTTGAAAAAATGGTTGAATCCAACTATGCTGTAATCTGACACTCGGCGTTTTAGGCACTTCGCTTTATTAATACTTTTCTATAATTAATTTTAAAATTAAAAAAAATGCATAGAAAATTAAAAATTATAAAAAAAATTTGTAACAAAAAAAATTTAATAAAAAATTTTTAAACACTTCTTAGCTATATAATAAATTAATTTATTAACGCAAAAAATGATTAATCAGGATTTAAATGATCAAATATTTTTTGATATTTATTTTAAATCTTCCCGCACTGCTTTTATTTTTTTCTTTTATTTACGTTCTACTATTCTCCATAAGTAAGCATGTAGATTATGCCGATAAATATGCTAAAAGGAAGGGATTTCTGCTAGAACATTATCATGATTATCATAAATGAATATAATGGGCTATTCCCATACTTCCATCTTTTTCCCATCTAGTTTCTAATTTTGATCTTGGGGACTTTCTTAACAAAATTTTTCTAAAATGGCAATCATTTTAAGAATAATTTCCTTAAATTTATTTGGAGTTCCGATATGAATAGACAAGAGTTATTTGACAAACTAAAAACAATAGTTGGAGAAAATAACATATCTATAGACGATGCCATACTTTTCACTTATTCATTTGATGTTTCCCAATTTGAACATTCCCCAGACATAGTTGTAAGACCGTCAATTACTGAAGAAGTTGTGGAAATTGTTAAATTTGCTAATAACCATAAAATCCCAGTAACACCACGTGGAGCTGGATCAGGTACAACAGGGGGTGCAATTCCAGTAAAAGGTGGAATTTTAATTGACTTTACTCGTATGAATAAAATAAAAAAGCTAGATTTAGAAAAATTAGAGGTGATAGTTGAACCAGGAGTAGTCCTAGCAAATTTGAATAATTATCTGGCCCCACATAATCTATTTTTTCCAATTGATTTAGGAAGTAGTAAAATGGCCACAGTTGGAGGGGCTATTTCAAATAATGGAGGAGGTCTTCGGGCAGTTAAATATGGAGTAATGAGAAATTATGTAAATCAATTAAAGATTATTTTACCAAATGGAAAAATCCTCATTTCTGGAATAAAAGAACTCAATGGTTCTAATTTTAATATTTCTAATTTATTTATTGGAGCCGAAGGGACATTAGGAATAATAACAGAAATAGTCTTGAGAATTTTACCGATACCAGAAGAAATCAGAGTTATAATGGCTATGTATGATGATTTGGAGAGTGCAGCAAAAACTATTCCGGAAGTTTTTATGGCGGGTTTATTGCCTAGTGCTATCGAAATTCTTGATAAAAGTGCCATTATTGCGATCAACAAAGAACACCCTGATATTAATCTCCCTGAAGATGCAGAAGCAATTCTACTCTTTGAAGTTGATGGATCTATTGAACAAGTTGTAAGAGAGAGCGAAATAATTAATAATATTTGTAAGAACATGGGGTGTGCTAAAATTGAAAAAGCAAGAAATAAGGATGAAAGTTTAAAAATATGGGAAGCTAGAAGTTTAGCTGGTGTTTCTGCATCTAGATTTCGTGAAGGATATAGTCGAGTATATGTAGGAGAAGATATTACCGTTCCACTTATAAAACTCCCAGCTGTTTTAAAAAGATTAAGGGAACTTTCAACTAAATATGATTTGCCTATTATAGTTTTTGGCCACATTGGAGATTCAAATCTTCACCCAGCTATTACTATACAAAAAGAAAAACCATCACATTTAGAAAAACTTGAAAAATTAATGGATGAAATTCATCTATTAGCTATTAATGAAGGGGGAGTAGTCACAGGAGAACATGGCATTGGTCTTGCAAGAGCAAAATATTTAGAAATTGAAAGACCGGAAGAATTGAGGTTAATGAGAGTAATAAAAAAAATGATCGACCCCAATAACATTATTAACCCTGGTAAGATCGACCTAGATAAAATTTATCTTGAGGAATAGTTTGTGTCAAGTAAATTAAAAGATATTGAAATTGATATTTTAAAATGTGCTCGTTGTGGGACTTGTAGATCAATTTGTCCTACTTTAAATGATGCTTGGGGTGAAAACGGACCAACTTGGGAAACCACGGGGCCTCGCGGTCGTGTCTTAATGTCATATGGTTTACAAAAAAATAAAATAAAACCAAGCAAAAAAATGGTTCAAGATATATTTAATTGCTTGATATGTAACCGCTGTGTTGAAGTTTGTCCTAGTGGAGTGGATACTACAAAAATAATCCAAGCCACTAGAAAGGAAATTTTGGACCAAAACTTAACTCCTATTCCCCTTTCCAAATTACATGAAATACTTGAAAAAAATAAAAATATTTACGGTCTGGACCAAGAAGACCGATTATTATGGACAGAGATGAATATTGAAGATATTGTTGAGGATAGGATTTTAAAAAAAGCAGAAGTTGCTTTCTTTGTAGGTTGTCAAGGTTCATTCCGGGGCTCTCTTTTTGGTATTCCTGAAGCTATTGTTTTGTTATTAGAAAAACTAAAAATCGATTATACTATCCTAGGGGAAGAAGAATGGTGCTGCGGAAGCCCATTTTATCTCGTTGGCGACGACTCTAAAACCGCTAAAGAATTTGTAATTCATAATATTGAAAAAATGTTAGAATTAGGCGTTAAAAAAATTATTTTTACTTGCCCAGGTTGCTATCGCGCATGGAAACATGTTTATCCGAAGTTATATGGTAAAGAATTACCTTTCGAGTTATCCCATTCAACTGAATTCATTACAAAATTGATAGAAGAAGGAAAAATCAAATTTGACAAAGAAATCAAAAAGAAAGTCGGATATCAAGACCCATGTGAACTGGGAAGGCATTGTAATATATATGAAGAGCCCCGTAAAATAATAAAAAAGATACCAGGAGTTATTTTTAAAGAATTAAAAGAAAATAGGAAAGAATCTTTATGTTGTGGAGGGGGAGGACTTGCAAAAGTAACCGATAATGAGATTTCACTCGGAATAGGCTCTAAAAAACTTAAAGATTTCCTTGAAAATGATATTGATATAATTTTAACATGTTGTCCCGCTTGTTACCAAAATTTAATAGATGCTTTAGGAATAACTAAGGAGGATGTTGAAATTTTGGACTTACATGAATTTTTAATACAAGCATTAAATTTAGCGTAATTTTTCATCTAAAGAAGTTGCCCCAGTATATACCGGTATTCTATATAGCCTAAACAATTTTGGATGGAACCCATCTGGAAATAGTTGAAATTGATAAAAAAATAAAGCCCATTTTGAATAATAGTCAGCCCATGTCCAAAAATTAATTCCTATAGAATTCTTAAGTTTATAAATTTCAATTAAATTAATGGGTAACATGTCAATTTTATACTCTCTATCTGGATTTTTATAATCATAGGCTTTCCACCTTTCTATTTCTTCTCTTGTATATAAAATTCGTTCTCTAAAGCATCCAAAAAGCATAATGAATAATTTAACGATTTTAAGAATTTGCAAATTTATTCTTTGCTTCGTTGTTTCACTTCTTGAGTCATAATTAAATTCAATAATACTTTTTAGCCCTAATTTTTCATATTTCAAAATGAGATTAAATTTTTTATAATCAAATTCTAAAAAATAATCTTTTCCTCGGTTTAAAAAAATAGGAATCCCCTCTTGTGAGATATATAACAATTCCCTTTGTAATACTTTATTATATTCTCTTTCTTGTATTAAGAAGAGTTTGCCATTTTCAATTAAGGGAATTTTAAGTTTATGAACGTATACCTCCTTATTTTCAAAATCTTCATCGTAATTAAGTTGATAATATATATTTTTTATTTTTTTTTCATAACTAGCAAATTTTGGTTTCTCAATTTTTGATACATATCCTCCAAAATCTGGATATTTATATTCAAAATTTATTTTTTCCCCTTTAATAAATCTATAATAGCCAACTTGGTCTCTAATTGCTCTTCCCGTCTTTTCCCATTCTTCCTGAGTAAAAATCCTAGTTTCATCAATAGATATTTCTTCAACTCGTGGATAATTATGAATTAATGAATAATCAGGTGGAATTATTGACCCATCATCTATTTTTATAATTATTTTTTCTTCAAATTCCGTTTTTACTAATCTCCACAGGCTTATTATGATACAAAAAAATAAAGTCAGGAGATCAATACTCCAATAAATTGTTTCATAAGGCCATAAAATCATCATAAAACCAATATAATTCCCCCATGCTGTTTTCAAATATTTTTGAAATTCTACATGAACTTCTATAAATAAAGTGTTAATGTCTACAAAAAATGGATAAAAATAATGAACTGAATAAAAAATTGAATAGGTATTGGATAATATATTGACAATTGGCAAAATTCCCAATATTAAATTAGATTTATCGTATTTCTTAATAATTATAATTGCCATGGCTATACCAGATATTACACCATTTGTAATTATGCTATGACTCCAATGTATAGGTGATGGAGAAAGGATAGGAGGAAATTGAGAAAGAAAATACCACTGTAGAATTAATAGTATTAAATAAATAAATTCAGGGATAAATAAAAATAAGATGATTAACCCTATTGGAACTTTCCGAAATTTAAGTTTGAATAAAAAAGATATTCCTACTAAACCAAAATGCAAGTATCATTCTCCTGATAAAAATGCAGAATCATATAAATATTAGATTATGATTTTATAAAGCTCGCCTTAAAGCCGCCAACGCGATTAATCTAGAAAATTCAATAATTTTTTCTGAGTTATCAAGGATAATTTGGGAGGAAGTTGCGGGCGCATCTGAAGTGATAGAATCTAGTTTATTTTCAATATCTCTTTTATGCTCTTTAATAGTTTCCACTTTATCCAGAACATCAATTGCATCTGCAGTCTTTCGGAAGAGAAAAGATACAACTCCAGCTTTCAATAAATCATATGTTTCTTTAATAACATTTAAAGTAAGTTCCACATGATTAGAAATAGGAAATTTAATCATTGCTTTACCCATGCTCGTTAAATATCCCGCAATATCGTTAATGTGTACAATGAAAAAAGCAAAGTCTACCGCATCTTGAGAATTAATATCCATTTTCATTAAAATGCTAGGTTGAATAAGACCTTTTCTTAATTGACGATGCACACGCAGGTAATATTTTTGTATATGATCTTTTGAACTTATTATTGCATCTATTATTGAGTTATCTTTATTTTCAATTGAATAAATAAGATTCTCCATTAGTTCTAAAACGTTTCTACTTACCATTTTAATAAGTTCGTTTAGACTTTGGTTTTTTAAATCCATAATATCCTTTATAATGATAACATTAGGAGTTTTAGAGAGTATTTCAAAACCTAATAAGTTGGATACTAATTGTGAAATTTTCATATACTTATCTTGGGAAAAAGGAACTTTAGTTTCGATTCGGATAACATCATTACCATCAAGATAAGCTGTTTGAATAATATAAGATAAAGTTGAGATAGCAGGATATTTATCTGCGCTAATAGTTGTAACGAGTTTACTTTGTGAATCCCCCATAAGAAATGGCATAATTAATAAAGATCCATCTGAATTTTCGAATACTTGAACTTCATTTTTTTCACTTAAATTATGTTTTTTTGTCCAATTACGGGGTAATGACATTATTAATGTTTTAGAGCTTCCCCATTTTACCAATTTACGGGTTTCACTGATTTTATTACTCATAATAACCAGATCTTAAAATATTATAATAGAAAAATAAAGTTAATTTTTTTATGTTTTCCTATATTTTTTTATGTTTTCAAATATTTATGTTTTTTTTATTTAGAAAACCAATTTAGAATAACAAGGGAATAAAAGATAAAAAAAGAACTAAGAAGCTATTTAGGTCATTAATTTTTCAAAACTAGGTTATTTTTCAATATTTGGTAGATTTTTTTATTAAATTCATTTTTGGAATTTGATTTAATGAGATATTCGAATTCATCATTTGTGTTATATAAACAAATTTTGGCATAATAATTTTGATCTTGTTCCCATTTTTTTATTTTAACATTGTAAAACATCTAAATCACAATTAAAATAAAATTAAAATTCTTTTTATTCAATTTAGGTGTAGAAGAAAAATAATAAAATTAATCTTAAATAAAAAGTTGTGGCAAATTTTTTAAGATTAATATTTATGTTTTTTATCAATATATTATAGAAATAAAACAAATTTGATTTGATATAATGACTACTGTGTATGATGTTCCCCCAAAAATTTTGATTGATGAATTAGCAGAAATTTTGAAGAAAGATTATGAACAAGTTACTCCATTAGATTGGGTTTCTGCAGTAAAAGCAGGAGTACATAAAGAAAATCCTCCCCAAACTAAAGATTGGTGGTATATACGTTGTGCATCAATTCTCCGTAAACTTTACATATTAAACTTAGTTGGAATCAATAAATTACGTAACATTTATGGAGGAAGAAAGAGAAGAGGACCAAAACCGAATGTATTTAGAAGGAGCTCTGGATCAATCATTAGAAAGGCTTTACAGCAATTGGAAAGTGCTGGATTGGTAGAAATTATAGAGAAGAAGGGAAGGAAACTAACTTCCAATGGACAATCTTTATTAGATCGTACTGCACTTAAAATTAAAATGAGATTACAAAAAGGTGAAATTCCTGGTCTTGTCAAATATTAAATAATAAGTGTTGATTATTAAAATTTGAGTGTTTAAAAATGTCTGATGAGGAATTAGAACAGATTAGAAGGCGTAAAATGCTTGAGATGCAAGCTGAATCCCAGAAAAAAGAACAAATGGAACGAGAATTTGAGGCTCAGAAAGAAGCGATTTTAAGAAAAATTCTTTCTCCACAGGCGCGGGGTCGTCTTGCGAATTTGAGGATGGTTAGACCTGATTTTGTTCAAGCCATTGAAGTTCAATTAATTCAACTCGCACAAACGGGTCAATTAGCCAGAGCTGGCTATCAAATTCCAATAACTGATGAAACACTTAAACAAATTCTTGACAAAGCACAAAAAGGGAAGAGAGAACCTAAAATTAGACGTATTTAAGTTGAATATTATGGCACGAAATAAACCTCTTGGCAAAAAATTAAGATTAATAAAAGCAGGTAAGCAAAAGAAATCTGTTCCTGCATGGATAATTGTCAAAACTCGAGGTAGAGTTCGCACACATCCTAAAAGAAATAGAAGATGGAGAAATCAGAGAATTAAACCATAAAAAAATTAATTTAGTGTCAAATAATATAGTTTATTTTTATTATTTCTTTTGAGATTTGTCTTTTTTTAGCATCTTCATTAATTTGTCAACTTTATTATTCAATGATTCTACTCCTTTACCCATTTCCATAAACAAAGTGTTCAAAGCTTCTTCAGAGTCCTTTCTATCTTCTCTTAAATTTTTGATTTCATCTTTTAATTTTCCTATTTCCCTCACAGTGCCCATGCTAATTCCTTCAACAAGTGAATTTATTTCTTTAAGATTATTTTGAACTTCTTCTTGTAGATCTTGGAAATTTCCACCTAGTTCTTTAAAAGCAAAAATCATACCATCTATATCATCAATACCTGCAGTGGGTTTTGCTGGGAGGACCGGTAATTTAAATGTGGATCTTTTAGTTTCTTTTCTAATGGCTCTACCAATTTTTAACTTATCTAGATGCCTTTTTATTGTTAGTCTAAACCTTTCAATGCTTTGAACAAGTCGTGCTTCATCTCTTTTTGCTGTTAACCAATCAATTATATTTAAAAACAGAAGTTTGTGGGAATCGTATGTTATTCCACCCGGTATTTGATTTCTAAATATCTCATATGAGCCTAGAGCAACCACCCTACCCATTTTTAAAGTGGAAGCGGCCAAACATCCAGCATTTGTAGGTTCTGCGATAGAATCAGCATCAGCTATTATTTTTGCATTTCCAGTAACTTCTAAACTACATCCAGCGCGATAACAAATTTTTTTAATATTTTTAAGGATAGGATGGTTAGCAAAATCGTCAATGATAGGTAGACTATTTAATCCTATGTTATGAACTTCATCAAAGACTTGATCATTTATAAATTGAATTCCAAAATTTTCAGATAATGCATTTAAATTAGTTGCTCTGCCACGATCTCCTCCTGCATGACTCAATAAGAGTAGGCTTCCCCCACTTTCTACGAAGCGTTTAAGCTCATTAATCTCAAATTTATTCATACGGGAAGCATCAGGACAAGCAAAAACTAAACAGTCATATTTAGCCAGATTTATCAGCTTAAGGACATTTGTATAGCTAGAGCATTTTACATTATTACTCTCTAAAAAATTTTTTAGATCAAGATAAGATTCTGATATCTTTCCTCTTTCATTTAAATTCCCATCGAAAGTTACAAGGATTTCTTCAGCTTTACGACCTGTAATTTCTTCAGCTTCCTTGGTTTCTGGTATTTGTTCGATTGGAGCAGTCAAGTGAGTACTTGTCAGAAGCTCATCATCATCTTGTTTATCATCTATCTCACCTAATAATAACTCGTCTTCTTCATTTTCGAGTTTTTTTTCAGTCCCAAATAATATACCAGATTGTTCAGTTAAGTCCGATTCTGAAATGCCTTTTAATAAAATACCCTTATCACTTACATCCATTAATAAGTCAGAATCTGAACCGCCTAATAATAATTCACCCCCAGATTCTGTGGACTCTTCAGTTCCTAATAATAGATCTTTTTCTGATTCTGGGGATTCCGTTAATAGAGCTTCTTTTTCCTCTTTTTCATCTTTTTTAATTTTAGCTTTTTTAGTTTTTTTGGTAGTTTTTTTACTTCGAGGCAATGTTTTTTCACTCCTATTTTTAATAAGGAAGAGAAAGTAAATATTTTTATTGAAATTTTTATCTTTTTCAATGAAATTAAAATTGCATGATTGAAATTATTATTATTATTAGATTTCTATTTTTTAATTCTTAAGGTGTTAAAATTGAGTAAGAAAAAAACTAAAGATGACGTTGTTGAGGAGGAAGAAGATATAGAGGATGAAGAAAAAATTAGTGAGATCCAAGAAGATTTAAAATCTATCGAGGAAGAAAAGGATCAGTTAGTCGAAGAAGAAATTATTACTCCTGAAGAGGAAAAAATTCCAAAAATTTTACCCTTAAAAAAAGTGGAAGAAGAAGAAGAGATATTAGAAGAACGCTTTTATAAAATTCCTTTAGGACGAACAAAAATAGCTAAAAGATATAAAAGAGCAAAAAGGGCAATTAATCTGGTTAAAGAATTTTTAATTCGCCATTTCAAACCTGATATTCTCAGAATTGAACCTGAATTAAATGAATATATTTGGAGTAGAGGGATTCAAAAACCTCCCCGAAGTGTAAAGGTCAGAGCTACTAAAGACCGCTACGGGGTTGTAACAGCTTATTTAGTTAAATAAGGGCAATTATTTTTATTTTTTAACTTATTTTTTAAAGGAATTTGTATGTTTCAACGTAAGACTATTCATATGATAACTGAAGATGTAGCCATCATTCCAGAAGGTTCGATGTTAGATTCTAATTTATATATTATAGGAAACGCCGGTAATTTAATGTTGATTGATTCAGGAAATGGAATGGCTACTAGCCGTATTTTAAGTCTTATTAAGAACCAATATGGTGCTGATGAAATTCAAGCGATTTTACAAACACATTACCATATTGACCATATACTGGGTTTATACCAATTCAAAAAGAAATTTCCAGAAATTAAGGTCTATGCCCATGAAGTAGAAGCTAAAGTAATAGAAGCAGGTGATAATAAATATATTAACCCAATGGTCAACATGTTCATGGGACCTCTCCAAAAGGTTATAGAACCAATTGCAAAATTATTTGGGATTAATCCAGAACCTGTAAAAGTGGATATTAAGCTTAAAGAAGACGATATAATAAATTGGGGTAGTTTATCTCTTAGAGTAATTCACACACCCGGACATACTCCAGGTGGAATTTGCCTGCATGATAAAAAAAAGAAAATTTTATTCACAGGTGACACCGTATTTACACATGGTAGTTTTGGTAGGGTTGATTTTATTGGTGGTAGTGCAGAATTATTACAAAAATCCTTGAAGAAGCTAGCGGACCTAGAGGATGTTGAGATTCTATTACCTGGGCATATGCAACCAATAATAAAGGACGGCAGAAAACATTTGAAATTGGCAAGCTCTTTGTGGTAATAAGTTATATAATTATACAATTCTTAAAAACTTCTGCTAATTTTTTCATTATTAAATATTACTTTCACTCACCTTTCCCTCCAGAGTCACTTTAATCTGATTAATCTCTGCAAAAATGCTTTTAAATCCTATCTTCACCAAGAATTTAAGGGATTAATATGGCGGTTTCATTTTTACTAAGTTGTAATTTTTCTTAAATTTCATTAAATTATATAAATTTGTAAAAAAATCTAATTAATAAGAAAAAACACGGGAGATGATATGAAAATGATTTTTATGTTGACAATATGGATACCACCTGACAAAGGTAAAGAAGCTATGGAGAAATCTATGAAGATAATTTCAGCTGGAATGCCTAAATTTATTAAAAAATGGCAAATTTATACGACAAATGATGGTCTAAATGGGACAAAAGCATATGAACTTATTTTTACAGAAAAGGGAAGAGCAGATGAAGCCCTTCTTGAGATATCAAAGGTTATTGTTCCATTAGCGGAGATTGAAGGAACAAGATATAAATTAGAAACTTTATTTGGAATGAAAGATACCATTGCAACACTACAACCATAATAGAATATTTCATTATTAAGAAAGTTCATTATTCGAAATTGGCGCAATTTTAAATGCACCTGATAATATTTTTGTAGTATTTTCAAGGTGAACTACCCTACCCGAACGAGGAATATTGCGACTTTTTTCAGAATCTATTTCACTTAATGGAATTTGGTTAAGATCTATTGAGTCTTGAGGAGATATTAATGCAGAATCTTCAGATCCTAAGATAAGACTATGCATATGACTATTCCAAACTGAACTCTTTACCGTTCCTGGTGTGAAATAAAAAAGACGTTTAAAAATTTCATTGGAAACACTAACTTCTTCATGGGAATCTAAACCTGGTTGAATTCTAAACGCCACACCAATTGCAATAATTTCGACTGAACCATTAAAACCTTTAGGAATTGTTTGCATTACAAAAAAATCTTTTAATCCTTTAGGCGAAGTTATGCTTCCATATTGTTTTTTAATTTCTATAGTTGGAGATTTTCTGAGAAGTTTATCCACTACATCCTTAGCATTGGTTTTACCTCTGAAGTATATAACGCTAAGACCATTAGGAATAAGTTTTGCCAAAAGTGATGCCATTTGTGCTGCTTTTGAGGTTTCAAATTTAAAAATTGTGCCAGAACGAACTTCACCTTCAAGGTTTATTCCATCATCAGTAGTTATAAATCTTGGAATAATGGAACCAAAGTCAAGATCCGCATGGAAAAAGAAAGGTGAATAAATGTTAGTTTTAACTGAAATAAATGGATCATTTGGTCCTACCTTAGAAGGATGTGCTAGAAAAAAGCGTTTATTCATTCCAAAAGCTTCACCTATTGCTGATAATGGTTCTTTATTAGGTTTGGCACCTGCCCCGAAGCCAAAGTTACCTAGTGGTATTTTCTCAGGAGAAATAAGATTCAAATCAGAAGATTGAAGATTACACTCAATAATACGTCCAACAGATCCTATTAAATTTGCTTTAACTCCCTTAGTTGGAGAATGAGAATTAAATTGATAAAAATTTATTTCCTGATTATCAATTGATAATTTTAAAATATCATCTGGTGATTTAATCATCTTACTCTTCTCTTTAGATTTATAAATTTTTTATTAAAGATAATGATATTTTCTATAATTAATTAAATTAATTTTCACAAATATTTTTAAAAAAAAGATTTTAAAGGAGTGATTAAAATTTGGTTGAAATAGAAATAGTAGATGCTGGACTTCCAAGAGCTGGTCCTTATAATTCTGGTATTAAAGCAGGAAACATGGTTTATGTATCTGGCCAAGCCCCAATGGATCCAAAAACTCACACTTTAGCATCAGATGAAATTAAAGGTCAAACAAGGGCGGTGTTTGAAAATATAAAAAAAATACTCGAATCAGCAGGAGCTAATGTTTCTAATATAGTAAAAACAACCGTCTTTTTGAAAAACATCAAAGATTTTTCAAAAATGAACCTTGTTTATAAGAAATTTTTTAAGGAAAATGGTGTTAAAGAGAAATTTCCAGCTAGAACAACTGTAGAAGTATCTAATTTACCAGTAGATAAGATGTTAATCGAAATTGATTGTGTTGCAATAATATAATCATTTTTTATATTTTATTTATAAAAAATCATAGAGTTTATTTGGAATCCCAAAACTGTCTTGTTCTTTCAAATCTACGTTCGGCTTCTAAAATATCTAAAAAGAGTTCTTCTTCATCTTTAGAATCATAATTTTTTTCCAATATTCTGATTGTTGTTGTGGGACCTACACCTCTAGCAGCTAATACAATTATAGCTTTTCTTCCGTAGTTTAATACTAGATTAGCAGATTTTTGAGCAGTCTGAATAATCTTTTTTTCTTCTTTTGATAATTTTTGATTTCTTTGTTGTAAATTAATCGATTTTTTTAATTCTGTATTTGCAAAATGCGATACTGCCAGGAAACGAGAACCACATTTTGGACATTCTGGTTTTTCAGGAAGTAAAGAAATAGTATTTATTCTTTCCCACTTTTTACAATACATGCAGAATAATTTTTTTTGTGTGTTTAGTAATCTCTTTTTTATCGTATCTAGAATAATTCCTTTTGTACTTTTAGTAAGAATAAAATCTTTAGGGATAAGCCACTCTAAACCCGCTAATCCAAAAGGGGTCGGACCTTTGGTTTTGGATCTAATAATTTCTTTAATTTTAATTTCTCCATTATGAATTTTTTGAAAAATTTTTTTAGTAATTGCTAAGTTTATTTTTTCTAATCCCAAATCACGCATGGTTTCTTCATATAAAGGTGTATTTTGAAATATTTTAACAAGACCTTTCATATTTAGAGATTTAAATGAAACCTTTTTTGCTATCACATTAAATTTTCTTGCGATTTGATAGAATTTATAACGAAATAAATTTGTATTTTTTAAAGTGATTTCTAAAATTGATTCAAGATGTTCTGGATTAGTTTCCATAATTGACTCTTCGATTATATTTGGATGAGCGAATTCGAATGGAAATATTAAAATTATTCGATATGGATCTACCCTTAATCCAATATTAACTCGAAATCTAGTTTCTAATAAGGCTCCAATTACTCTAGCCAAGGTCTCATTTTCTTTTAAGCCAAAACAAGCATGAATTATTAAATAATTATCAAAGCATTCTGTAACAATTGTTTGATCTGTCCCAATATCCGCTTTTTCAGAAATTTGTTTTTGAAATAATAATTTAATTTCTGAAATTGCATCTGAATCGATAATTAAATCTTCAAATGATTGATTTATGTTCTCATTACTTTTTAAAACGGTTTGAATTTTTCTTCTTAGTTTTCCAACTTCATCCGCAATTGTAAAAGGGACCGGAATCTGTTCACCGAGCCATCGAGGAATCTCTGAACTTTCTTTGTATTTTTCACCCACAATAATTTTTTCTTCCTCATCATCTACAGAAATTATTTTCCAAGATTTTCCACGCATTATAAAAAGAGAACCAACCCTTCCAGATACCGCCACAAATTTATCATCTAAAGTTCCAATTATTCTTTTGGTAGTTGAATTTATGATTTTAAATTTTTTAGTATCTGGAATCATTGATAGAGCATTAAAATAGTATTGAAACATTCCTCTTCTCGGTTTTATTAAATTAAAATTATTTTCTTCCCAAATTACATTTTGAGATTTTAAAAATTCTAAAAGTTCTTTAAATTTACTTTTACTCAAATTTCTATAAATATACGAACGCTTAATAATTGAAAAAATAACTCTAGCTGTTGTACTACCTTTATCTCTTAAAATTCCAACAACTTGATGAGCAAGGACATCCAAAGCATTTTCGTGAATTTTTATTTCCTCTAATTCATGTTTTAAAGCCTTTTTAACTATAATATAAGATTCACATATATCATCCACATTTGTTGTTAATAAAATACCTTTTGAAATCTCGCCAATTTTATGTCCAGCGCGTCCTACTCTTTGAATTAGTCTGGTAACTTGTTTGGGTGAGCGAAATTGAACTACAAGGTCAATAAAGCCAACATCTATTCCTAATTCCATTGAGCTTGTAGAAATGAGTGCTTTTATTTCATTATTCTTAAATCTATTTTCGGCTTCTATTCTAACGGATTTCGAAAGGGAACCATGATGTACTCCAAAGGTAAAATTTGGCTTGAGATGAGTCAGTAATGAGGCTAAAACTTCCGCTTCTTGTCGTGTGTTGACAAAGATTAGGGTAGATTTATGGGCTTCGATTAACTCCATCAATCTTCGAATTCTAGATGCCATTTCAACTTTACAATTTAATGTTTGAGCCATTTTTTTATCGGATTCTAGAATTTTGGGGTATTCTATTTTAAATTCATACTGTTTTTCAAATTCTAAATTAACAACCTCTACATCTCGATTCCCAACTAAAAAAGTTGCAACTTTTTGAGGGCTTCCAATCGTAGCTGATAGACCAAACCTCGTGAATTCTTTCTTTGTAAGTTCTTCTAATCGCTCTAATGCAACAGATAATTGACTTCCTCTTTTCGAATCCACCAATTCATGAATTTCGTCAATAATGACCCATTCAATTGTTTTAAGATGTTCTTTAAATTTTGGCGCAGGAAGAATTGCTTGAAGTGTTTCGGGGGTGATAATGAGCATATCGGGGGGATTTAATAACTGTTTTCTTCTTTCATATTGTGAAGTATCTCCATGTCTAACATTAATTTTGATTTTAATTTCCTTTTCGTTCCCTAAATCTATTAATCGTCTAAAAATGTCTCTATTTAATGCTCGTAAAGGAGTAATATATAAAATATTGATTCCGGTTGTCTTTTGACGATGGCGAAGAAAATAATCAAAAACTGGGAAGATAACAGCTTCGGTTTTACCAGAGCCTGTTGGTGCTACCAATAACGTATTTTTTTTATTCCTTATATGATTGAAGACAGCTGTTTGAGTTTTTGTAGGTGTTAAAAACCCTTGTTTTTCAATTACTTTTTTTAATTTAGGTAAAAATTGATCAAATATTGTTAAATTCATTGGGAATCAATTATAAAAAACTAGATTTTTAGTCTTAAATGAAATAATATAATAATTTAATTTATCATTAACGTTTTTCTTACTTTATTTTAAGCTCCACCAATTGCAACTAGAATTCCTAGAAATAGACTAGTACATACGAGTTGTATTATTGTTGAAATAAAACCAATTTTGAAAAAATCCTTAAATTTTAAAGTAATTCCATTTTGTTCACATAAATCCATTACTAAGATGTTATCTCCCATAGGAGTTAAATTATCTCCAAGGTTGGACCCCATACTAAGCGCAAAATATGATGTTTTGTAATTAAAAGTAGAAAAGCCAAAAGTTAAAATTACCATCATGGGAAGTAATGCGCTAATAATAGGAAGATTATCTATTGAGCTACTTAGAATTGCAGACGTCCATAAAACTACTTGTGTGGTTCCCCCAGGAGACCCTCCTGTGATACCTCTCAAAGCAAATCCAATTGAATCGACTATTCCTACATATTCTAAGCAGCCAGTAATTATGAAAACGCCTAAAAGATAGAGAATTAATCCAAAGTCAATATTTTTAATAAGCTCTTCAACTTTCAATCTGCTTATAATAATTAAAATAAGACTTATGGTTAGTGCCGCAATATCAAGGAGATCAGGTAATAGAATTATTAAAATTATAGTAGCAATTAAACAACATATCGATTTATAAAAAAGTTGTCGATCAGGAACAAAATTCCAAGGGTTGAATTCTTCTAAGACTTGAATTAATCTTTTTTCTGGAACCCTGAATTGTTTCTTGAAATAAAATTTAAATATAATATAAGTAATAAGTAGGAGAATTGGAGCGAACCAAGTAACATGAATTAAAAAGTCGACGAAATTTAACCCAGCTGCTTGACTAACTAAGATATTGGGACCGGAACTAATTAAAAACATGATACCGCCAATGTTCACTAGAATAGCTTCACTTAAAATATAAGGAATTGGATTTATTTTTAGTATACGGCAAATCATAATTGTTAAAGGTATTAAGAGAATTATTGTTAATCTATTACTTAAAATAGCGGACATAAAAACAGAAAGAAGACAAAGAATCAATAATAATTTTTCAGGGTTTCCATGTGCACTTTTAATAAGTTTAAGTGCAATATATTGGAATACTCCAGCTTCATGATATATTTCTACTTGAATCATAATGCCTAAAAGTAAGATAATAGTACGTAAATTATTAAAACTATTTTCTTCTGTTCCTATCATAAAATTAACTAAATCTGAGAATTGAAATGGTGTTAAGTAACCATTCTGAAATAAGAGTAGAAATATTTTTTGAACTAGCGGAATATTTCGTGAGAATATTAACAAATTATTGATATTTTCCATATCAATTTTCAAGGGTAAGGAAATCGTATTTAAGACATTTTGAGTATAAAAAATCAGAAATATAAAAAGAATAATTGCTCCCAACAGAGCTATAATTGTCTTATTCATCTTTTCGGTTGCAATTGTAATAATTACAATAACAAATACAACTAATGTGAATATAATCGCAATCATTTTCTATCTATCTTAATTTAATGTTTATTAAAGAACTTCAATTCAGGAGAAAATCATATTTTAACTTGTTGTTTCTGATTCTTCCTTCTTTTTTATAATTTCTTTCTCTTTTTCTTCAAGCTCTTCCTTTTTTTGTTTTACTTCTGTACTCTTTTTCTGAAGTTTTTCGGTCTTCTTTAAAATTTTCTTTTCTTCTTTTCTAATTTTTCCTTCTTTTTTCTTTAATTTCTCCATTTCTTTTTGAACTTTGCTTACTTTTTCTTCGGGGACAACTTTTTCTATTTCTCGAATTTCTTTTTTCTCATCCCTAATTTTTTTCTTTTCTATTCTTATTTCGAGATCTTTTTCTTTGAGTTTTTTTTCAGTTTCCTTTAATTTTTCAATTTTTTTCTCTACTTTTTCAGTTTCACGTTTTATTTCTTCCATTTCGAATTCTGATTTGTCCCAATCAGCTATGCTCTTTATATCATCTAAATATTTTCTGATAGTTTCATAAATATCATCAAGTTCCCAAGTTCTGTATGTTCCATTATCTTCTGGAGATAAATCCAAGATTAATACAACTATTACAGCACTAGAACGAATTGCAAAAATATAATAGTTTGGGGTGCGAAATATTAGCTCATTAGAGAATTCACTCGATTCGTACTGTAAAATTTCAATTATCGTGTTTAAATGTTTTAATGATTCAGCAAGATTATCTCCAATTCTTTTGACATTAATATCATCGGAAAAAGTACTTTGTAGGACAGTTCCATCTGAATAAATTATTGCTGAGTGTTTTAAAACAGGACCTAACTCATTCTTAATTTTCTCCAATATTTCAAGAACCATAGTTTTCCTAAATGAATTTGAATATTTAAAAGTTTAAATTTTTAGAAATTTTAAAAAAATAGAGACTAACTTAAACCAGACATAAGTTTATTATTCATATCCAAGTCTTTCTTCTTTTTCCTCACCAGTTAAAGCGTACACTACGATAAGAATTAAAGCAACAACTCCTATTATCATTACTATGTAATAAAAAGTTGAATACATTTCAGTTGAAAGACCTGGTGTGATTGGTTGTTGATTTAATAAATCATTCCAGTAATCTGGGTATCCCGGAAATTGAAGGATTTTCATAAGAGTCACACTGTTAATTTCTTATTGAATAAATATTATAAATATCTTTTTTGGTAAAATTAATTCGGATATGAATTGGTTTCTACACCAATCCATTTTGTTATACGAGGTAAAATCCAAATTACGAAGATGAAAAACATAGGTATAATGGCGGATGCAGCTAGTATAATTAGCCATATTTCTGCACTGGGCGTTAGTCCACCAATAGATATTCCACCAAACGTTATTCCACCGAAAGAGAATTCAAATAGATTAGAAATGGATATTGAGGAACCTAATGAATTTCCTAGACCATGTATAATTAACGGAGCTACAAGGCTTCTTGTCCGTTCAAAAATTATACACATCATTACTCCAAAAATAAATGTGAAACCTACGTGGTAGACCATTTGCTCAAAATCGGAAATAAACCAAGGTGATTGAGGAGATATATACCAGCACACGTGAAAAAGTCCAAAAAATATTGAAGATACTAAAATAGAACGAATATATCCCAAGTTTGTAGAACGAAGTTTTGTATAAAAATAACCTCTAAAAAGTAATTCTTCGGAAACTCCCACACAAATTAGTTGAAATGGGAATGACGCTAACCCATACAAATTGATTGAAACTGGCGTTCCAAATAATAAATTTAGATCTATCATTCCAATAAGAGAAAGTCCTAAGACAATAATACCTATAATTCCAACAAATAGGATTCCGACAATAAATAATAGGATAAATGTAAATGCGATATTTTTCCAGATTTTATCCCTATGAAACCCAAAATTGCTGAGATAATAACATTCAACAAAAATTATTTGGAGTCCAATGAAAAAAATCATAGGTGTTTTTTCATAAGGTAGACCATATCTTAGTAATACAGCTGTTCTAAAAAACATAATGATTGAAAAAATTAATAGAAATACTTTGATTATTGATTTTAATTCTTCATTTTCATAATTTTTAAGCTCTTCATGAGGTATATGATAGACCCAAAAATACAAAAAAATTAATAGAATAAACGAATTCAGAACAGGTAATATAGGAATTGAGTTAACTGGGGTCGTACCAATACTAACTAGTGGATTAGGGGGAATAATCCAACCAAAATCAAATAAAAAGAATATAATTAAGCTAATAAAAATAATAATAACCAATAGTTCTCTTTTTCTAAAATCTGTCAGTTCCATATCAATTTAATTGTGGTTAATATTTTTTATTTTTTTAGAAAAAATTTTGTAATGATACCTTTTCCATTTCTCGAAATTTCTTTACTGTCGATAATACCTTCCGATTTGAGATTTCTTAATTTCTCATAAATGTAACTATCGCTATATTTTAAAGATCTTTGGAAATCCTTAATAGTTAGCCCCCCAGTACAATTTTTTAATAAATTTAAAATCTTTTGTCTAGCTGTAATTAACTTAGGCCTATCTAATCGTTTTTGTTCATGGTTTAAAAAATAAATCCTTATATCTTGTTTTTCGCTAGGAATAAATTTATAATAAATGACATTATCCCTAACAAGCCTGCTTAATTGATAAGTTACAATCCCATTTTCGAACCTAAATTCATCTGTTTCTAATTTATATTTTTCCTCTAATGTTTTGAAAGCTTTTTTTTCCTAGATGAATTTTCTGCCCTCTCTAGGTTCAAAATCAAACAGCCAACTCCGGTTATAGTAACTGCAGTAGTCTCCAATGATATGGCTATAATAATAGCTATAGCGACAATAATAATGATTCCAATAATCATTACTTTTATGTACATTTTCACTTTTTTCACCTCATTTTAATCGTAACTTTGATATTATTACTTTAATAACTTATATCATCTAAATTTCATGAATAATATTTAAGATTTTGATATATATATACTTTTATAGATTATTTGAGGCTGTGATCGGTCATTTTATCAAGATAATAATTAAAATTAAATTCCATCTCCGACAAAAATAAAGATTCTGAAAACGTGTTAGAGTGATTTATCTAAAAATTCACAGTAGAAATCAAGTAAAAATAGGTTAATTAAGCAAATAAAATATCCAATAACTAATCCTTCTTTCTTTCTGAATGAATATAATTCCATCTTGTCAATCTCAATTGATATATTATTATATTTGCTTCCATTCCTCCATCATTTCTGGGTAATGTTCATCCTCAATGGAGTACGTATTATATAAATTTAAAATTTTAGCAAACATTTTTGCTAAAATGTGATAGCATACGTCAGATTTCTTTTTCAAAACCACATTGACATAAAAATCATCACATGTACAATATTTATCTTTTAAAGATATTAGATACTCCCTATTTTTACCCGCGACAATCCAAACAATCTGACCACTTGGCATAAATGTATATTCATTTACAGCCCGCTCAGCAACAGCTCTAAGAGCTCTCCAAAATCTCTCACCGTATTCCTTAACTAATAATTCTAAGATTTTTCCAGTTATTGCACCATTTTTTTCAATATCACTAATTATCTCATCGATTTTTCTAGACATTTCTTCACTACCGTAAAATTAATTCACCAAGTTTGCCTAAATAAGTTCCATCTAGTAATATTACTTCTGCCTCATTTAACTTGACAGCTCCAGATTGAAAGATGGGACCTAAAAGTTTTAATGGTTTGTAATTGATTGGATATCCTTTTATAAGTTTATTAAAAACAGGCATTACAATAATATCTGGTTCTTTAATATTTAGATTAAACTTTTTTTGAAATTGAATCAAAGGATTTTTTTGAGGTTTTAAATTTCGAAATTGGAGGTATGCTTTAGCAATTTTCCTTTTATCCCATTTAACCCGGATCCAAACGTTTTTATAAGATTTAACTCCTAAATCATCACGAAATTCAATTGCGGGATGAGTATGTCCAACAATAATTATATCTGTTTGGAAAAAGGATAAAGGAATCATCATATGACCGTGTATCAAGCCAATCTCATGATGGTTAACTGAAAAAACTAAATCTTTGTATATTTTTATATCAGGTGTAATTAAAGCATCAATATCTCCATCGTGATTTCCCCGAATTATTGATACAGGGACAGTATCAACTATTTTTTTAAAAAATTTTGGTATATTTAACCAGTCTTTAGGAGCTATTTGAGGAATACTATGTTTTATATCACCCAATAAGATCAATTCAGAAGCTTTAACTTTTTTAATTAATTCAATTATCTCATTTGTAATAGAAGAAGTTTGAGAAGGAACATTCATTCCATTCTGTGAACTTTCTATTCCTAAATGAAGATCAGCTACGATTAAAATCCTTTCTCGATTTTTTTTAATCATAATTGCAGGAGTATCATCAATAAATTTTAATTGCATTTTTAATCTGGCTATTTTATATATTGAAATGTAAATTGGTGGATGGAGTGGGATTTGAACCCACGACCTCCGATTATTTCGCTGAAAAATTGTCCCGAAACCGGAATCATAGCCAATATAGCTCGCAATTTGATTAAATGCGAGTAGCTAGACTATCCATCCACTTGATCGACTCACTATTTGATCTAACTTATTAATGTATGAAATAATTTTAATTTTTTTTAAAATTTAAAGACAAATGATAAATTTTATTAAAAACAAAAATTAATATTTTATTAATTTAGGATCTGGGAAGTATAATAATGTCGATAAAAGATATTAAAGCCAAAGATGTTATGGTAAAAAATCCAATTTCGATACCCCCATCAGAGCAGGTTGCTGCAGCTGATCTATTAATGACTCGAAATAGTATTGGAGGGCTTCCAGTTATTGATTTAGAAGGAAATTTTATTGGAGAGATATCATTGCGTGATATTATGCTTTCTAGATTTAATATTTCAGTTGGGGGTATGAAAGTCGAAGATATTATGAAAAAACACGCAGTAGCTGTTTCTCCAGACACAAGTTTAAAAGAAGTTCTTGAAAAAATGATAGAGAAACGTCTTAGACGTATTGCTGTTGTAGAAGATAACAAACTAGTTGGTCTAATTGTACACAAAGAAATATTAAAAGAAATTTACAATAGAATTAAATAGTTGGTAAATTTTTCTAATAGATTTTAATTTTCCTTTTCTTATATGAGAAATATTATTACTTTTTATTTTAAAATCAATAATTTTAATAATACTAAGTTTGCTATGTTTTTAAAACGATCAAACAAGACGAATATTTATATTATCATTAAAATGTGCATTGCACACAGAATATAAAAGTTTCAGGAGAAATTAAAATGTCTAAAGAAAATAGAGTTGTTTTTATAAGATTTCACGCAAGAGGTGGACAAGGTGGTGTTACCGCTGCGCAGTTAGCTGTAGAAAGCTTTGATGGTCCAGGACGAGCACAACCAAAATTTGGAGCGGAAAGAATGGGTTCTCCAACAGCAGCTTATGCTGCTATGAGCAAAAATCCAAAATTAGTACAACTTCAAACCGAAATTTACACACCCGAAATAGTCGGAGTTCTTGATGATTCTCTTCTAAAAGAACTCGATGTAACTGAAGGGATGCCTCCTGGTGGCATTTTAATAGTAAATACCGAAATGACCTTTGATCAGATTAAAAAATTCATTAAGCGAACTGATATCAATATTGGAATTATTGATGCTACTAGCCTTTCAATAAAAGTTCTTGGGAGAGAAATTACTAATACAGCAATTCTTGGAGCAATTGCGAAAGCTTCAGATGTATTCACTCTTGATGGTGTGAAAAAAGCATTATTTAAAGTTTTTACAAAAGGTATTGCTGAAAAAAACGTTCAATTAATACAAGAGGCTTTTGATACAGTTGAATTCATAAAAACTGATACAAAATTAGATCTTGAAAAGGGTGTTAAAAAAGAATGGAGCCATGTAAAACCTGATCTTCTTGGGTATAAAGATTTAGATACTGGAGCTATCTGGTATATTCCTGGTGGATCTGAAAAAGTCAAAACGGGTGAATGGGGTCCTTATGATATAAAGCACGACATTGAAAAATGCATAAATTGTCAAAGATGTTTTTTAACATGTCCTGATCTTTCAATAATAAGAGAAAAACAATCTGACGGAACATGGAAAGTTGTTGGAGTAGATAAAATACACTGTAAAAGCTGTAGAAATTGTGTTGAGGTTTGCCCTAAAGGGGCCCTAACTGCAGAATTAAAGAAAACAGGGGTGGAAGCATGAGTGTAGTTCCAATGGCACCATTTTTTGATGAAATTAAAGAAGAGAAAACATTGATCATGACGGGGAATTATGCAGTTGCTGGTGGTGTAGCCCAGACTGACCCTGATGTAATTTGCGCTTTCCCAATCACGCCTCAGACTCAATCAGTTGAGGGATTAAGTGATGTAGTCAATCATGGGCGTTTAAAAGCGGCTTTTGTAAATGTAGAAAGTGAACATGCTGCAATTGCATATATAACCGCAGCAGTTGCCGCTGGGGCTCGTGGATTCACTGCAACTGCATCTCAAGGTTATTTACTCATGCAAGAAGGATTACCAATGGCTGTTGGTTGGCGAGTGCCGGTATATATGTTGATCTCAAATAGGGCCTGGAATGCTCCCAATTTATCAATATGGAATAGTTGGGAAGTTACTCTCATGGATCATGGTTGGAATAAACTATTCTCTGAAAATGTACAAGAAACTTATGATGCTTCTATTTTAAGTTGTATGATTGCTGAAAAATCATTATTTCCTACATTATTCTGCCATGATGGTTTCATTATTTCCCATTCCGCGCAAACATTCAAAGTGATCCCCGATGAGACAGTTCGTAAGCTTACACCTCGTGTTCAAAGACATACAATTACAACTGAAAAGCCTGGTACTTGGGGTGGAATAGTTACCCCTGATTATTTTATGGAACAAAGACGAGCCCTTGATGTTGCAAAAAAGGGTGTTCCCAAAATAATTGATGAAAAGTTTAAAGAATTTGAAAAAGCCACAGGAAGAAAATACGAACAAGTTGAGACATTTAATCTTGATGGTAAAAAAATCGCTTTTCTCACGCTTGGATCAATGTGTGGCACCCTTAAACAGTGGATGCTTGAGCCTAAGGATGCGAGTTTAATTAAGATCCGAGCATATCGCCCTTTTCCTACAGAAACCATTCGTAATATTGTTGAAGATAATGATATTGAAAAAATAATTGTATTGGAAAAAAATGATGCACCTGGCGCACCTGTACCCCAAGTTACTCAAAGTGTTTTGCCAGCGCTCTATCCATTGAGAACTATTGTTCATAGCTTCGTAGTTGGTTTAGGTGGTCGTGACGTGACTTACGATGAATTTAACGCGGCGCTGAAGAAAATGAAGAAAATTAACGATATGAAAGGAGATCTTTATACATTTTTAGGAGTACGCGAAAAGAAAGGTAAAATTGAGGAGATATAGGTGATATTATGAGTGAAAAAATGAAAGCACGTGTTATTAAAGTTAAAGATTTATTATCCCGACCTACAAAAAATTATATGATATATTATAACTATGATAACGAGGCATTCATGAATACGGGTATCCAAGAATCTGGTTCAACCCCTCCATTTGCTTCTACTACAACTGGTCCTGGTGGAAAAGCAATTCCAGGAAAAATTGGTGTCAAACAAGACATCATTAACGGTTTTGCTTTCCTTGGAATGAAATCATCTTATTTAGCCACTGTAAGTGCGGCATACCCGCAAGACTTTATTGGTAAAGTTGTAGAAGCTCTTAAAACCCCGGGTTCTGCATTTATCCAAGCCCTTACTTCATGCGACCGAGGTTGGCGACACGCCCTTCACGTAACGCATAAAGTAGACAAACTAGCAGTTGATGCAGGTTTATGGCCTCTCTTTTCTATAAAGGTAAGAGACGGTCGACCCACATATTACCTTAGCAAAAAGCTCAAAGCCGAACCTGATCGGGAGAAATTGGTAGAATATATCAATCTTTTAGGAAAATACCGACATTTAGTTAGACCATCTCTAAATGAAGATGCTATCGACAAAATTTGGGATTCTTACAGACAACGAAATGAGAATATTCTTAATTTAATTAGAGCGTTTGGAGATCCTGAGGCTCAAATAGAAACATATACAATTAAACCTCAAGAGATACCAAATCAAGAGCTTTTTGCTCCGGGTTACGGACTGTGCTCAGGTTGTGGACTAGCAGTATCACTTAACCATTTAGCTTTGGCCATATATATGGTAGCGGGGAAAAATGTTATAATTACAAATAACACAAGTTGCTCCGAAGTTTCGCTTTCTAAGGACGATGTCCCGAGTTGGAAGGTACCATGGATGCATCATCTCTTCGAAACTTCTGCCACGATCGGAGATGCAATCGCCACCACTCAACGAATTTTAAAAACTAAAGGTCATTTTAAAGGAACGCCAAGTGTTATCATTGCAATTGGCGGAGATGGATCGACATATGATATTGGTTATCAATTCTTAAAAGCAGCTTTAGTTCGAGCAGGTTCTTTTGGAATAATGAACCCATTGTTAAAAGTTGATTAAAAATTAATTTCTAATATTTTTTTTTTCCTTATTTGCTTTGTAAGATTGCATTATCAAATCCAAAATAACAAATTTGAATTAAATTTTTTTCCTCAACTCTTCCAGGGCTTTTTCCATGGCTTCTACAATATAATTTACTTTTTCCTTTTTTATAGTCTCATAAATTGGATCAATTGCTATAAAATCACCAATATTTGTAAGAGCCTCTACAGCAGCCAATCTAACAAATTTATCCTCATCTTCTAATAGTTGGATAAGTGGTTCTACCGCTTTTTTATCTCCTATTTTACCAAGAGCATTAGCTGCATCTTGGCGATTTTGCCAATCTTCATCTTTAAGCATTTGAATAATAGGTTCTACTGCTCTTATATCTCCTATATCTCCGAGTCCTACTACTGCCTTTCTTTTAATCATCGAGTCTTTATGTTTAAGTAATTGTATAAGAGGTTCTACTGCTCTTTTTTCTTTTAGCTTTGACAAGGAATGTACTGCTGCATCAATTATTCCCCAATTATCTTCTTTTAATGCTTGAAGTAGAGGTTCAACTAACCTATAATCTTCTCTCCAACCAATATCCCTCATTGCACTCCTTCTGACTCGGTTATCTTTATGCTCGAACACATTATATTTAATATAAACATCTATAACCTTCTCGTCTGAATAATGACTGAACGCACCAATTGCTTTATGCCTGACATCTGAATTTTCATCATTTAACGCTTGGGCAAGAGGTTCTAGTGCCCTTACATCTCTTATAAACATTAGAGCCTCAGCTACACAACGTCTGGTATTAGAATTTCCTTCCTTTAGTACCTTTATAAGGGATTCAAATGCTATCTCTCCTAATTTAGAAAGAGCCTTTGCTCGATCATCTGGAAAAATAATATCCCCAAATCTGGGGAGCTTCTCATAACTTAATGATTGAATGAGGGGTTCTAGGGCAAAATCTCCCAATTTTATTATCTCTTCCCACCCTTTATAATCATCCTTTGCAATCAAATGATGAGCTTTTTCTGTTTCATTTGCTGGTTTCCAGCCAATCTTTTCAAGAGTTTCTGCAGTGTAATGTCTTATCCAATAGTCATCATCCCGTAGAAATTTGATGAGAGGTTTTATGGCAGATTTTCCTATTTTTTCAATAGTTTCAAAACCATTAGTATAAATAGCATTATCTTTCAATGCTTGTATAATAGGATCAACAGCTTTAGCGTCTCCAATTGCTCCTAGAACTTTTAATACTTGTTGTTGAACTGAAAGAAACTCATCCCATAGAAGCTTAGTGAGAGGATTCACCGCCTTAGGATTTTTAATTTTACCTAACACCTTTACTGCTTCATATTTTATGTCTGAATCCTTATCTTTTAAAGATTGAATGAGAAGATCTACCACTTTTTCATCTTTTATTTTTTTAAGAGCTTTTATTGCTTTTAAACGGACATTTTTATCATCATCTTTTAGGTAAGGAAGGAGAATTTCTATGGTTTTTCCTTTTATTTTAATTTTAGCTCGTGAATCTTTTTTCTTTTTAGATGGAATAGGATGTTTCAATTTTGGCTTTACAAGCGGTTTTGTAGGTAGTTTTGGTATCATTTCTAATCTCTTATTAGAAGGTTCCCAGCCTAGATTCTTGAGAGCATATGATACTTTGATTTTTACAAGTTCATGATCATCATCCAACAGTGATATAAGAGGTTCGATCGCTCTTTTATCTCCAATAAGACCAAGAGCACTTGCTACATTTCCTCTAATGCGGTTATTTTCGTCTTTAAGATAAGAAATGAGGAGTTCAACCACATTACTTCCCATATTTACAAGAGAATCCTTCGAATTATCTCTTACATAACAATCTTCGTCCTTGAGGAGCTGTATTAGGGAGTTTGCCGCTTTTGTTTCCTTTAATTCACCAATCCATTTTGCTGCATCTCTTCTAATATACCATTTTGGATATTTTAAAGCTTTAATTAAACCATCAATATCTTTAGAGACTCCTAATTTTTCCACATCTGGTTCCTGAGTATTAGAAATAATTTATCACTCCCTCGATTCACACTTTTCTAATCGTTCTTTGGCAATTTCGTTGAATTTGTTAATTCTTAATGCATTTTTGTAACATTCAATTGCTTTTGGATAATTTTTTAATACCTCATAAATCAATCCCATATTTTCCCAAGCCAAGTCATAATTATAATCTAATTTTATAACTTTTTCATAACATTTTATAGCCTTTTCATAATTCTTTAACTCTTTATGTGCATTTCCTAAACCTTCCCAAGCATTAATTAAATCAATTTGTTCAAGATAATGCTCTTCTATAGCTAAAGCTTTTTGAAAACATTCAATTGCCTTTTCATATTTTTTCAAATTGAAATAAGCTTCTCCTAAATTTATCCATTTAAACTTAATATTTGGATCAATCTTTATTGATTTTTCATAACATTCAATTATTTTTTCATAATTAAGCAGATTTCTATAGTTCTCAGCTATCCGATGCCAAATAAATTCATCATTAGGGTCGATATCTATCGCTTTTTTATAATAGTCGATGGCTTTCCTTGTATTTCCAAGTCTTTCATGAACGCTTCCGAAAAATCTATATGTTAGAAAACTATCGACTTTGTTGAGTTTCAAATACCCAGCAATCCAATGTCCCAACTCGTCAAATCCGAATATTTCATGAGTTGAATATTTACGAAGTGCATTCTCAAAACATTTTATTTTTCTCTCTCTAGTAGTTTCGTTTAAACCCTTTCTTAACCAGTAGTCATGACTCATTTTCTTCCCAACTCATTACAAAAAATTTACAAGTAAAATAAGAACTATAACTTTATATTATTGATCAAATAATTCAAGTTTTTTTTGACAAGCGGGACATGATTTATAGGACTTAATCCAGTTTAAAAAACATTTTTTATGAAAATGTGAAGAACAATTTGAACATTTTAATGATTGTTCTTTGATATAATTTTTGCAGATTGCACATTGACCATCATTAGAAAGTAAGATCGAAGGTTTTTCTTGAGTTTTTTGTATTTTTTGAACTTTTTGGTCCAAAAATTGCTCCTGTTTTTCCATGAATTCATTATATTCTGCTCTAAGAACCACTTCATATCTTTCGATAACTTCTGGTTTTTTAGGGATAACATCTAATAATGAGAATCCTTCAAAGAAACAAGGTGTTTTATACAATATGATTAGATGTTCAAGAGATTCATTTAGAAATTCAATATATTCCGAGTAGGACAATGAAAATAAGTCTCTAGGATCGTCAAAAGAATCACATAAAATTGTTTTTCCCTGATTTTTATTTTTTTCAAATGGTTTATTAAAGCAAAATAACGCATTTTCTAAAAATATCTCTCGACTTTTATCCAATTCATAATTTTCATAAAAAATCAATCCTAAATAATACCAAAATTTTGGATTTTCAAACTCGATTCTTAGATTAGAAATTAAATATTCTTCTTGTTTCTTAAAATCCCATCCCTTATCTTGTATTATATCATAAGCGAGTTTAGCATAGATTCTGTCTTTATTAATTCTTTTCAGAATCCCTTCTATAATATTTGAATTGATAATAATAACCCTCAAATTTTATAATATTTCAAAGAAATAAAATGTGAAAATTATGATTTTTGAATTCCTAATTCTTTTTCTTTTTTACTTTTTCTTTTTTATATATAGCTTCTTGATTTTCTATAAACCAATCTATAGTTCTTTTTAAACCTTCATCGAAATTCACTTTCGCTTCGTAACCAAAAGCTTTTTTTGCCCTTGAGACGTCCAAACTTCTTCTTGGTTGTCCATCGGGTTTAGAAGAATCCCAGCGAATTTTTCCCTTAAATCCAGTTAATTTTGCAATTTTATGAACGAGTTCTTTTATTGTAATTTCAAAACCAGCTCCTAAATTTACTGGTTCACTGGAATTATAATTTTCTGCGGCTAACATAATTCCCCGGGCCGCATCTTCTACGTATAAAAATTCACGTGATGCTTTACCAGTTCCCCAAACCTCGATATAATCTTTATTATTTTGAACTGCTTCTACGCATTTTCTAATGAGAGCCGGTATTACATGAGAGCTATATAAATCGAAATTATCACCAGGGCCATACATATTGACGGGTAATAGATATATAGAGTTGAATCCATATTGTTGCCTATATGCTTGACTTTGAACAAGCAACATCTTTTTTGCAAGCCCATACGGTGCATTAGTTTCTTCTGGGTATCCATCCCATATATCTTCTTCTTTAAAAGGAACATTTGTAAATTTTGGATATGCACAGATTGTCCCAATTAATACAACTTTAGGGATCTCAGCTAAACGTGACGTTTCTACCAATTGGACACCCATCATTAAGTTATCGTAGAAAAATTTACCCGGATTATCCTTGTTAATCCCAATACCTCCTACAACTGCGGCAAGATGAATTATTAAATCAGCTTGAGGTTTTCTCGAAACTAAACGTTGGCAATCTTCGTATTTTGTCAAATTATATTCTTCAATTTTAACGACATAAGGAATTGTTCCCTTTTCTTTTAACATCCTAATAAGATGGCGACCTAGAAATCCATCGCCTCCAGTTACGGAAACATGCTTTCCTTTCCAAAAACTCAAAGTGATTCCTACCTCATTTAATTTATTATTTAATATACTAATAATATAAAGTATATTTTTGCCTTACTAGATAAATTATTTGACATTTATTCTTAGATATCACTTAAAAATTATATTTTTCAAAATATCCTTTAGATCCATAATGATATTACAATAAAAACATCTTAACAAAATTGGTTCTTTATTTTCTACTGTGAAATGTGACTGAATCGGTTCTCTACTATTAGTGATACAGTTAGGATTCATGCATTTAACAATATCTTTAAGTTCTTCTGGAAGTTTTACTTTTTCTTTGTTAACTACTTTGTAGTTTCTAATTATATTTATTGAAGCATGAGGACTTATTAAAGCAATTTTGTTAATATCAGCAAGATCTAATTCTTTATTTTCAATTTTTACAATATCTTTTCTTTTACTTTGATTTTTACCTGTAGGAACGTTCATTGCAATAGAAAGTATATGACCCTCCTTCCCTTTCATTCCAAGTATAGATAAAACTCTTAACGCAGTACCGGGACTTATATGATCTATAACTGTACCTTGCTTAATTTTTCTAACTCTAAGCTCTTTTTCAACCATTCTAATTCACTTTTCATATTTTTCCTAATACTAATGCAAGTAATGCCATCCTGATTAAAACCCCATTAAGTGGTTGAATAAAATATCTAGAACAGGGAAGGGCATCAACATCAAATGCTATTTCATCGACTCTGGGTAGAGGATGCATTAAAATCATTGAATTTTTTGCTTCTTTTAAGAAATCTTTATTTATTTTATAAGATCCACGAACTTTTTCATAATCGGCTGGATCAGGAAAACGTTCTTTTTGTATACGAGTAACATAAATTACATCTAATGAAGGAAGAACTGAACTTAAATCGGATTGTTCTTCATATTTAATACCAGCATCATCAAGTGATTTTAAGACTTCTTTTCTCATCGTTAACATGGGAGGTGAAATAAAGGATAATTCCACATCATATAATGATAGTGCATAGGAGAGGGATTTTACTGTTCTACCATATTTTAAATCCCCTACCATCCCAATTTTTAGTCCATCAATTGATTTAAATTCATTTCTGATAGTTAATAAATCTAATAAAGCTTGAGTAGGATGTTCTTGAGTCCCACTTCCAGCATTAATAATTGGATTTTTAGATACTTCAGCTGCTAATCTGGCACTCCCTTCTAACTTATGACGGATAACTATAACGTCACTATAACTTTCAATACAAAGAATAGAGTCAGATAAATTTTCACCTTTTGCAGCAGAAGAAGCCTTTGGATCAGAGAACCCCATAACTTCTCCCCCTAATTTAAGCATCGCAGAAGTGAAACTCAAACGAGTTCGAGTACTAGGCTCATAAAAGAGAGTTGTGAGAATTTTTCCCTTCAAAAGATCTGTAGGTTCATCATAATGTTTTTTCATCTTAAGTGCAATATCTAAAATATATTCAATTTCATCTCGAGTTAAATTTTTGATTGAAATTATATCTCTACCATTAAATGAAATCTCAGAAGTTTCAGACAATTTAATCTACTTTTATTTATTTCGTAATAAAATAAATTTTTTGAGTAAAAAGAATAAATAATCTCAATTTAAATTTCAGAACAGATTTTTACCTTTTTTTAATTATTTATTAAAATATGGGAAAAAGAGTAAATCCTTTTTAAAAAAACTAATAATGTTCAATGATATGAGGTTTGTTCAAAGACATAAAATAGTATAGGTAATTGACAATTGGGATAATAATTAAGATAACAATTAAGCCATTTTCTATAATTTTATTAATTTATTTTAATAAAATATAAATAGAAGAACTAAATTTGCCCCTCTTAAAAAATGGTAATTAAATTGGCTATAACAAAAAGTGATATCATTTTTTTAGTTATTTCTTTATTTTGTGGATTATCTGTAATAATTATTGGTATTCTTGTATCTCTGGGATTATTAAATATAGAAATGATTAAAGAATCAGATAAATTCGAAGCAGTTTTTGGAATTTTCTTGTGCGGTTTTGGTCTTCTTATTCCATTTTTTTTCTTATTGCAAGATATAAAGGAAAAAAGATATCAAGTCTCGAATTAGTGGAGGACTATTAAAGGGGTTCTCTTAAATAACCTCCACAAGATGTACAAAAATAAGAATCTGGAGAAAATTTTTCTCCACAATGGGGGCAAGAGAACATTTTTAATGGTACATCCATATCTTTTTTTCTAAATGGATACTCCATCAGTAAAAATAATGGAATCATTGCTAAATTAAATATTGTATATACCACAAACACACCAAAGTAAATAACAAAGTACCATATTGAATAATAAGAAATAATCAAAATTGTAAAAAATGTAAGAATAGTTAATCTAGTTTTGTTATATTTTATCCCCAATTGTTCTAGAATTTTAGATCGTTTAATATTAGCGAAATGAATCGCATGTGTATATGGAAGAATTAAGAATATATAAAATCCAGAAATTATAGCGTAGTTGATGGAAAAAATACCAAAAATATTTTGAAATAAAAGATTTTCAAAATCTAAATCAAAAATATTGTAGATATGACCAAATAGATATTTTTGAAAATTAACACCATTTACACCATATATAGCATACATATTTCCAATTAAATAATCCTCAAGATTAAAAAATAGATTTAAAATAGAAAGTATTAATGCAATTGTCGGGAAAATTAGAGCGATAGCATAAAATGTTGAAATCCTTTTTATACCTTTATTTAATATACATGATGAACAATTACAATATACCGTTCCTTTTCTACGTTCGGAGTTAAACGATTCCTTATACCAATACATTCATTACAGAAATATACTCCACAGGAACGACATTGTCTAATAGCGTTATTCATAGGATGATTTTTACAAAATTCTGGTTTTTTATAAGGTTTTATATGCTTTTTCATCAAATTATAAGCATGTTCAATATCCTCTACCCATGAATCTGAAATCTTTATGGATTTTGATTCATTTTTAAGAAAAAAATAGATTGTTTTATGAAATTTAAAATACTCAAACCTCTCAATGCCAAATTTTGTATTATAAATTTGAATTTCATTAATAGAATTCCATGGAATAAATTTCTTTCTTAATGAACTATAGGGTCTTCTTATTTGTACACCATTTGAATAAATAATAAAAGAACTAAATCGATATTGGAGAGATAACCAGAATAAAAAAATTGCAATTGGGAGTAGGATGAGAATACTTGCGATTAGAGTTTTTGATATAATAGCCACAATAAGTGAAATAATGGTTAACAGACTTAAACTAACGGTTATAACCCAATATATTTTATAATGCGAGCTAATTCTACTCTTAAATAATATATCTGGTGTCGAAATAATCAAAATTCCTTCCTATGGAATGAAAAGAAATAATAATTTTTATAGTTTTTAGTAGTGGAAATAATTTGTAGTTATATTTGTGTGCATTTATCAAAGTTAATAGGGCGTACTCATATCTCTGTTCTAATAAAAATTATTGTAAATTTATTTTACAAATATTATCTTAATTCCTAAAAGTAAAAAGTGATGTATTCTCTTATATTATTGAGGTTTTTATTAAAAAATTCAGTGTTTATAATCATTTGATTACAAGATTAAGGGTCTATCCAATGCTTTTACAAGTGCGTGTTGATAATATTGATGTAAGAAGTGCACTTCGGGGATGGGTTCGTTTAGACCCAGATATAATGAAAAATTTGGATCTCACTACAGGTGATACAATTAAAATAACGGGAAAAAAGACAACAGCCGCAATTGTTATTCCCGATAAAATTGATTACGTCGGTTCGAATAAAATTCGAATGGATAATATTGTTAGGAAAAATTGTGGAGTTCTTATGGGTGGAATAGTAAAGATTGAAAAATTCGAACCAAAACATGCAAAAAAATTAACTTTAGTCCCATTAAATGAGAAAATTGAAGGGTCTGGAGAGCGAATTAGGAGAAATTTAATTGCACGACCCGTGATTAAGGGGGATATAATTTATTATAAATTTACTATATCTAAAAGTATGAGACAAAATTTATTTAAATATTCTCGATGTGATCGATCAATGCCTCCAATTGGAGGGATTAGCTTTCTTGTTCATGAAACAGATCCTGAGGATGAAATAGTCCAAGTTGTTGATAAAACAAAAATTACTATATTATCTGAACCAATAAATCAATTACCAGAAACAATTCAAGATTACGCAGATATATTGAAAAAGAAACTAAAGGAAATCCTAAAAAAGAAATTTCTTAAAGAAATTTCCTTTGAAAGAATTGCTTATAAACTGAATATCGATATAAAACTTGGTATTAATGAAAATGAAGTTCAAGATTTAGTTGAAGATCTCTTGAAAACAGGAGAAATTAAAGGGGAAATGATGATTGATAGACTTGTTTTAGTACACGATCCTTGACGGTATGCTCTCTCCCAATCTACGTTACTTTGGATTTTTTAATTGGTCCAGGGTCAGCTTTTCCAATTTGAGGTTTCATTTCTAGTTCTTTGGGAGCTATATCTTCTGTCTTTTCATCTGAACCCTTCAAAATCTTTCTATGGTACCAATATCTCGGAAAATTTCTAATATTCATCGCAAGACATCCCATACCTTTAAAAAACTAAATCGAATTTGATAATTATATTGGATTTCTCTGATATTTAAATCTTTTTGACAAATTTATCTAATTAAATTGATATCTTTTTGATTATTGGATTTAAACTGTATAATACATTAATACAAGAATTAACTCATTTTGATAATTCTGTATATTTAAAAGTCGAATTAGGGAAGCTATAGCATACTTTAGTATTTAAATTAAACTTGAACTGGTTTTTTAGCTGATTAATGTATTGTTGAGCACTATTATTATTCCTATGCAGTTGAGTTATTTTTTAATATACTCAAATACTCTCTATTTTCTAATTGTTTTTAATTTATCTAATACATCAATAAAAATCTTTTTTACTTCTTGTTTAGATTCTATTTGTAATGCCTCAGTTAATGGTTTTATAGCCTTACTATCCCTAATATTTCCCAGCGCCAGTGCTGAAATCTTTCGCATATCTGGATCTTCATTTTTTAAAGCTTGAATAAGTGGATCAACAACTTTTCTATGACCTATTTTTCCAAGAGCTTCAGCAGCGTATCTTTGAACGTCTAAATTTTTATCTTTTAAAGCTTGAATAAGAGGTTCCACAGCCCATATTTCTCTTATATTTCCCAGACCTTCTACCGCTAACATCCGTATTTCAGCATTTTCATCTTTTAATGTTTGAATAAATGGATGAATAGCAAATGATCCACCGAATTCGACAAGAGTTTCAACGATTAATCTTCTATCATTTATATCTTCAGTTTTTAAAGTTTCAATAAGTTGAATAACTGCCTCATGACCCATTGATCCTAGAGACTCCAAAGCTTTTTTTTGTATTTCTACGTTTTGAATCTTTAAAATTTGAATTAGGCTTTTAATTGCTTGTAAATTACCTATATTTTCCAGAGTGGATATTATTTGAAATAGAGAATGCTTAGCATTCCGATTTATAGGAAATTTCTCTTTTTTAAGCATTTTTTCTAAATATAATTTTATATCAAGTTTTTCAATAATATTTGGGACAAGGAGGTCTGGAATCCACCTTTCTGGCTCGAAAGCTAAAAGAGCTTTAATATGGATATAAATTTTTTGATTCTTTTCTTTATATTCAATATCTTCTTTTGTTAACTTGATTAATTTATCCTTAATTCTACTACATTTTTCGTTTTGACCCGTTATGTAGAATCTTTTTGTCATTTTTTTTCAAATTTCATTTAATTATTTTATTTCATGTAAAAATGAATCATCTTCAGTCCATTTTTTGACTATGGGATGAGTGTTTAATATTAGGAAATCTTTTAATTCTATTATATTAGTTGCATCTGATTCAGTTGCGATCTTATTAGCTAATTCAATTGGAATATCATCTTTAATGCGATCTTTAATATGACTAGGCATCCATACAATTCTATCCCATCCACCATCGGCTTGTAAGAATTTTGGGGAGTGCATATGTCCTATAGCCATTCCAACAAAACCTTCACATTGTGTTCCTCTCTCAATTAGATTTAACATTGTTGAAAATGGTAATCTATTAACGGCAGGTCCTTTAAAATTTCTATCTACAATTCCTATCCCATCAACTTCAGGCATATAAAAGGCGATTGCCTCTAAGCAATGACAACTAGTATGGTTAAATGGACTTAAAATCGAATAAATATGAATCCTTTCAATCTCACCTACAGTTTTAATTTTAATGGTCTCATTAATACCGCTCCATTCTCCTCTATCAGTATCTATACATTTTCCTTTTTTGATAAAGAAAATTGGACCATTTGGATCTAGCTCAAAACCTGCTTTTGCATTAATCCAGTTTATTGAACCACATAGACCACAACTATCTGGTGTGATAACACAAAAATGAGTTAGAACAATATTATTGCACAGAGCACACCCATAAAAGATATCAACCTCCTCATCTGAAAGAGATTTTACTTGGTCATCTCTTGATCTATAAATACTAGTAGCTTTTCCATGCCATTCATTAACTTTATTTTGTTCGGTAAAAAAGCTAATTTGGATTTTTTCAATAATTTTTTCATATTCCCTTTGATAAGAAGCAATCAACATTTCGCCCCACACATTGAAAGAGTTGAATCCTCTTTCATACATAGTTGTTGAGAATCTAATCCAA
>JABXJV010000061.1 GCA_013375355.1 Candidatus Helarchaeota archaeon
AATAAATCATTTGTGAATATTTATTTATTAAAGTAATAATATAAAATTTTTTTTAATTTTATTCAAATAATTTATTGAAATATTATAATATTTTGGTTTTTTCGATATATTATTATAAATTAATTGTATTATTTTCAAGTTGTGTTTACACATTTATAATAAACTCGATATGAAGAGTTTGTCCCATCTCCCAAAGCTTCGGGAGTTGCAACCTATGTATATGATTATACATAGTTACAATGTTTAAGATCCTGCCACGAAGTGGTCACTTTGTGAAAATAAATTCAGGATGACACAACAACTATAATAAATCAAGTCATACCAATTCGTCATTCCGAACCCTGTGCTGAACTTGATTCAGTATTGTTTCGGAATCTATTTTTTATTAAATTTTATATATTGCAATTTTTAATTAATAAATAGAAAATTGTAAACACCAAGACAAAACAATATAAATTAATCCAAAATGCTTTCAAAATCACTGACATTAAGAAAAACCCGTGAAGGTCTAAAATATTTATATAAGAGTTTACTTGATTTTATTTATCCACCATTCTGCTATGCTTGTGAAGAAAGATTAAAAGAGAGTGAAAGATTGATATGCGAAAAATGCTGGAACAGTTTTAAAGTATATGAAGGTGGAATAAAAATTGAAAAAAAGGACTTAAGACTCTTAGGAAAAACCCATTTCTCGGAGTGCTATGCGATATATAATTATAATGTAAAGACTTTGAAATTGATTCATGTCTTTAAATATTCCGCGAAGAGTTCTCTTTCAGTGAGAATGGGAAAAGAACTGGGAGCAGTAATTAAAAAAAATATCTTTGAAAGGAAATTCGATATGATAATACCTGTTCCACTTCATAAATCCAGAGAAAGAGAAAGAGGGTTCAATCAGAGCGATTTGCTCTCCAGAGTGGCATCATCAGAATCTGGAATACCTTTATTCAACGATATTGTTATAAGAATAAAAAATAACAAATCCCAGAGTCAGTTATCCTTTAAAGAAAGAATTGTGAATGTAAAAAATATATTTAGAGTAAAACATCCTGAAATGATTAAAGATAAAGGAATTATTCTGATAGATGATATAATTACAACGGGATTAACAGTAAATTCATGCTGTGGTGAACTGAAAAAATATGGAGCAAAAGAGATTATTTGCATGGCTGTCATCCACCCTGTCGAAAAATAATTTTTTTTACATTGATAAAATTAATAATATTTTATAAATTTAAAATAGAAGTAAATTTGGTCAAAAAATACCATGATGAATCTATCAAAAAAAGAAAAAACAGCATTAAAAGAATTCAAGCAAAGGATTATGAAAATTTTCACAGAGGCAGAATTTGTCCTATTTGGTTCAAAGGCACGGGGAAGAGGTGAGGAATTTTCCGATATTGACATACTTGTCCTTCTGGATAGAGAAATTAATACTTCGATTGAAGAAAAAATTTTTGAAGAATCCTTTGAAGTAGAACTCGCTCACGATGTAATATTCGGAATTATCGTTCATTCAAAAAAATTCTGGAATTCTCCTCTTGGAAAGGAGATGCCCATTCACTGGAATATCGACAAAGATGGTATTCGCCTATGAATCAGGAAAGAAAAACTATTATAAAATACCGATTAGAAAGGGCAGAGGAAACGATTAAAGATGCTGAATCACTTCTTAATGAGGGAAGTCTATTTTCCGCAGTTAACAGAATATATTATGCAATGTTCTATTCGATTAATGCTTTACTTTTATTAAAAGGATTATCATCTTCAAAACATAGCGGAGTAAGAAATTTATTCAACAAAGAATTTGTTAACACTGGTATTGTAAACAAGGAATTTGGAAGATTTTATAATACAATTTTCGAATACAGACAGAAAGGAGACTACGAAGATTTTGTTGAATTCAATAAAGAAGATGTTAGAAAATGGTTAAAAAAAGCAAATAATTTTATAAGGGAAAATAATTTAATAATAGAAAAAGAATTAAAAACATAGTTCAATATAAAAACAAATATTAAAATTGATAAAGGATACTTTTTTCACAGTAGAATCTGAAGCAACTGGGGAGTTGAAGATACTCGGCTCCCGTTTTATAGGGAATGCTAGCCCGGTCTCTGAAAAAGAGGATGCCGAAGAATTTATTCACAGTATTATAAAAAAGTATTACGATGCGACCCATAATCCATTTGCCTATAAATTAATAAACGAACAAAGTGAAATTATACGAACAAGTGATGACAAAGAGCCTTCGGGAACTGCTGGGAAACCAATCCTTTCAGTAATTGAAAAACAAAACCTCTATAATGTTGCCGTTGCAATTACAAGGTATTTCGGGGGAAAAAAATTGGGAAAAGGAAGACTTATGAGGGCCTATCGGGATTGTGCAGAAATAACACTCAATAATGCAAAAACTATACAAAAAGTATTATATAAAAAGGTATTTCTCGAATTCCCTTATGACAAAACTGGAAATATTATGAAAATCATAACAGATTTAAATGGGAAAATAAATAATCAGGTATATAAAGACAAATACAGTCTCGCCGTTGAAATACCAATAACCCTTGTAGAAGAGTTTAAAAATAAAATTTTTGATATTTCTGGAAAGAGTGAAATATCAATAAAATTATTGAAAAATTTATAAAAAAGGAGTTAAAACTTATGCAGGGAATAGTGATGGCAGGAGGATTTGGGGTAAGACTGAGACCCTTAACAATTAACATCCCGAAACCTATGGTTCCTCTTGCAAATATTCCTGTCTTGGGTCATGTAATAAATTTACTTAAGAAGCACGAAATTGACGACCTTATAGTTCTGCTGTATTTCCAGCCAGAAATAATTAAAGATTACCTTGGAGACGGTTCAAAGTTTGGTGTAAATATCATGTATCTGCTGCCTGAGGAAGATTTGGGAACGGCAGGAGCAGTAAAATACGCACAAAAATATATAAAAGATACATTTTTTGTTGTCAGCGCAGATTTGGTTACAGATATAGATTTAAAAAAAGCATACAACTACCATAAAAATACAAACTCATTTACCACAATAGTATTATACCGAGTTCAAGACCCCCTTCATTATGGAGTTGTCATAACTGATAAAGAGGGTAGGATAACCAGATTTCTTGAAAAACCAACCTGGGGGGAAGTATTCAGCGATAAAATAAATGCCGGAATTTACATAGTCGAACCCGAAGCTTTAAATATGATACCCACCAACAAAGCTTACGACTTCAGCAAAGACCTATTCCCAAAAATGCTTGATAAAAAAGTCAACTTACATGGATACAGCGCTGATAGATACTGGAGGGACATCGGCACTATCGAAGAATATCTTAATGCTAATAAAGATTTTTCACAAGGAAAAGTAGAATTTTATTCTCCCGAATTAATAGAAAAAAACATATACATAGGTGAAAATTCTAAAATTGACCCATCTGTTGAATTAAAAGGAAAATGTATAATTGGTAAAAATTGTATTATAGAAAAAAATACGGAAATAAAGGATTCATCTATTGGAAATAACTGTCATATTGGTGAAGGAGTAACCATTATCGATTCTATCATCTGGGATGAAGTAAAATTGTATGATGGAGTATCAATATCAGATGACATTATAGGAAAAGGAACTACAATTGGACGAGAAGCCTATTTACTAAGCCGTGTATATATCGGGGATAACTGCAAAATAGGAGAAAAAACCAGATTAGGTGCAAATATAAAAGTATGGCCGGATAAAATTATTGAAAGCGAATCAATACTATCAAACAGTCTTGTTTGGGGCGACAGGTGGATGCGAGAACTTTTCACGGAATCGAGAATATCTGGGCTCGCTAACACGGAAATTTCCCCAGAATTTGGGGCACGACTCGGCTCAGCATTTGGTGCTTTTTTGGGAATGAATAGTTCAGTTGTAATAAGTAGAGATTCCAGCAGAGCAGCAGGAATGATTGAAAGAGCGCTTATAGGGGGATTGATGTCTGTTGGTGTTGACATTGTTGATAACAGAATTTCACCTCCACCATTGATAAGGAATTATCTTCGAGCAGAGGAACATAGAGGCGGCATTCATGTAAGACTATCTCCCTATTATGAAAAAAATGTGGATATTATATTTTTTGGACCAACTGGCAGAGACCTTACTTCTGGAAAGACAAAATCCATAGAAAGACTCTTTTTCATGGAAGACTATAGAAGAGCGTCGTTCGATAAAATCGGAAGACTGGAATTTTCTGTTCACGCTAATGAGTCATACAGAGAAAACTTCCTCGAAGCCCTCGATATCAATGCATTCAAAAAGAAGAAAACGAAAATTGTTATAGACTATGGTTGCGGACTTTCTGCTCCGATATTACCTGGACTTTTAGGAACTCTTGGATGCGAAGTGATTTCTTTAAATGCTTATCTTAATTACCATAAATTAATGCTTTCCCCCGAAGATATTTCTTCAAATCTTAAACAACTATCTACCATTGTCACATCCCTTAATGCTGATGCAGGATTTATGATAAATCAATCTGCTGAGAGTATAATTATGATAGATGAAAAAGGGAGACAAATTAATCATCAAGAAATTCTGGCAATCGTTACAGAACTTTTTCTCCGTTCAAATGATGCTAAATCAATTGCAGTCCCAATCAGTGCAACAAATCTTATTGACAAAATCGCCTCTAAAAGAAATGTAAAAGTGATAAAAACGATGAACAGTCATCGGGCTATGATTGATGCCGCTGATATGGGGGATGTCAGATATGTAGGCGGTACAAGAGGAGGATTTATATTCAAAGACTTCCTTTTTGCCTGTGATGGGATGTTTGCCGTGGCAAAAATTGTGGAACTAATGATTAAAAATGACATACACCCGGGCGAACTTCTTGACCAGTTTAAATTTCCTGTGATGTTATACGAAGAGATTATATGCCCAAAAGAAATTAAAGGGAATCTTATGAGATTTATAACTGAAGAATCTTCATCTTTAAAAAGAAGCCTTCTGGATGGTATAAAAATATTTGATGATTTTGGATGGATTTTAATAAATCCTCATCGAGAAAAGGCAGCCTTTACTATTCAAGTAGAGTCAGAAAATCCAAATTATGCCAAAAAATTACTCGAGGAGTGGAAAAACAAACTCATTAACTGGAGAGACCGACTAAAAACCACATAAATTTCTATTCACCCCTTTTCATCCATATCGGATTAGTTAAGCACATATATCTTTTGCCGCTTCTTACTGCAGATGCTGAAATCCGAATGTAGAAATTATCGCTTGAAGGAAAAAGTTTAACCTCTTCCTTTAATGAATATTCACATATATCATCAAAACATTTAAAATTAAATTCTTTCCTGATATTCAGGTCACCCAAATGAATCTTTGCATTTTTAATTTTTCCAAATTCGCTGTTTGATCTAACCTCTAAAGATAAATAAAAATTCTTACCCCTTATTGATTCACCCGATTCTGCTTTTTCGTTTTTCTCGTTTTTAACAAAAAATCTCACTGCCGGTCCGTTAGTAATGAAATAAGAACCTTTCTTTAATCCAGAAATAATCGATTTTTCGCTTAAATTTCCATTTACATAAACACCTGTTCTGACATTTCCAAAGATGTGGAATTTATTTTCATTCATACTTATTGAAGGAATACCTATCTGTCGATAACAGTTGAAATTTCCGTGTGCATCACTGCCTGCAACAACAAATTTTTTCTCTCCTTTCAACAAAATTTCTTTCCATTTTTTCACTCCTCTGAAAAAAGATGAGTCCAAAGCACCGTTAAGTATCTGAAATCCATCAAGATTTTTATGCATATAATCATTATCGGTCCATTTAGACCTTCTCAAGAATAACTTCTCCAGTAAAGAATTTTTCACCTCTGGATGAGCAGCAAAAGCAACAGCAGAATCACTAACCTCCATTAAGATACTTTTGAGGTCATTGTCAGGCTTATTTTTGAACCAAACTAATGCATTATCCCCTGAACCATGAACAAACTTTTCATAATTGAACAGAATCAGATGAATATTCTTATTTTTGCTGTTGCCACAAGAGACCTCCTCACCCTGAAACACTATTACTTTTTTACCATTATAAGAAGGAATCTGCTTATTAATTTTCTCAGCGGTTTTTTTTGCTTGCTCCCATTTATTATTGCTCTGGAAATTATGCTGCGACCTATTATTTATATATTCAAAGTCATATGAATGATCAGCCGAGACAAAAAAATCCAGCCCCATAGCAGCTGCAGCTTGTTTTGCAATTTCAAGCGGGGCTCCAAACTCCGCTACATCTGAGGTGAAATTAGAATGATAATGAATATCACCATAAATACAATTATCAAACGACGGAAAAATTTCTTTTGATACATAAACCCCAAAAGGGCGATGCTCTATCTTTTTATAGTTATCATTCTTAAAGTAATAATCCTTATTACTATAACTTATGGAAAAATAGACATTAATCTTTAATAAGCCAGAAAAACCATTTTTAGGCTTTATATAAAATATTTTCCCCCAGAATTTTTCTGCTATTCGAAGTCCAGAAAAAGGAAATATCAGTTTCTCGACATGGTGGTCGGGATATATAACCTCAATATCTACTCTATTTAGTTTTATCGGGAAAATGTCCGCATCCTTGATGATACAAAAAACAGGAATATGCGTTTTAGGTTCAACCCTAAAAGGGACATCCGCAATTATTTCTGGGAGTTTTCTCCAAAGAAGGCTGAATACTCCGAATAGCTTATAATGTATCTCCGCATATAGAAAATATATGGGCATTAAATTTTTCATAGTCTTTAAATTATTAATCCAAAATTTGGTAAATTTTCGAAAATTAATTATATTTGAAAATTTAAATGATATTTCAAAGATAGTAAAATTAACCGAAACACGGTCATCGTCATTCCGAACTTGTTTCGGAATCTATTATTTATTAATTATTTAGATGCTGAAACAAGTTCAGCATGACGGGTGTGTTATTTTAATTAAAACTATATATAAAAAATTTGCCAAATTTCAGTTATTAATGTTTTTGAAAAAATATCTGAATTAGTACAGGACTTATTTTTAATTTCCCATTTCCATTCGAATTTCCTCGATGATAGAAAAATCACAACTAATTTTGATCTCCCATTTGAATTTTTCGGTAAGAGGCTTAATTTTTTGAGGAAACTTTATTTCTTTGCATAATCTATTATATGCAAAATGCAAAAGAAAAACCAAATTCTTTACATCTTCAAGGCAGTATCTTCTTAAAACGTTTAATGCATTCAGACTTCGAGTCTGATATTTCCTCCATAAAAGGACCGCTGTATATCCATTCACATCTTTCAAGTAATCCGGACGATTTATCCCTACCTGCTTTTCAATTGATTTTAATCCTCCTGAATAACCAAGCCTTTTAAAAATCCATCTCAAATCAAGTGATATATAATTCTTTTTCTCTATATCTAATGTTCTTTCAATGCATGGAATATCAAATAAACTCCCATTGTATGTTACAATCATAAAGCAGTCTTCAATCAAGGGAATAACATCCTGAAGGTTTATTCCATTTATAAAACTTTTAAACTTCCCTTTATATAAAGTCCCGATAACAGTAATTTCATTAAGTTCTTTTGCAAGCCCATTTGTTTCCACGTCAAGAAAAAGCGTTCGTTCTTTTAATTTGGGATAAAGCCGCCAGTATTCCTTCTTAGGAAAATTTTCTCTGAAAAATCCAATATTAACATTCTCCATCGCCCGCTTCGAGCCTATAATATATGACTCTACCAAATTTCTATTATATATAGGAATTTCGGGGTTTGAAATATTCTCCTGCATATTATCCCAGGTCAGTATTCCCATTTCCCATATCCTCTTTTCCGTTTTCTCTTTGATTCCCGGTATATGAATAAAAGAGGATTCCAATAATGTTTCAAGCTCTTTATTCATTAGGAATTTATATTATTAATATTTATAAAAACTTGTAGTTCATTAAATATAATCATTTCAAGATTTGCTTTTTCCTGGAACTTTTTTTCCCGATTCGGAAATTTGACGCTTCAAAGAATCAAGCATCTCATTAGTCTTTCTTAATCTTTCAATAAGTGTCCTGAACATCGTTACAAACCAACTTGGGATTTTATTAATTTGATAATTAAAAAGTTCCTTCGATATAACCAGAAGGTCTGAATTTTCAATAGCCCTTGCCGTTGCTGACCTGTGAGGGTCTCCAAGAAGAGTCATCTCCCCGAAAAAGCTATTTTCATCCAAATCAACAAGTTTTAAAGTTCCATCTTTTGTGCTTTTAAAAAGTCCAACCTTACCCTTCTGTATTATATACATCTCATTTCCGAAGTCTCCTTCATTAAATATTACCTCATCCTTTTTATATCTTTTGAGTCTTTTCTTTGGTCTTCTGGTAGAAATTACTGGAACATGTGTGAAAAGTGTATCTTTTCTTATTTCTATCTCTTTCGTTTTTCCACTAATATCCAGAGTTTTGAATTTTATTCTCTTCTCCTCCCCCATCATTACACTCGGCAAATAAACCTCCACAGAATTAAGGTTTATCAACTTTAATGACTTATTAACTTTCATTGGATTCAGACTTCCTTCTTCTGTTTCCAGAGAAAATGAGAACTCTCTTGTCTTCATATCGACAAATTTTTTCAAAATAAGAATATGATAAAGATTACTCTCCCGATTAATCCTCTCTATTATAACACCGTTTTTATCTTGTGTAGTTTTGGATTCTCCAACCCCAAGTAAAGAAGTAATATTTCTTGCAATATCGAATAACGATTTATCTTTAAGATTTACTACTTTCATTTTTTAATTTTTCCAATATAATTAATCATAATTAAAATTTTTTGTTATACTTTTCGAATAAGAGATTAAAAAAGTTAACATACTAAGTTTTTCTAATTACACAGCATCCCACTGCTGTCAAATTCAAGGTTAAAAAACTCACCTATGGGTTCTATTTTATCATTTTCCTTTTCTTCATCAAAAATTGCCTTTGATACATATATTTCATTGAGCATTAAAGTATTCCTTATTTTTGCTACTTTAGCCTTCTTTTTATCTTCAGCCCAACAGGTTTTTAATGCCCATTTTATAGCGACTTCATCGTTTTCCGCAACAATCGGGATTTTCCCTCTATCTATCAACGATGTGGTTAAAATATTGGTATAATAAACATCAAAGTCAATTTTTTCATATATCTTTTTTGTAATAAAGTCTGCCAGCCCAATGCCAATAACATTACCGTGAGATTCATCTGTCAGGTTAAGTGCTGCGATTCTGCTTATTTTTGGGTATTCCGGTTCTTCTTCTCCCCAGACCATCATTCTCCCAATAACATTCGTGTCCATACAAACACCACTTATATTCTTCCCTATTTCATCTATAATCAAAAGGTCAATATTCTTAAAATAAAATTTTGGAGAAATCACTCTCGCCCATTTTAACAGTTCAATTTCTCTTTTTTCTATATCGTCGGGTTCGATTGCTTCGATATGAGCGACATCTAAAAGAGCATTCTCAATAATTCCCACTCCAAAGAGAACAGGAGCCTTTTTTAATATTACCTTTGCAGACTCCGGAAAAACTTTTGTTAATCCCCTGACTCCAAGTTTGTGTATCTGACTTGCGCCCTTCTCTCTACCGAGACCAATTGCCAACATCTTAAGTACTCCACTTCCTATAATGCTGCGAAAATCTGTGTGTGATTTAATCCGATTAACTGGAATAATCCCATCTGAATTTAGAGCAATCTTATCAAAATATACAGGCATCCCATAAGAGTTTCTTCCGATTTCAACTACAGCCGTTGAACATACAATTGGTGCACCAATCTTATCTTCTGTTATTCCATAACTATCAAGAATATCTTTCTGTCCGCTGACCGTATTACCTCCATGACTGCCCATTGCAG
>JABXJV010000562.1 GCA_013375355.1 Candidatus Helarchaeota archaeon
ATATACAAATCTTAAATTTCCTAAAATTTTTTTCTGAATTTTTTTAATAATTGCTGAAACAAATACCGTAGAGACGCACTGCATGCGTCTCCTATTTTCTAAAAAAAATAAAAAACCTTTTGACATTTCACATATAAGTTACTAAATTTTAAAAAATTAATTGTAGAGACACGCCATGGCGTGTCTATTCAGCGCGTCTCAATTTTAAATTAAACTATGACCTTATGTAAAAACAAATATCGGATTGAAACTACACGACTTAAAGGTTGGGATTATTCATCACATGGATATTATTTTGTTACGATTTGCACAAAAGATAGATAATGCTTCTTTGGTAAGGTGCATAATGAAGAGATGCATTTATCTGAAATTGGAAAAATTTCCAATCAATATTGGTTAGAAATACCAGAACATTTTGAAAACGTGAATTTTGGTGAATTTGTAATGATGCCAAATCATATTCATGGAATTATAATAATCAATAATGATAGAAATATTGTTGTAGAGACACGCCATGGCGTGTCTCTACGAAAATCATCAATGAATAAATTTTCTAAATCTGTTAAAGGCTCGTTATCTGTAATTATTAACCATTTTAAATCATCTGTTACAAGGTGGTGTCATAAAAATGGTCATTTGTACTTCTCCTGGCAATCCAGATTCTATGACCATATTATAAGAACTGAAAAATCATTACAAAAGATTAGGGAATATATTATCAATAATCCTGCCAAATGGGAATTTGATGAATATAATCCTAAAAATTTATGATATTATTTTATAATAAATCAATGTTGTAGAGACGTACGACAATGCGTCTCAATATTTTTCGGGTAAAATTAACATAGAGATGCATTGAAATAAACCTCTGTTTTTTCATATCAAATTTTTTCCTTGACATTTCCAAAATAATTTCGTATATATACTAACAAATGGGATTAGTTCCCTCTGCTGTTCTTACGCAAGCGGAATACGACGGGGATAGCGTGAGAGACACGCACTTTCGTCTTATCCATCATGCTCAGTGGATAAGGTGAAGCAGGAAGTTGCGCCGGGCTTTATATTTTTATTGTTGAAAAAATAATTCCTAATCCCGAAGCTTCGGGATTAGGAATATTTTAAAAGTTTTTGGTGCAACCTTTTTACAAAAAGGTTGCTACTTTCTTTTAATTTTATGGAAAGAACATTGTTCTGTCCTGAAAACTTGCGGTGGGTCTGCCGCCGATATGCTTAAGCATTTATTTTAACGTAATTTCGTGTCTGAGAGTGCAAGCATCTCTCATGAAGGCTCTGTCCGAGGGCCGTAGCCGCAACAGCAGGATGAGCAAAAAAGCCC
>JABXJV010000563.1 GCA_013375355.1 Candidatus Helarchaeota archaeon
AATTTTTCGAGCATTTTTTCCATAAAATCACTATTAAACTACGTATTTTTGAATATTTGGCTTTTTATGAAGAAGCATATTAAGGCATATGGATTGTTAATTTGGCTTTTTTTACTTTTGCATTACAAATTTTACATACTTTTTCTTTTTTCTGAGAACCACCCTTTATCAAAACTGATACTTTCGGGTGTTTACACGTTCGTTGAAGCTCTTTTAAATCTCTCTTAAATTCCTCTTTTGCTTCTTTTACTTTATTATCATAATCTTCTTTAAAATCTACTAATTTTTTTTCCAAATCCTCTTTTAATTCTTTAAAAGTTGCCATTTTTGATTTTCCTCGATTTTTTCATTGTATCTATTAATTGAAACTATATTAAATTTTATTTCTATAATAAATTAATTTGGAAGTTGAGGTGTAATATTCACAAAAATTTTTAATTAACATTTTTGGGATCGAGCCTTCTGTAGCAGTAAGTATGGAAGGCTTTGTTGGTGATGTGTCTAGATTCAGGGGAGCTAAAGAAATAATAGAGAAAATTTTACTTAATGAATTAGAATAATCTTACCAATATAATTTCTTATCCATGAGAAAAGTTAATTAATCATCATAGAAAAGTAGAAAAGTATATTAGTAGAATTTTATATTTTACTTATTATGACAAGTTCAATCAAAATCAGTGATGAAGCTAAGGCTAGATTAGAAGAGTTCATAGCGAGACTTAGAATAGAAAAGAATGTGAAAATCACACAACAAGATTTGCTAACTAAAATAATATTGGAAGCTTTAAATAACGAAGAGCTAGTTATTGATAAAATTTTGAATGAAGAAACTTCACCAGAAAATGATCCTTTATGGATAGCCATTCACAACCCGGTTACAGTGGAGAAACCACCATCGAAGGAAGATCTAGACAAACTTGAGGAAGAATTATGGCAGAAATAGCATTCATTGATTCCAACATCATAATTTTTGCAAACATCAAGAATTCTCCTGACCATGCTAAATCATTGGCTTTACTAGAAAAGGCATTAAAAGGAGAGTTCATTGGTTGTATTAATCCAATAATCGCTATTGAAGCGCATTACAAGCTCATGAAATATATAGACTCATCCGAGGCAAAATATAGGATTAACTCCCTTTTAGACTCTTTTAAATTACGATTTTTCAGCATTACTAAAGGTACGTTAAAGAAGGGTTTTGACATATCTGATATAAATAAAATTGCTACAAATGATTCCATAATTATTGCATCCATGCTTGAAAATAATGTTAATAAAATTTATACGGATAATGAAATAGATTTTAAAAAGTATCCAAAAATAAAAGTAGTGAATCCTCTTAAATGAAATTTTACCCCAAAGAATAAAATAATCAAGATATTTTCTAAGTAGGGATTATATTGGAAAAAAATATTTATGGTTCCTATATTTTCTCAATTTCGATTAATTTCTCTGAGTGAATAATAGTTACATGAGTCAATTTTTGAATTTCTTTTGCATTATCTAATATTACTTCATCTGTAGTGACAAAATAATCCAAATGAATATTTTTTATATCTCTAATGTTTAAGGCTGAAGAAAGCTGTAAATTATCTATAGTTCGTAGATTAAAGAATGGAGCTATTCTTATAGCCTTTGAAAAATCAACATTAATACTTAAATCTTGGTCTTTAATGTAAAATTTTTCATTATTTGATGTAAAATAAAATTTCACTGGAATTTTTGTAGTAAAATAATATATTACTAATAATTTTTTCTCAACAATACTTAAATTATCCCAATTTTTTATCTTTGCTTCATTAATCTCAATATTATCAAATTGTTTTGAAATTACGGAAGAAATTTCTAAAATTGTCAGGGTTGAACCAATTCGTTCAAAATTATTGTAATTCATGATTTTATTTGATAAATCATTAAAAATATCGTTTTTCCTTAAATAGGATATTATTACATTGGTATCTAAATAAAGATTTTTCATCTTTCACGCCCTTCACTGACCAATTCTGTTGCAGATTTCTTGGATTTTAAATTGATCTCTAAATCTGTAATTTTTAGAATTTCCTGGAGTATTGGCTTAATTTTTTCTTCAATAAGAAAATAGTCTTCTAAAATATAATTTTCATTTGACAATTTTTCCTCTATAATTTCTCGAATTGCTACGCTTCTATTTGGATAACGCCCAATTTTAACTAGGTAATCTATTTTCTCTATTATTTCCTTCTTCAGTTTAATTGAAATTGAGGGTGATGTCATAATATATAAAAAGTTATACGTATATAAAAAATTATACTATTTATATTCTAAATTCTTTTTTTGAACCTTTCTCAATCTACAAAAAACATAACCTCATTTAAGGGATTTCACGGGAGCAGTATCCAAGTTTGAAAAAGCTAAGGATCTCATAGACCAAATTTTTAAATAGAGTTTTTTTTTAAAGAATAAGAATTAAAACTAGATTTTGTGTAAATGAACTTTTATTTTAATTAATTCAATTCACTATTAATAGAGGTTCATAAGATGTTAGAATGGAGAAAAATTTCCAGATTAAAAAAAAGGTATCATTTCGGTGCATCTAATGGAGGATGGAAGTATGATTCTTATCCTGAACTTGAATCCCTAGATGCAGGTAAAACCATGACAATAGCAGAAATTAAGGGACCCGCAGTTATAACTAATTTTCACTCAACTCAACATTTTATCCAAGATCCTGAAATAACTAAAGAGCAGCGGAAGGGGTTAAGTCTGCGAGGTTTAATTCTCGAGATATACTTCAATAATAACCCCATTCCTTCAGTTAGAGTTCCATTAGGTGATTTCTTTGCAGATGGTTGTTTAGGTCGAGCAGAACATTTCACAAGCTTTTTTATTGAAAAAGCACCCCAATCATATAATTGCTTTATACCCATGCCATTTGAGAAATCAGCTCGAGTTGTCCTTGTAAATGAAACTAAATATGATTTAATGAATTATAGTTTTGTTGAGTTTGAAAACCTGGAATCTTGGGATGAAAATCTTGGTTACTTTCACGCAACTTGGAAAAGATTTGCTTTTCAATTAGATGGTAACACTAATATACAGTTCTTTCACGTAAATGGCAAAGGGCATCTAATAGGAAGGTCATATAGTATCAGCACTGATGAACTATTATTTAGAGATTTCACTTATGTTATGGAAGGCAATAACGAAATAAGAATTGATGGTGAAGATAATCCTCGCGTGGATTATTTAGGTACAGAAGACTCTTTTGGTTTTAGTTGGGGTTTTCAAAAAGTATTTAATGGGCTTTTTAATGGAATCAATTATGTTAATCTAAGGAAACCTACCTTATTGAGCATTTATCGTTTCCGAGGTAATAACACGATTGGGTTCAATAAAAGTTTAGATCTCCGAATAAACTGGACTAATGAAAGGTTATTCAAGTCGTTTCAAAAAAGTCTTTCCCGGAAAGTTTCAAAAGACCGGTGTTGGATTGATTATGCTACGACATATTACTGGTATCAAAGTACTGTTGGATATGATCATGAAAAATTAATGCCACTTAATGAGAGAATAAAATTAATTTCAAAGTCAAATCTGGATACTAAATAATGATGGAAAATAGAATAGACGGAAAAATTAGGTGTTAAGAAAAATGAAAAGATATGGAAAAGTAATTACCGTTAGACCTAGTAAATTACAGGAATACATTGAGTTACATAAGTCAGTATGGCCCGAACATGTTGAAATGTTAAAAAAATGCAATGTTCGGAATTTTAGTAT
>JABXJV010000564.1 GCA_013375355.1 Candidatus Helarchaeota archaeon
AGAAGAAGATATTTGCTGAGATATTGTACCAGATCAACCGATTATGTTGTTGTTCGATTTAATACAATACTTCCAGATATGAGTCGTGGGATAGATGTCTTTAATTATTTTATTTTTAAGAAAAGAGCAGGAAAATCAAAAGATCAAATGACATGTTGATCCTAAATATGTAAAAAATTGAATGCTTTTTTAAAAAATATTTTTACTTTCGATAATAATTTAACAAAATTGCAAATATAGGCTTATATTAAGTTGATATATGGAATATTGGATTAAATTTTTTATTATGAATAATTAATTATGAAATCATAAAAAAATGTTTTCTATACTTTTATCCCGTTTTTGGCAGCTATGTTTTTAGCAATAAATATGGGGGGAAGTGATACTTCTCCATCTTTTTCAGCCGCTTACGGAGCAGATTTAATTAGAAAAAATCTGATTCCAGGGCTTTTTGGCATATTTGTTTTGGCAGGAGCTTTAATTGCAGGTAAGGAGGTTGTAAAAACAATAAGCATGGGTATTCTCCCTGATGATGCTATGACATTTAGACTTACCACAATAATATTATTGTCAATATCATTATCATTATTTTTTGCGAATTTATTAAAGGTACCACAATCTACAAGTCAATCGACTATTGGCGCTCTTGTGGGTACTGCAATATATTTCAACATACTTAAGACTTATAAATTACTTTTTGAAATTATACCAACTTAGTTTATTCTATCTTTAGTTTCTTTTGCTGTTACCTTTTTTGTGGGAAAATTTATCTATATACCCTTAGAACGAAAAAGAATTATCCCATTTACTGAGATTTCTCAGCATCCTTCATTAAAATATTTTGTAATTGCATCGTCGTGTTATGTGGCTTTTGCAATTGGATCAAATAACGCTACAAATGTTACAGGACCGATTACTTCAATGGTTTAACTTGAATTGGGAATACCTAAAAGCGAAGATAATTTCATGCTTTGTATGATACTCGGTACTTTAATAATAGCACCTTGTTTTGGGATTGGCAGTTCAATTTTTGGTAAACTAAATCTTGAAACAACCGGAAAGGAAATTATTGAATTAGGTCCCTTAGGAGCAATGTCAATATCAACTGTTAAAGCAAGTTTATTATTACTCGCTTCGGTTACAAGAGGTATTCCTACTCCCCTTGTTCAATTAAATAATAGTGCAATTATAGGTTTAGGTATTTCAAAGTTTGGGCAAAAGGAGATTTTAAAGGAGACATCAGTAAAAAAAATAGTAGTAATATGGATTATTGCTCCTTTAACTGCTTTGGTTCTGGGGATTCTTTTAACGTTTGCAGCAGATAAATTTGGAATGTTATAAAAAGTGTGATTTCATTTCCTTTCGTTTGTATTATGTAGAACAGCAGTTCAAAATACCATTAAATGATAGGCAAATGAAACTTACTACGGAAGCAATAAATTATTTACTTTTCCTAATGAACACGTACTAAAGATCGCCAAATATATGGCAAAATAAATGCAAACTATTTAGTTACCTGAGTAGTATAATAAAATTACCAATAAATGGTGAACAAGAAAACTAAATATAGAGGAAAAAAATGTCTGAAAAACCGAAAATATTAATAGTAGATGATGAAATGATAATGAGAGATTCTCTTACAGCCTGGCTTGAGGAGGATGATTTTAATCCTATAACTGCCGAAAGTGGAATGCAAGCTCTTGAGATACTGGATAAAGATAAACCAGAAGTCATTCTGCTTGATATTAAAATGCCTAGAATGGACGGAATTACACTTCTAAAAAAATTAAAGGAAAAATATGAAGATATTCCTGTGGTTATAATAACTGCTTATGCAACGGTAGAAAATGCAGTTGAATCCATGAAAGAAGGAGCATATGATTACGTTATGAAACCTTTCCCACCTGAAAAAATAAGTTATTTGTTAAAAAGAATTATTGAACATCAAAAATTAATTAAAGAAAATATCAGGCTGCAAGAAGAGAAGAAAACCTTTCTACATATTGTTGTTGGTATTATCGTTAGTATTATTATTCTATTTACACTCTTTTATTTTATATTTAAATAGGTTAATATGTGAGCCTTCTGAAAAAATTGGACAGGTTTCTTATTGAAATTTAATTAATTTTTTTAAACTTCACCTTGTCAATTCTTGCCACTTTTGGTGTTAAATGGTGGCTTTCGTGACTTTGGTGGCACCATAAAGAAAGAGAGGTAAGTTCGGCAACCATACGCATTTAGGTTGTTTATTATAGAGTTACAAAGTTATTTAAAAAGTAGGGACATATGTCTTACAAGCAGGAGGTCAGAGGTTCGATCCCTCTTCGAGTAAATATTATGAACCTCCAGTGAAATTAAAGTTGATTTTATTGTCATTAAAATGTTATTTACTGCTAATTATGTTTATCTATGCTTAATATGATTGTTTCTGACTGGTAATCCGTATGTATCAATTCGATTCCGGGATGTACGGCATTCAGCAGAAAGGTGCAATTACGATTAGTTCTTAAATGCTTTTTTTATTAAAAAATATACCACTTACTTCCACAAGGCATTGATTTGTTTAACTGTTTCATCGACCATTATTTGCCCTCCTTCAG
>JABXJV010000565.1 GCA_013375355.1 Candidatus Helarchaeota archaeon
GTGTAGGAAAATTCTCAACGTACATTGCTCAAACTCTACAAGATAAACATGAAATTACAATGGTTAGCATAAAAAAGGTAAAGCGAAAATTTTTAGAAAAATCTTACAAGGTTAAGCTCGATAGAGTGAAATTAAAAGTTATAAAAGAGGGTCTTTTTGGAAAAAATAAAATTTACAAAAAAATCTTAAATTTCATTAATAGAATGGGAAATAAAGGTTCTTTATCTACAATTTTTAAGGATATTATTTTGAATTTGATCTTTTTTAAAGGATATTTAAATACAATCAGCGAGTATAGTAGATATTTCGATTTTTTTATTAATTCAAATATGACAAGAGGTATTTATCCACATGCTAAGAGGAATGTAATGTTATGTCATTTTCCAACAAATTTCACTTGGAATACTTTTACATATTACAACAGTTTATATATTAAAGCCTATACATTTTTATTATATTTATTAAATCCGCCTACTGGATTCTTCAATAGGTATGAAATTTTTTGCAATTCTAAATTTACAGAGAAATGGACAAAAAATCTATGGAATGTAAAACCAAAAGGAGTGCTTTATCCTCCAGTTGATTTTTTTCAAAAAAAGGAGAATAAAGAAAATTTTATCATTTATGTTGGTCGATTTGACCCATATGGAATTAAGCGACAACATGATGCTATTAGAGCATTCAAAAAATTGTATGATACTGGTTTAAAAGACTGGAAGCTACATTTAATTGGTGGGACTGTAGAAGAAGCGAATCAAGATGCTTATTTGAACTATCTTAAATCATTAGCAAAGGGTTATCCCATTATTTTTCATGAAAATGCGAAATTCACTGAATTGGGAGAATTTTATTCAAAAGCAAAAATATATTGGAATTTAAGAGGGTTATATTTTAAGGAAGATGAAGCACAAGCTTGGTTATACGAACATTTTGGTATTACAAATATTGAAGCAATGCAGAATTATTGTGTTCCTATAGTATTTAATGGTGGAGGCCAAGTGGAAGTTATTGAAAATGGAAAGGATGGATTTCTTATAAACAGTTTAAAACAATTAATTAAAATCACTAGAGAATTAGTGGAAAATAACTCGAGAAGAGAAGATATTGCTGAAAAAGCTTATGAAAAGAGTAAAAAATTCTCAATTCAGAATTTTTCTGAATCAATTTTAAAAATTTTTAAATGAAATCTTAAACTACAATTAAAAAATAGTATTCCAAATATTTTTATTAAAATCATGGTAATTTGTTCGTTAATTAGCTCATAAGTGATAAAGATATGATTAATATTGATTTTGACAAAATTAAAGAGATTCTAAAAAATAGATGGAATTTTCTAATTTTTATTGTTTTTATTAAAGCTATCATTTTACTGATTTATCTTTTAATTGATTATCAGTATTTTTTACGAGGTACATGTTCTTTTGCTGACCATTTGTATTTTGTCGAATTTGGAGTTCCTATTTCAAATGGTTACTTTCCTTCAAGTCAAAAAACGTTGGGACAACCATTAATAATGGCTCCTTTTTTTTATATCTTTAAACCCAGCTTTGCTGGGCCTCTTTATGAACCTATGAAATTTATTATTTATCTAAATGTATTAGATTACACTTCGAATTATGCTGTTGCATATTTAGTTGGTTTCTTAATTCCCCTCATCCCTGTTGCGCAATCTATTTTATTGCCCTGGGCCATTTTTAATGGTTTAATTTTAGGGTCGTTAGCTACTCTTTCACTTTATAAAATCGTGGATTATATGTTTGAAAATGAAGAAATTGCTCTATATAGTGCTCTTATTTTTTGTTTTTATCCATTTATTTTCATTTTTTCTTTTCCAAAATTTATTCATAATATAGGTTTTCTTGAATTGTCTGACTTTACTTCTTTAGCTTTTGTATTATTTTCGATTTATTTCTTTTTAAAAATCGAAAAAAATGAAAAAAATGATGAAATTACTCCATATTTTAATTACATTTTACTTGCAATATTTTCAGGGTTCGCGATATTAATCAGAATTTCGAATTTATTAATTTTAATAAGCTTTATTATTTTTATCTTATTATCAGAAAAATTTTTTACATATTTGAATGATTTTCGACAAGAAAGTAACTTTATAACATCATTTTTAAAGAGTATTTATGATATTATAAAAGAAAAGAAGAAATATATGATTACTATTTTAATAATCGGGATTTTAATATCATTTCAGCTCCTTTATAATATGATTCATTTCGGTAGTTTTCTTACTTTCGGTTATACTTGGTACTACGAACATTTTTATCGATTTCAGTGGTTAATACCTGAATTTCAGGGGGCTGGCTTAGACTATGCCATATTAACACCTAATGGATATTTTTCAATAACTTATGTCTTGAATTCATTGTTAGCAATAATAAGTGGATTTTTTATAGAAATTATAATAAGTATCGTTGGAATAATTTTTTTAATATATAGAAGAGAGAGAATTCTTCCTTTTCTTATTTCATGGCTTCTCTTATTTGTATTTTTTTATAGCTTTCAAGGTTTTACGCAACTTGAAATAGTAGCAATTAGGTTTTTAATGCCAATAATTCCAGTTTTTTGTATATTAATTGGAATAGTGCTATTTGTACTAATCAATAGAAATTTTGATTGGATAAAAGAAAAAACTTAATTAGCGGTATATTTACAATTTGCAAAGAAAAGAATTTTTAATGCTAATTATAATAAATTTTGAGAAATTTATAGAAGAAATGGTTTAAAGAAAAAATTTAAGGAAATACAAAAGGAGATTATCCCTATCGGTACTACGTTAGTCATTTTAACATTAAATGAAATAGAACCTATAAATAAAATGTATGAAAAAATCCCATTTGATATCGTAGATGAAGTTCTTGCTATTGATGGTGGGTCAACTGATGGTACAATTGAATTTTATAAGGAGAAAATGAAAACAAATAAAAAGTTAAAACTCTTGATTCAAAAACATCGAGGCAGAGGTATAGCTTTTTTGATAGGTGCTAAACATGCGACTCAAGAAAATATAATTTTTTTCAGTCCTGATGGAAATGAAAATCCTTATGATATTGTAAAAATAAAACATGAATTAGAAAAAGGCTATGATCTCGTAATTGCTTCTCGATTTATGAAAACAGCTCAAAGTGATGATAGCGATGACCCTGTTAGAGTTCGTAAGATGGGAAATTTATTTTTTACGACACTTGTACGTTTATTTTGGCAAATAAAAATACATGATGCTATTAATGGATTTAGAGGAATAAAGAAAGAAAAATTATTAAAATTAAATCAAGATGCAACTGAACATGAAATAGAATTTCAAATGACAATCAGAGCTGCCAAACTTAAATATAAAATAAAAGAAATTCCAACTTTAGAATTAGAGAGAATTGGAGGGGCCAGAAAAGCTAAAACATGGAGAATGGGAATTAGGTTTACAAAATTCTTTTTAAAAGAATTATTAAAGGGAAAAAAGTTTTTATCTAAACGTTAAGTTCTTTTAATACCTTCTCTGGTTTTCCTAACTTATAGAGGGAAATATTTCCTCCCACTGAAAAAAATACTGCCCTAACTAAAAGATGTTCAATAAACATAAAGGTAAAACCAGTAAATCCCCATGGTATTAATGCTAATCCAACTATATTTTCTAATATGATAGCCCCAACTAGCTCATATTGTCCAATTCCACCAGGTAAGATAACAAAAGATAATGATAATAAAGCCATACTTCCAGTCATTATTGTTAAATATAAGGGCATATTGTGATACAGGTCGTTAGCAAAGAACCGAAGAGAAGTAAATGGAAAATTTATTGCCCGTGTCATGAAAAAAATTGTTAAAGTATCTAAAAATACGATCCCAAATGTTAAGAAAAGAGTTATCAAAAGAATTTTCTTATTTTTCAAAAAATATTCGATAGTTTCAATACTTTCTTTAGATAATTTTTCAATACTTTCTTTTCTTTCCATTTTCTTAATTATTGGTAAACGACCTAAAATCTTATTCAACAAAATTAAAAATTTTTCTTTAAAAATTATAATTAATACGAAAATCACTGTTATAACAATAATTATTATAAATACCGGTTGTAGATATTGAAGTACACTTGGGGTTAATCCTACAAATATACTTTTTCCGAAAAAGATATGATAAAATATAGTAGTAAGAGCAAAAATTACTAATATAGCTAAATCCAATATTCGTGCTATTACAATAGAACCAACTGAATGTCCTAAATTTACATTACTTGATTTGTTCAAGACATACGCATTATAAACATCCCCTAATCTTGCTGGAGATATACTATTAATATAATAACCTCCAAATATCGAAAATAAACAATCTCTGTAAGTTACTCCTTCATTAAATTCCTTTAAAAGAAATTTCAAACGGAAGCCCCTAAGTAACATACAGAACAATAGATCTACGAAAGTTATAATAAACCAGAACCAAATAAAATTAGTTATTATTTGAAAAAAAGTGTCAACGGGAATATTAATAAAAAGGTAGAATAAAATTACAATAATTGTAATTACAGTAAATATCAAATATAACAAATTTTTTCGAAATGAACTTGATTTTTTGTTTTCTTCCAAATTTTGAACCCAAATTTCTATTATACATAATGAAATTATGTTAAATCAGTACTAGAGATATCTATTAGAAAATTTCTCCCATATGAAAATTTTTTGATTTAAATCCTCTAAGTTTAAAATTTAGTATATAACACCAATCTAAAGTTCAAATGGTTATAAAAACATTCATTTTTTATATTATTTCATCAAAATAATCCATTAGGCTCTTGTCTACTAGGTTATATCATTTTTTTAGTTCTTTATAAACAATAAAATTTGAAAATTCACCGTAATTCTGAAAATAACTTTATTTATTTATTTATTTCTAATTTTTTTCTATACCATTCTATTGTTAGCTCTAAACCTTTTACTAAAGATATTTTAGGTTCCCAATTAAGAATTTTTTTAGCTTTGCTTATATCAGGACTTCTTCTAAGAGGGTCGTCTTTAGGTAATGGATTAAAAGTTATTTCAGAGCTGGATTTAGTTAAATTTTTAATTATTTTTGCTAAATCGATAATTTTAAATTCCATTTCACTCCCTATATTCATTACTTTCCCTCTAGCAGAAGGTAAAAGTGCCGCTCGAATAATAGCTTCAACTTCGTCACTTACAAATATAAAAGACCGAGTTTGCGTGCCATCTCCAAAAACAGTTATTGGCTGATTTTTCAAAGCTTGTTCTATAAATCGAGGAATAACTCTTCCATATACATCTCCAGACCTCATTCTAGGACCATAAGTATTAAATATTCGTACTATTCGGACATCTAAATTATGTTGTAAATAATATGAAATTACGAATGCCTCACCTGCTCTTTTAGCTTCATCATAACACGATCTTGGACCAATTGGATTCACATTACCATAATATTCTTCAGGGGTGGGTACTTTTTCTGGTGGTGGGTTTCCATATATTTCGCTTGTGCTTGCAAATAGTAATGGACATGAATTTCCTTTTGCAATTCCAAGTACAATCCAAGTCCCTAGTGTATTGGCTTTTAAAATTTGAATTGGAAACTTTTCAAACTCAAATGGTGATGCTCTACTAGCTAAATGTAAAATTAGATCTAATTTTTTATCGAAATGAATAGGTTGAGTAATATCATGATTGATAAATTCAAAATTATCTTCATCAAATAAATGAGAAATATTTTCTTTTAATCCACTTGTAAAATTGTCAAGACAAATAACATTAGCGCGTTTTTCGACTAAAATATCACATATCCAAGAACCTAAAAAACCAGCTCCGCCTGTTACTAGTATATTTTTTTGATCAATATCAAACTCATTTTTTAAATTATTTAAAATAGTTTCTATACTTTGTTTTATTATTGAATCCATATTAAATTTCACTAAATTGAGTAGATTTAATTCAATATTTAAGATGAAGATATTTATTGAAATTAATTAAATTTTTTTATAAATAACGTCCTAAACAATTATTTATTAATAATATTGATTAAAACACAGTCTAAAAACCAAATATTTTTTCAATTTTAAGTTGATAAATATGACAAAGATACGAAAATGTGTTATACCAGCTGCTGGGTTTGGAACTCGTTTACTTCCAGCTACAAAATCTCAACCGAAAGAAATGATACCAGTAGGAAGAAAACCAGTTATTCAATTTGTTGCTGAAGAAGCCGCAAGAGCAGGAATTAAAGAGATTTTGATAATAACGGGTGCAAAAAAAAGGAGTATAGAAGATCATTTTGATACAGATACTGAATTGAATACTTTTTTAAAAAATAAAGGTAAAGAGGAATACATTAAAGAAATAAATTTATATGATAAATTAGGTGTCCAATTCTTTTTTACGAGACAAGCAAAACCTGTTGGTTTAGCAAATGCTATAGGATTAGCTGAGAAATTTGTAAATGAAGAAAATTTCGTTGTGAGCTTGGGAGATACAATAATTAAATCAAAAAATTATGATGAAAAGAATTTTTTGAAAAATATGATAGATCTCCACACGAAAACAAATGCTTCTTCAATTATAGCAGTTGAAAAAGTTCCTATGGAGCAAGTTTCCCGTTATGGAGTGATTAAAGCGGAAATTATACAAGAAGGGGTTTATAAAATTCTCGAACTTATAGAAAAGCCACCAATTGAAAAAGCTCCTAGCAATTTAGCTATTGCAGGTCGTTATACATTTAGTCCAGAAATCTTTGATGCAATAAAAGCAACACCAGTAGGAATAGGTGGAGAATTTCAACTAACCGACAGTATTTCTATTTTACTGAAAAAAAATAAAGAAATTCTGGCAATAGAATTGGCTGAAAATTTCATTAGATATGATATTGGAAATTTTTTTGCCTATGCCACCGCATTTGTAGATATTTGTTTAGCTGATGAGGAAATTGGGGAGCAATTTTTAAAATTTCTTAGAAAAAAGGTTAATTTAGACTAAAAATATCAATTTTTAACTAATATGACATATTGGAATTAAGTAAATTTATGTTAATGGATGTTTAGATATGATTGACGGCGTTAAAACAAAACAATTAAAGGTCATTCCCGATGAAAGGGGAAGATTAATGGAAATGTTGAGATCTGATGACGATATATTCATTAAATTTGGTCAAGTTTATATAACTACTACTTATCCTGGGGTAGTAAAAGGATGGCATTATCATAAAAAACAATATGATAATTTTACTTGTGTAGCTGGAATGCTAAAAGTAGCACTTTTTGATAATAGAGAAAAATCTTCCACTAAAGGTGAAGTTAATGAATTTTATATCGGGATACATAATCCTATGTTAATTCAAATTCCTCCTGGGGTACTTCACGGGTGGAAATGTGTGAGCGAAACAGAGGCAATTGTTGTTAATTGTGTAACTGAAGTATATGTTTATGATGACCCTGATGAATTTCGAGTTCCACCTGACGATAAATCTATACCTTATGACTGGAAAAGGAAGGACGGCTAAATTTTGAAAATTTTAGTAGCAGGAGGGGCAGGATTTATTGGTTCTAATTTTATAAAATATGTATTAAAAGAGTATAGTAATTTTGATATATTAAATTTAGATGCCTTGACTTATGCCGGAAATTTAAAAAACCTAGTTGAAATTCAAGATGATCCAAGATATAGATTTGTAAAAGGAGACATCAATAATTTTGATTTGGTTGATTCACTAATTAAAGAATGTCAATGTGTTATCAATTTTGCTGCAGAATCTCATGTTGATCGTTCTATAGAAAACCCAAATATTTTCATAAAAACTAATGTGTTAGGAACTCAAACTTTATTAAATTGTGCTATTAAAAATTCAGTAGAAAAATATATTCAAATTTCAACAGATGAAGTATATGGATCTATTGAAGGTAAAGGTTATTTCACTGAATCTTCAATTCTTACTCCTAGTAGCCCGTATTCTGCAAGTAAAGCAGCTGCTGATTTACTGGCACTATCTTATTATAAAACTTTTGATTTGCCGATAATTGTTACTAGATGTTCAAATAATTATGGTCCAAATCAATTTCCCGAAAAATTTTTGCCTTTAATGCTATTAAATATAATAAAAAATAAGAAAATTCCTATTTATGGAGACGGACTTCATATAAGGGATTGGATTTATGTCGAAGATCACTGTTCTGCTATTATGGATATACTTTTAAAGGGAAAAGTAGGTGAAATCTATAATATTGGGGCTAATAAAGAATTTCAGAATTTGGAATTAGCTAAATTACTTTTAAAAATAATGAATAAATCTGAAAATTTAATTAAATTTGTTCCAGATAGACCAGGACATGATAGAAGATACGCAATAGACTCTTCAAAAATCAGAAATAAATTGAAATGGAAACCTAAAATCTCCTTTGATGAAGGGATTAAAAAAACTATTAATTGGTACCGAAATAATCAAGATTGGATAAATGAAGTAATATCTGGAGAATATAAAGAATATTATGAAAGAAGATATAAAACTAAAATATAATTTATAATGAAATCCAAATACCCTCTAATTTTAAGGTAATTTGATAACAATTTTAGTAACTTAATTCAATTTAATATTGATTAAAATGGAAAGAGTTTTAATTATTGGAAGTAGTGGGTTACTCGGCTTAAAGACATATAAACTCTTTTCAAAATATTATAAGACAATAGGTGCAGACCTTAAACCTATTAAAAACATTGATAAATCTAATTTTTATCAAATTAATATAACAGATAAATCATATGTTTTAAAATCAATAAAAAAAATATCGCCTAATATTGTAATATTAACTGCTGCATTAACTGCAGTCGATTATTGTGAAGATCATCATGAAGAAGCTTGGAATATCAATGTAGAGGGGCCAAGAAACGTGGCTATGGCTTGTCAAGAAACAAAATCTAATTTAATTTATATTTCCACTGATTTTGTTTTTGATGGTAAGAAAGGAAATTATTCTGAATCAGATCGTCCAAACCCAATTAGTTATTATGGCATTACAAAATTAGAAGGTGAAAAGGCGATTAATGAATCTCAAATTAAATATGCAATTGCTAGGACTAGCGTAATATTTGGTTGGAATACAAAAGAACAAAAAACCAATTATGTTACTTGGATTATTAATAAATTGCAAAATATTGAACCTATTAAAATTGTAACCAGCCAAGTTAATACCCCAACCTTAGCTGATAATTTAGCTGAAGCTTTATTGATGATAGTTAAAAAAAATCAATATGATTTATTTCATATTTGTGGAAAAGAATGCTTGACTCGTTACCAATTTGCATTAAAAATTGCAGAAGTTTTTAATTTAAAGAAAGAACTTATAACCCCTATCGAATATTTTGAACAGTTAGCAAAAAGACCTAAATTAAGTTGTTTGGATACTACAAAAGCTTCAACTATTTTAAAAATAAAATTATTAACAATATCTGAAGCACTTTCATTAATGAAGGAAAAAAAGAAAAATAGTTAATGGTGAATAAGTTTGAAAGCATTAGTTTTATCTGGTGGAACTGGAACCAGATTACGACCTTTTACTCACACTGGAGCTAAACAATTAATACCTGTAGCTAATAAACCCATTTTATTCTATGTTTTAGAAGATATTAAAGAGTGTGACATAACTGATGTGGGTATTATTGTAGGGCACACAAAAGACGAAGTTAAAAATGCAGTTGAAGATGGCTCTAAATTCGGATTAAAAGTAACATACATAGAACAAGATAAACCTGCTGGATTAGCACATGCTGTCAAGATTGCAAAGGACTTTCTAAAAGATGATAGATTTGTGATGTATTTAGGAGATAATATATTAAAGAATGGTATTAAGGACTTATATGAAGAATATAAAAACTCTAAATATGATGCTTTGATCTCATTATGTCATGTACCTAATCCACAACAGTTTGGTGTTGCTGAAATGGAAGGTGATAAAGTTATAAGACTCGTGGAAAAACCAAAGGAGCCAAAAACTGATTTAGCGCTAGTAGGAGTCTATTTCTTCAATTCAACGATATTTGATGCTGTCGGTAAACTCAAGCCCTCTTGGAGGAATGAATTGGAAATAACTGAAGCAATTCAAGGATTGATCGATTCAAATCATGCAGTTCATGCCAAAATAGTTACAGGATGGTGGAAAGATACTGGTACATCTCAAGACATATTAGCAGTAAATCAATTAGTTTTGATGGATTTGAAATCTTCTTTAAAAGGAAAAATTGAACAAAATGTGAATATAATTGGTAATGTAGATATTGGTGAAAACACAATAATTAAAGAGGGCACGAGAATAAGAGGACCAGTAATAATTGGTGATAATTGTACAATCGGACCAAATACATATGTGGGACCATACACATCCATTGGTGATAATACAACTATAATCGGAGGAGAAATTGAGTGTTCGATAATTATTGGAGAAACCCATATTAATTGTGGTAAAAGAATTATAGATAGTTTAATAGGTAAGAATTCAATAATAGGATCAATTAAAGAACAACTTCCAGAGTCAGGTTATAAATTGATTATTGGAGAAAATTGCACAATAAGTCTTTAAAGCATTATATTTTATTTTGAAATTTCTCTAGCAATAATTCAAGATATGAACGTCTTTCCGTCTTTGTTTCAGAAATACCTAATAATTTTAATTTCGCCAATAAGAGATTTACTGCTTTTAAAACCTCTTCTTTATTATCAACTTCTGTTTCTAATTCAATAAATGTTCCTAGATCTTCGATATTATCGATTGAAATTTTAATTCCATCTAAGTCAAATATTTTTCTTGATTTTTTTACTTCATATACCTCTTTAAAGCCTAATTTTTCTAAAATTTCTTGTAATTTTGTCTGTTCCTCAAAACGGACTTCTAATTCCTCCCGGGTTTTTGATTTTTTATCCAATTTTGGACCTTTATAAGTTAAAATATATTTATTTTCTTCTTGCCTTATTCGCAGTGCTTCATCAGTTTTTTTAAAATCTTTTTTAGGATGATTAAAATATATATCAGATTGGTTTATTGTCTTTAGATATTTTGCACCTATTTGATTAAGATGTTGTTCGAGTTTCCTTTCATTCTCTAACCAAGCTTTCAATTCTACTTCAATCATGAAAATCACGGTTATATTAATAAATTTGAGGAAAAAACATGGATGATGAATTGATAATTAAAAAATTATCAAAAAAGTTTGGATATTTAGAATATATGGTAGAAAGATATTTTAAATTGTTTGGAAAAGAGCAAACAATCAAGCTCTTGGAAGCTAATGAAGCAAAATTTTTTCCATCAATTCGACTCAATACATTAAAGATGGATCCATTAAGAATAAAAAAGAGATTAGAAAAAAAAGGGTTTCAATTAAAAAATATTCCTTGGTCTGATTATGGGTTCTGGGTTACTAAAAGTAAATATCCTCTAGGTGCTACAACGGAATATCTTTTAGGATATTATTATATACAACAAGCAGTTTCAATGATTCCCGCTCAAGTTTTGGATCCTTCCCCAAATGATATAATAATTGATATGTGTGCTGCCCCTGGAGGAAAAACGACACATTTAGCCCAATTAATGAGGAATGAGGGAGTTATTTTAGCTTTTGATATCAATCCTAACAGAATAAAATCTTTAAGGTTCAATTTAGAACGCTGTGGAGTAAAAAATACTATTGGTTTTAATTTAAACGCATTAGAAATAGAAAAAATTGGAATAACAGCGGATAAAATATTATTAGATGCACCTTGTACTGGAGAAGGATTAATATGTTTCGATCCTTCACGAAAAAAAAGTAGGAAATTGGAAGATATTGTATTTTGTTCTGATAGACAGAAGAATTTATTACGTGTTGCTATTAAATGCGTAAAAAGGGGCGGAATTATAATTTATTCAACATGTTCTATCGCTCCTGAAGAGAATGAATTTGTAATAAATTCAATTTTGAAGGAAAAAGAAGTAGAGATTTTAGATTTAAACATAAGTTTTGGAAAGGAAGGATTAACCAATGCTTTTGGATCGAAATTGGAGCCAAATTTGATAAAAAGCAAAAGGTTTTACCCCCATTTTCATAGAACTGAAGGATTTTTTATTTGTAAAATGAGAAAAAGGTAAAAATATATGGTAAAATTCAGGTTTATATCTCCGTCTGAAGAAAGATTCATACAAAAAGATATTAATTCAAAATTTGGAGCAAGGGTTTTTGAGAAAGTCAAAAATAATTATCAATTAATTGTAGCAGAAGGCAAATGGAAAAGTATATTTTTAGTTCCTCCTCAAATAGTCAAAATTTTTAATATAATTAAAGGAAAAGATACTCCCATTTTTATTGGCATCCATTTTGGAGATCTATTAAAAAATCAATTTAAAATTCAAATAGCAGCACTTGAACTTATCTCGGAATATACAAAAAAATATGTGA